>CADEEO010000062.1:2813-17557 GCA_902826365.1 uncultured Hyphomicrobiales bacterium | reverse complement strand
TGTTCGCGGATGCCTGCCCGGCGTTGGCGAGTGAGTTCGCCGCGTTCTGCTGGGCTGGGAATTTGGCGTCGGCCTTGCACATATTGTTCTCCTGAGGGAAATCGCCAAACACATCGGCAATATCTATCCTTGCGAGTTCCTTTTTGCCCTTAAGTCGCCGCAGAATGGCATTGCCGCTGGATTGCCCGGCCGCAAGGTTGTTGCGGCCCCGCAGCGCCCGGTGGGCAAAAGGCCACAAAAGCGGGAAACCTTTGGCGAGCATGTTTCCGAAAACCTGATGATTGAAGAGGGGGCTTTTGCGGCACGGCTGGCTGGGTGGGAGAATATCATCCGCGGCTTTGACCCACATTTGATCATTGCCGATTACTCGCCGGGGCTTAACCTCTTCGCCCGCGGGCGCTGGCCATTGGTAGTCGTAGGCAACGGTTATACGATGCCGCCGCCGGAAATGGCGTTCTTTCCACCCATCGCAAAACTGAACCGCCCGCTTTACGCCAGCGAACCCGAGATCGTCGACAGGCTGAACAGGGATCTTGTGAAGACCGGGGCGAGGCCCATTGAGCGGCTGCCGCAATTGAACGAGGCAGACGCCTATGGCCTCAGGACGATTCCGACCTTCGATCCTTACCGGCCGCACCGGCTGCAGCCTTATCTGGGCGTTGAAATTCCCGGCGGCTCGCCCACGCCGTTGACGATGGCTTCCGGCGGCATTGCCTATTTCCACGAAGACACCCAGCTTCATGACAAGGTGCTTGATGGCCTGTTGGGCGCAAACACCGATATAATGGCATACTTCGGCTCACCGCTGCGCCGGGTGGCCAAAAAATTCGAAGGTTCGCGCGTCCATCTTTCCGCCACCCCCTTGAAGCTTCGCGACGACATGCCCGGCAAGGCAGTTGCGGTTCACAAGGGCGGACTGGGCTTTGCCACTGCGGCTGTTTTGGCCGGTGTTCCGCAAGTCTTGCTGCATAGCCACGAGGAAAACTGGTTCAACGCAAATGTCATTGTCCGGGCAGGAGCGGGAGTTTCGGCGAGATACAAGGACGTCAACGCCAGCGTGCTTTCCGAAGCGATCGGCCGGGTTGCCGCCTCTTCCGCCATGCGCGAACAGGCGATGCTCCTGGCGGAAGAAAATTCCGGATTCAGGAATGCCGCGCCGGCAGAAACGATCGCCGGGATGGCCGCAAAATTTTTCTGACAGCCTCACGCATCAGGCAAACTCGCGCACGAAGCGCTGCTGCTTGCCGCCGGCATTGCGGGGGATTTCTGCCAGCCTCCTGTATTCAAAGTCCAGCATGGGATGAAGCACCTGACGCAGGTGCCGGTTGATTTTTGCCTTGGCGGCGGGCGCGGCATCCGCGTCGGCGATATAGCGGATCTCGAATTTCAGCTCCTTTGTCTGGGCCATTTGAACGGCGGCAGCGCGCAGGGTTTTCTGCAGCATGGATTTATCGATCAGCACTTCATTGCCCAGCCGGCCGGGAAAGCGGAAGATGGGATCCTGGCGGCCGTCAACATGCAGAAGCACCGGCAATTCGCTGCCGCAATTGCAGCCATCGCCGAGGGTGGCCACATCACCCTGTTCATAGCGGATAAGGGGCTGGGCGGTGCTGTAAAGCGGGGTGACCACCACACGTCCGGTTTCACCGGGGGCACAGGGGACGTTGTTTTCGTCCAGCACTTCGAGAAAGACCAGCTCTGCAGCAATATGAAGGTGATTGCTGGCCGGGCATTGGCTGGCCATGAGGCCCGCTTCCTTTGAACTGTAGATGCTGATGCAGCGTGCGCCAAAACTTTCCTCCACTTTCTGTCGCTGCTCATCGCTGATGCGCTGCCCGTAAAACAGGAATGATTCCAGGCGCAGCGGCTTGCCCAGCTTGTTGTTTTCATAGGCCAGGATTTCCGCGGTGTTAGGGAGATGGCTAAGGGAGCCGACATTTTCCCGGGCCAGGATTTCCAGCTTCCTGGAATCGGGCAGAAACAGGTTTATCTTGATGCTCTTTATGCCGCCGTCCTGCGCTTCGCATGACCAGGCGGGTGTTTCGCCATCATTAAAGACCGTGCCCTTGAATTGATGGGGAAAAACAAACGTGGCGTAATTCCTTGAACTGTTCAACTTGTGAAGGGTTCGCATGCGCTGTGTTGCAGCCGATTTTGCCGCGCTGGCAATTGCTGTGGCGGTGACGGTAACAGGAACGCCGGATGATCCGGAGGTGCTGAAATCCTTGGTAGGGCCATGACCGGGCGGAAGCTCCAGAGCCAGCAATTCGGTCCGGCGCTCGCGAAGATCGGCGCGGGTGACGATGGGTATTTCGCGCCAGCGGCTCCAGTCAATGCCGCCATTTTTCTTGAAAACGGGATCAAGCCGCGCTTTGTAAAATGGCACCGTTGCTTTGGCGTGGCGGAGCAATTGCGCAAGCTGGTCGCGCTGATAGGCCTGCATCTGCCCGGGCGGCCAGAACTGGCTTTCCATCAGCATTTGATAAATGCGTTGCCTGAGCGGGGCCGTGCGGTCCATGGCGCAAATCTAAACTACAAAACTTGCCTCTTGCCAATGATCATAATTAGAGCAAGCATAGTGGCGTCGGATACGCCCAGAGACGGGGCTTGAACCCCGCACACGGACGGTCCTTGACAGTTTGGGAGGATCGAACATGGACTCCAATCTCGGCAGAAGGTCCCAGGGCTCGCGTTGTGTGGCGCTCGTGGGCCCCTATCTCAGCGGCAAGACAACACTCCTCGAAGCCATTCTCTTTCGCACCGGCGCCACGCGGCGCCAAGGCAAAATCTCCGAAAAATCAACCATAGGCGATGCGTCACCGGAAGCGCGCGGGCACGGCATGAGCGTTGAGCTCAATGTGGCCACAACGGACTACCTGGGCGAGCGCTACACGTTTCTGGATTGCCCAGGATCCATCGAATTCAACCAGGACATAGGCGCGGCGCTTGTCGGCTGCGACGTGGCGGTGGTGGTTTGCGAGGCGGACGAGAAAAAGATTCCGGCCCTGCAGCTCATTCTCAAGCGGCTTGATGAAATTGGCCTGCCGCGCGTTGTGTTCATCAACAAGATCGATCATTCGAGCACGACGCCGCATACGGTACTGGAATTCATGCAGCCCGCCAGCAGCAAGCCGCTTGTTCTGCGGCAACTGCCGATCTGGACCAACGGCATCGTGACCGGGTTTGTCGACCTGGCGCTGGAGCGGGCCTATGTTTACCGGGAGCACGCGGAAAGCACCGTGGTTGAAATTCCCGCCGAGATGAAGCCTGCGGAAAAGAACGAGCGCTTTGCCATGCTGGAGAAGCTGGCGGACCATGACGATGAATTGCTGGAGCAGTTGCTCGCCGACATGGAGCCGCCGCGCGACCGGGTTTTTGCCGATCTTTCGCGCGAGCTTGCCGAGGGGCAGGTGACTCCGGTGTTCTTTGGTTCGGCCGAGCATGGCAACGGCATTAACCGCTTGCTGAAGGCTTTGCGCCATGAGGCGCCCACGGTTGAGGCGACCGTCAAGCGCCTGGGATTGAAGGGCGGAGCCGGCGCTACGGCACAGGTTTTGAAGTCGTTCCATACGGCGAGCGGCGGCAAGCTTTCCATCGCGCGGGTGCTTTCAGGTGAGTTGCCTGATGGCGCGGTGCTGTATGGAGCCGGCGGCCAGGAGGCGCGGGCCGCCGGGGTATTTTCCATGCTGGGCACAACGCCGACCAAGCTGCCAAAGGCGGCGCTGGGCGATACTGTGGCTTTGGGACGGCTGGAGAAAATAAATACGGGCGAGACCATTTCAACGATTAAAGGCGCTACCAAGCAACTGGCGGTGCAAAAGCCAGCGCCCGGGGTTTACGGCGTTGCGGTATCAGTAACCGACCGCAAAGATGAAGTGAAGCTCACCTCATCCATCGCCAAGCTGATTGAGGAAGACCCATCGCTGTCGCTTGAGCACAATGCCAATACCCATGAGATGGTTCTGTGGGGGCAGGGGGAAGTGCATTTGCGCGTGGCGCTGGAACGGCTGCAGGGCAAGTTCGGGGTTCACGCCAAATCCCAGCCGCGGCGCATCGGTTACAAGGAGACGATCAAGAAATCGGTGCAGCTCCGCGGGCGGCACAAGAAGCAATCGGGCGGGCATGGCCAGTATGGCGATGTGACGGTGGAGATAAAGCCGCTGCCGCGCGGCTCGGGCTTTGTGTTCACCGACACGATCACCGGCGGCGTTGTTCCCAAGCAATATATTCCGGCGGTTGAAGCGGGGGTGCGGGAGTGGATGGTTCAGGGGCCGCTGGGATTTTCGGTAGTGGATTTCACCGTCAATCTCTCCGAGGGCTCATATCACGACGTCGATTCATCGGAAATGGCCTTCAAGCTGGCGGCGCGCCTGGCGATGACCGAGGGCATGCCGCAATGCTCGCCGGTTCTGCTGGAGCCCATCGTGGCGGTTAACATTCATGTGCCGAGCGATGCGACCTCGCGGGTCAACCAGATTGTCACCGGGCACCGCGGGCAACTCCTGGGCTTTGACGGGCGCGAGGGCTGGCCGGGATGGGACACAGTGAAGGCGCATCTGCCGGAATCGGAAATCGGCTCGCTCATCATCGAGCTGCGCTCGGCCACTTCGGGGGTGGGCACCTTCGTGTTCAGCCACGATCACATGGCCGAACTGGTGGGACGCAGCGCCGAACAGGTGGTGGCGGCGCGAAAGGCGCAGATGGCGGGGTAGGGAGCTATTCCACGATTTTCCAGTAGGAGTCCTTGCGGGTAACTTTTCCTTCGTGAAAGGTGTAGAAATCGCAGCCCCAGACTTCGATGCGCTGGCCGTCACGGCGGGTTCCGGTCAGCGCCCATTTCGAGATGCCTGTGTTGGTGCGGTTGTCGACAAAGTGCTGCGTGTTGCCATAGTGAACATCGGGGAGCCCTTCGAAGCGCGTTGCAAGGGCTTTCCGCACATTTTCGCGGCCTTCAGAGCGCGAACCCCAGGGATGGTTTCCACGCGGCATTTCCAGGACGCAATCTTCGGCAAAATGGCTCATGATTTTATCGAGGTTGTGCTCGTTGAAGGCATCACAAAGCTGCTCAAGAGCAAGGTTAATGTCGGTCATGAACTCCTCCATCCGCTTTGGCGCTGACCGCACTATGTGAGCGATGCCGCCTCCGGGTCAATCCGGGACCAGATGACCTGAGTGTGAACGACTGTGAATTGCGGGGTTTGCAGATGCTGCCTATTATGATGGCAGCGATAGGAGCGCGCGACACATGCTGATCAAGCAACGCAAGGGCTGGGAAATAACCGAGTCACGGGTGACGCCGGAGCATATGTTTCTCAATCGCCGTGCCTTTATGGGGACTGCGGCCAGCGCGGTTGCTGTCTTGTCGGCGGGCGCGGCGCGGGCCGAGGATGACCCATCGGCTGGCCTCTATCCAGTGAAGCTGAATCCCACCTATGCGGATGCGGGGCGCCCGGTTACGCCGCTGGAGATCAACCGGGCCTACAACAACTATTATGAGTTTGGCACGTCGAAGCAGATTTATGATGCGGCTGAAGCCTTGCCCATCAGGCCGTGGAGCGTTGTGATTGACGGCGAGGTGGAAGCGCCCGTGACGCTGGCCATTGATGACCTCCTGAAGAAGGTGCAACTGGAAGAGCGCATCTATCGCCATCGCTGCGTTGAGGCCTGGTCAATGGTCGTGCCGTGGACGGGCTTTACGCTGAAGTCGCTGGTGGAGATGGCCAAGCCGAAGGCTGCGGCCAAGTTCGTGCGTTTTGAAACCTTCAATAAGCCGGAGATTGCTGTCGGCCAGCAGCCGGGATTGTTCAGCAGTTATCCGTGGCCCTATGTGGAGGGCCTGACCATGGCGGAGGCGATGAATGACCTGAGCTTCCTGGTGACGGGGGCCTATGGCAAGCCGCTGCCGAAAAGCATGGGTTCACCCATCCGCCTGCACCTGCCGTGGAAATATGGCTTCAAGTCGATCAAGGGCATCGTGAAGATCAGCTTTGTGACGGAGCGGCCCATTGGCATGTGGGAGGCCATCCAATCCTCCGAGTACGGCTTCTGGGCCAATGTGAATCCGGAGGTTTCGCATCCGCGCTGGAGCCAGGCCATGGAAGAGGTTCTGGGAACCGGCGAGCGGGTGCCGACGCAACTGTTCAACGGCTACGGCGCGTTCGTGGCTGGCCTTTACAGCGGGTTGGAAAATGAACCTCTCTACATGTGAGCCACAAAAAAAGACCGGAGATAATCCGGTCTTTATAGTGAGGCTACCCTGGTCGGGTATGATCGCAAGCCATGCGCAGGCATGGATTGAAACCAGCTGCGGAAGGCACAAGGGGAGAGAGTATCTTCCGCATTTGAACGCCCTTAGGGTGAGCATCCGGGGCGCACAATGCAGGGGAACGGCCAGCCCAACAAGCCGCACTTCCTCATGGGTGCCATGTGAGCGTTTCATGCGCATCTGCCAATCGTTTTTGCATTTTGCCGGGCCGTGTGGCATGTCAGGTCATGACTATTGACCTATTTTTGGCCCTGGTGATCTTTGCCTTTGTCATGTCGGTGACGCCGGGCCCCAACAATGTCATGCTTTTGGCCTCGGGCGTGAACTACGGCTTCCGGCGCAGCATTCCGCACATGCTGGGAATCACCATTGGCTTCAGTTTCATGATCCTGGTCGTTGGCTTGGGCCTTGGGCAGGTGTTCGAGCGGTTTCCGGTAACTTATGAAATCATGCGCTATGGCGGGGGCGCCTATATGTTATGGCTTGCCTGGAAGATCGCCAATTCCGGGCCGGTGGGCGAGGGAAAGACTTCGGGTTCGCCCCTGACGTTCATGCAGGCGGCGCTTTTCCAATGGGTGAACCCCAAGGCCTGGGTGATCACGATCAGCGCCATTGCAACCTATACGCCGGGAAGCGGCAGCCTGTGGCCGGTGCTCATCGTGGCGCTGGTCTGCGGCGTGGTGAATTTTCCGACGATCGGCCTGTGGACACTGTTCGGGACGCTGCTGCGCAACCTTCTGACCCAGCCCACCTTCCTGCGGATTTTCAATATCTCAATGGCGGTGCTGCTGGTGCTGAGTTTGGCGCCGCTGGTGTGGCACTAGACAACATAATTGTTTTCCATCTCATCTTGCCCGCACTTGATGCGGGCATCTTCTTGGCAAAAAAGAAGATGGCCGTGTCAAGCACGGCCATGATGAGAATTTGAGGGTTTGCGCTCGGCAGAAGAACTCAGAAGCTCCATTCCTTGGCCTTCGACACGATGAAATCTCGGAAGGCGGTGATGCGCTTGGTTTCCTTCAGCTCTTCGGGATAGACGAAGTAGCTGTCGAACTCCGGGAGTTCGATAGGAAGGTCGATCTGCACGAGATTATTGTCGGAAGCGACGATATAATCGGCCAGCGAGGCAATGCCGACACCGGCTTGCACGGCGCGGCGGAGGCCATAGGCATTATTTACGCGCAGCGCCACGGGGCGCGGATTATCCTCGGCGCGGCCGGCGCGCTCCAGCCAATTGATTGTGGTGAGATAGCCGGGGGCCTGGCCGTGGGTCAAAATCTTGTGCTTGTCCAGATCCTCAATGGATTTTGGAATGCCGTATTTCTTGATGTAGTCGGTCGAGGCATAGACGTGGTGATGCACGACGAAAAGCTTGCGCTGGATGAGATCAGGCTGGGTGGGACGGCGCAGGCGGATGGCAACATCGGCCTCGCGCATGGAGAGATCGAGTTCACGGTCCTCCAGCAACAACGTGACGCTGATTTGCGGATAGAGCTCGGTGAATTCCTTGATGCGCGGCGTGAGCCAGACGGAGCCCAGGCCAACGGTGGTGGTGATGCGCAGTTCGCCGGAGGGTTTTTCCTTGGAATCCATCAGGCGGGTTTTTGCGGCGGCCAGCTTGGTGAACACATCATGGGCGGTGCGGTACAGCACTTCGCCCTGCTCGGTGAGGATGAGGCCACGGGCATGGCGGTGGAACAGCGGCACGTTGAGATCGGTTTCAAGGGCGCTGATCTGGCGGCTGACAGCCGACTGCGACAGGGCAAGCTCGTGGCCCGCATGGGTGAAGCTGCCGGCGTCGGCGACCGCGTGAAAAATCCTGAGCTTGTCCCAATCCATGGCTGCTACTCGGCAGCCTTGCGGACTTGCTCAGTTGCATGGAGATATTTTTCCACTTCAAGGGCCGCGATGCAGCCCATGCCGGCGGCGGTGACGGCCTGGCGATAGATGTCATCGGTCACATCGCCCGCCGCATAGACGCCGGGGATGCTTGTTGCCATGGAATTGTTTCCGACGATGAGATAGCCACCCTGCTTGAAAGGCAGTTGCCCTTCGAACAGTTCGGTGGCGGGCTTGTGGCCGATGGCGATGAAGACGCCGTCGGCGGCAACATCCTGCGTTTCTCCGGTCTTCACATTCTTCAAGCGTGCGCCAGTGACACCCTTGGGATCGGCGGTGCCGAGGACATCATCCAGGACTGTATCCCAAATGACCTTGATCTTCGGATGGGCGAAGAGGCGGTTCTGCAAGATGCGCTCGGCCTTGAATTCATTGCGCCGATGAACCACGGTGACTTCGCTGGCGAAATTGGTGAGGAAAAGAGCCTCTTCGACAGCCGTGTTGCCGCCGCCGATGACGAGGACTTTTTTCTCGCGGTAGAAGAAGCCGTCGCAGGTGGCGCAGGCGGAAACGCCGAAACCCTTGAAATTTTCTTCCGAAGGCAGGTTCAGCCACTTGGCCTGGGCGCCGGTGCAGATGATCAGCGCATCGCAGGTATAGACCTGGCCGCTATCGCCTTTGAGCCAGATGGGCTTGTCCTTGAGGCGGACTTCGGTGATGGTATCGGAAATGACTTCGGTGCCGACATGCTCGGCCTGGGCCTTCATTTCCTCCATCAGCCAGGGGCCCTGGATGACTTTAGCAAAGCCGGGATAGTTCTCAACATCGGTGGTGATGGTGAGCTGGCCGCCGGGCTGGGTGCCTTGAATAAGCACAGGCTTCAACATGGCGCGGGCGGCATAAATCGCAGCAGTATAACCCGCTGGACCTGAGCCGAGGATCAGGACGCGGGCGTGGCGGGCGGACATTTTCGGGCTCCGGGTTGCTATGAGCTAGTAACATAGCTCATTTGTGTCCCAGAACAAGTCCGCAACGCTTGCTTCTTAACAGACCGCTTGCAGATTCACGCAATATTGTTGCACAAATGGCCATGAAACGCGCTACAATCCTTGATTTAACCGATTGGAAGATTCTGCGCGAGCTCCAAAGGGACGGGAGGCTGACCAATGTGGAGCTGGCCTCGCGGATTGGCCTGTCGCCGCCCCCCTGCCTCCGGCGGGTGCAGGTGCTGGAGAAGAAGGGCTATATCGCGGGTTACCGGGCCTTGCTGGATGCCCAAAAGCTTGGGTTTGACGTGCAGCTCTTTGCCATGGTGGGACTGAAGAGCCAGAACGAGGTTGAGCTCCGGGCCTTCGAGGCAAAGGTTGCGGAATGGCCGCTGGTGCGCGAGGCCTATGCCATCTCGGGCGAGGCGGATTTCATTTTGCGCTGCCTGGGCAGCGATTTGGCCGAGCTGCAGGATTTCATCATCAAGACTTTGACGGCGGACCCCAATGTGGACCAGGTGAAAACCACGATGATCATGCGGGTATCAAAATATGAGCCGGGGGTTCCGCTGAAATGAGCGACGAGGCGGTTTCGCGGAGCGGCTGGTTCAGCATCATCTCTACCACGGCCACGGCCGTGGTGGTGGGCTTTGCCTCCACCATCCTGCTCATCATGGAAGCGGCGCAGGCAGTGGGGGCCACGCCCTCGCAGCAGGCCTCATGGGCGGCGGCCTTATGCTTTGGCCAGGCGGTTACCACGCTCTACCTGTCGTGGACCCACCGGATGCCGATCATCACCGCCTGGTCAACGCCGGGTGCGGCGCTCATTGCCACAAGTGCTTCAGGGATCAGTTACGAGAATGCGCTGGGGGCCTTTGCGGTGGCGGGGCTGCTGATGTGCCTCACGGCGCTGATCAAGCCCCTGGCGCGGGCCATTGCGCAGATACCGGCGCCCATTGCGGCGGCCATGCTGGCTGGCGTGTTGTTGAAATATACGCTGGGGGTTCCGGCGGCGGCCCTTTCCATGCCGCTGTTTGTGCTGCCGCTGATCATCGTGTTCTTCGGCTTGCGTTTGAGCTTTGCGCTGTTTGCGGTTCCCGTCGTGGTGGTGCTGGGGGTTGCCATGGCGGCCTATGCAGGAACATTCAGCGCGGACTGCTGCACGGCCGGACTGACGCGGCTTGAGTGGACCACGCCGCGGTTTGACGGCGCGACCATCTTGAGCTTGGGCGTGCCGTTGTTTCTGGTGACCATGGCGTCGCAAAACCTTCCCGGCTTCGCCGTGCTGCGGGCCAGCGGCTATGAGCCACCGGTGACCTCGTGCCTGCTCACCACGGGATTTGCCTCCATGGTGGCGGCACCCTTTGGCAGTCATGCGATCAACTTGGCAGCGATCACGGCTTCGCTGGTGACGGGACCCGACACGCATGAAGACCCGGCAAAGCGCTGGCTGGTGGCTTGGCCCTATGCGGTCTTATATGTGGCGGTTGGACTGGCGGCGGCGCTGTTCGTGCAAGTGCTCGGCAGCTTGCCCGCGGCGCTGATCACCACCATTGCGGGGCTGGCGTTGTTTTCACCGCTGATGGGAAGTGTTGTGGCGATGCTGAAAGAGGCGCGCGACATTGAAAGCGCCTTGATCACGTTTTTGGTGACGGCTTCAGGCATAACATTCTTTGGCGTGGGCTCGGCGTTCTGGGGACTGGTTGCCGGGCTGATTTTGTTTGGGGCAAGGCATGTGATAGCTTCTAAAAAATGAAATGTTTCCTCTGGCCGTGATGGAATTGAAATGACCGCTGCAAACAAGACACTCCACGACTTTACTCTACAAAGCATTGACGGAAAGCCGATGCCGCTTTCGCAGTTCAGGGGCAAGGTTGTGCTGCTGGTGAATACGGCTTCGGAATGCGGCTATACCGGGCAGTATGAGGGGCTTGAGCAGGTGTGGCTGGCCAACAAGGACAAGGGGCTTGTGGTTGTGGGCGCGCCTTCGAATGATTTTGGGGCGCAGGAACCGGGTACGGCGGGCGAGATCGCGTCATTCTGCAAGCTCAACTATGGGGTGACGTTTCCGCTCAGCGACAAGCTGGTGGTGAAGGGCGCTGCGGCCCATCCGCTCTATCAATGGGCGACGGCAAAGGCAGGCAATGCGGGCCGGCCCAAGTGGAATTTTCACAAATTCCTGTTTGGCCGGGATGGGCAGTTCATTGACTGGTTCTCCTCGCGGGCCCTGCCTGAGGGGCCGCGGCTGACGGCTGCTGTGAAGGACGCGCTGGCAAATTAGTTTGCCGGAGGGCGTGATTTTTCCTTGAACCGGGGAACGACCGGCCCACGTCTGCGTTATTGCTACTACTGCGATACGCTTGGTCCTGCTGATCAAGCGGAACGGAGAATTTTTGCGTTTGATCAAAAGGTGTTTCAGGGCTGAAGGGCAGCCCAGCCAAAATCATGAAAGGAGAAAATCATGATTAAGACAATTTCCCACGCGGCACTCGCGCTATTCTTGGTGTCGGCGCCCGGAAGTGTGCTGGCCCAGACTGCGCCGGCAAACGATCCGGCAGCCCAGCCGCCGGTGACGGCGCTGCCTGACGCCACGGCAAAAGAAAGCCCGCCACAGCCCGTTGAGGGCCAAATCGTAAACCAGGACAAGGCCACGCTTCTTGCCAGTGCTGTTATTGGCGGCAGTGTTTACTCACCGGCGGATGAATCGGTGGGTGACGTGAATGACCTTGTGATCAAGCCCACGGGCGAGATTGAAGCGGTGGTTGTTGGCGTCGGTGGTTTTATCGGCATCGGTGAAAAGAATGTGGCGATTGCGCTCAACCGCTTCACCATGGAACCGACCGCAGACTTTGCGACCACCAAGCTGGTTTTGAATGCGACCAAGGAAGAACTGGAAGCAGCGCCGGCATTCAAGTCAGCCTATATGCAGAAGCTTGACGAGGACTACCAGCAACAGTCGGCGCTGCAAAAGGACGAGGTAAACAAGTATCCGACCGTGCCGGGTCCAAAGGACTAATGCATGAAATCAGGTGAAGTGGGCTCAGGCCCACTTCACTTTCAGGATTTCGTAGGACTTGCCGCCGCCGGGGGTGTTGACCTCGACGCTGTCGCCCTTCTTCTTTCCGATGATGGCGCGGGCGATGGGCGATGAAATCGAGATCTTGCCCTTCTTCACGTCGGCTTCGAATTCACCGACGATCTGATAGGACGACTCGTCCTCGCTGTCCTCATCGACAAGGGTGACCTTGGCGCCGAATTTCACGGTGTCGCCAGAGAGCTTGGTGATGTCGATGATTTCGGCGCGGCTGATCTTGTCCTCAAGCTCGCTGACGCGCGCCTCGGTCCAGCCCTGCTGCTCCTTGGCGGCATGGTATTCGGCATTCTCGGAGAGGTCGCCATGGGCGCGCGCTTCTTCGATCAAACGAATGATGCGGGGGCGCTCGACGGTTTTGAGATGCTTGATCTCATCCATCATCCTGGCATGGCCGTCCAGCGTCATTGGTACTTTTTCCATCGTCATCGTCCAGATTTCAATCAGTTGGGTGAAAAACTAGACCCGGCCAAGCACTTTGCGCGCTTGCGACCGGGTATCAGGTAAGATGGCCCAAAAAGGCCCCAAATTCAAGGGGCCTCGTGGGAATGGTCAGTATGATGATTATATTGGCTTTTTGGGCCGCATGGACCCGGAGCTGGACCAAATGGCAAGGCAATCTTAACCTTTTCGCCAGCGTCACGTCCTGGATTTTGACCGTGCAAGGTGATCGATCATCTCGCGGGCGATTTCGCGTTCGCCCATGATGACGACATTTGCGCCCATGGCCCGGAGATGCTCCACCTCCGCGTCGGAATGGGCGCGGGCCAGAATCTGCAGGGCTGAATTTGAATGGCGCGCCTGCTCCACCACCTGGCCTGCCTCGAAGGCATCGGGGATTGCAACGATCAGGCAACTTGCACCGACAATGTTAGCCGCGGCCGAAATTTCGGGCTGGGCGGCATTGCCGACGATCATCTCAACGCCCTGGGCCTTGAGTTCATCAGCCATGTCATCGGTATATTCAATCACCAGGAACGGACGGCCGCTTGTTTTAAGCGCCTGCCCAACGAGGCTTCCGACACGGCCATAGCCAACCAGAACCACATGACCCTTCAGGCTGGTCGTGACCAGAGCCGCCTCGTCAGTTGCTTCGGGCAGAGATGCGGCACTTTCGGGCTGCGGTGAGGGGGCGTTGCTGACGGGTACTGACGCTCCGCGATCGAGGTAGGATTTCATGCGTTCCGCCGCGGCGAAGGCCAGCGGATTGAGAAGAATCGACAGGATGGCGCCGACCAGAATCAGGTCGCGGCCTTGTTCCGGCAGCAAGTTGAGCTTGACGCCGAGTTCAGCGAGGATGAACGAGAATTCGCCGATTTGCGCGAGACTGGCCGAAATCGTCAAGGCGGTTCCGGTGGGATGGCCAAAGGCGCGCACGATCAGAAATGCGGCGGCAGACTTGCCGATCATCACAATGAAAAGCGTTGCCAGAATGGGCAGCGGATTGTTGATCAAGGTGAGTGGGTCGAAGAGCATGCCGACAGATACGAAAAACAGGACGGCGAAGGCGTCGCGCAAGGGCAGCGATTCTTCCGCGGCCCGCTGGCTGAGGGCGGACTCGCTCATGACCATTCCGGCAAAGAAAGCGCCGAGCGCAAACGAAACACCGAAGAGTTCGGCGGCGCCATAGGCGACACCCAAGGCTATCGCCAGGACCGCCAGCCGGAACAGTTCGCGCGAACCCGTGTGGGCGACGTAGTGCAAGGCCCATGGGATGACCCGGCCGCCCACGATGAGCATCAGGGCGATGAATGCGCCGACCTTGAGGAAGGTCAGCAGGAATATTCCGGGCAGGCCGAGATTGAAGTAGGAGGCGATGGGATCGCTGGTTGCCGCCGTTTCGGCGGTTCCCAGCAGTGTTGCAAGTGCGGGCAGCAGCACCAGGGCGAGCACCGTCACCAGATCCTCCACGATGAGCCAGCCCACCGCGATACGGCCGCGTTCGGTATTGACAAGGCGGCGCTCCTGCAACGCCTTGAGCAGGACCACGGTGCTTGCAACCGACAGCGACAGGCCGAATACGAGGCCTGCTGCCATTGACCAGTCGAGGTACCAGGCCAGCCCGGCGCCAAGTGCGGTGGCTGCCGCGATCTGCACGATGGCGCCGGGAATGGCGATGGCGCGGACCGACAGCAGTTCTTTCAGGGAGAAATGCAGGCCGATGCCGAACATCAGCAGGATTACGCCGATTTCCGCGAGTTCAGGCGCCAGTTTCTGGTCGGCCACCATGCCCGGCGTATAGGGGCCGAGCAGCACGCCGGCGAGAATATAACCGACGATGGGCGGAAGCCGCAGCCGGTTGGCGATCGTGCCGAAAATGAAGGCAAGGCCGAGGCCGGCGACAATAGTGGCAATCAACGGTGTGTCGTGCGGCATTCCGGTTCTCAGTTCCCAGCTTGTTGTGATGCGGCTGATTATTGATGCTAGCACTCCAGCAAGCAAGCAATTAGATTGAGCGGCGTTCGCTGGCGCGCTTGACCGCACGGCAGAGCGCTCTTAATTTTTGCGCCATGCTGCAAGCCTGCCTCAACGGTGCCCGCGGGCATGACTACAATCCGGCGGT
>CADEEO010000062.1:0-2713 GCA_902826365.1 uncultured Hyphomicrobiales bacterium | reverse complement strand
TTGCCGGAAGCAGCGTCATGTTTGCGAAATTTGATTGAGATAGAAGAGCAGGAAAGTGCAGCCGCACTTCGCATGGCGCATGGGATCATCGCCGTGCTGGACCGGGCCGACAGTAAGTTGCCACGCCAGCTCCATGGTTTCGACGCCAGCAAATGGGTGATGCATGCGGAGGCTTTGCGGCTTGGCCTGGACCAGCGCATCGGCTTTGAGGACGGCGGGTTCCTGCCGGATGGGCGCACGGCGCGAAGCAATGCGGAGCTGATTGCTGCAGCGGTGAAACTCGGCGTTACTTGAAATAATCCTGCAGCGGACGGACTTGAATGGTGTCGGCCTTTTGCGCGGCGATGGCTTTGGTGGCGGCGAGGATCCCGGGCAGGGTGGTGTAGTAGGGCACTTTTTGCAGCATGGCAGTCTGGCGGATGGACTTTGAGTCGGACTCGGACGCCTTGGACTCGGTAGTGTTCAGCACGAGCTGAATCTCGCCGTTCTTGATGGCGTCCACCACATGGGGGCGGCCTTCCAGAACCTTGTTGATCTTGGTGGAGGGGATGCCCTTGCTTTCAAAGAAATGCTGGGTGCCGCCGGTGGCCATGATGACGAAGCCCAGGTCCACCAGCTTGCGGATGGCGGGGAGGATTTTGGGCTTGTCGGGATCGTTGATGGAGACAAAGACGGTGCCTGACATGGGAATGCGCATGCCGGCGCCGAGCTGGCTTTTGGCGAAGGCCATGTCGTAGGTTTTGTCGAGGCCCATGACTTCGCCGGTCGAACGCATTTCGGGGCCGAGCAGAACATCGACGCCGGGGAAGCGGTTGAAGGGGAATACCGCTTCCTTTACAGCGACATGGGCGAGCTTCCGGTTAACCAGCTTGAAGCTGGCGAGGCTTTCGCCGGCCATGACGCGGGCGGCGATCTTGGCTACGGGAATGCCTATCACCTTGGCCACGAAGGGCACAGTCCGAGAGGCTCTAGGATTTACTTCGAGGACGTAGACCAGGTCATCCTTGATGGCGAATTGCACATTCATCAGGCCCACGACATTGAGCGCGAGCGCCATTTTTTTGGCCTGGGCTTCCATTTCGGCGATGACGGGAGCCTTGAGGGAATAGGGCGGGAGCGAACAGGCTGAGTCGCCGGAGTGGATGCCTGCCTCTTCGATGTGTTCCATGACGCCGGCAATGAACACGTCCTTGCCATCGCAAATGGCGTCGACGTCCACTTCGACGGCTTCGGAAAGATAGCTATCGATCAGCACCGGGCTGTCGCCGGAGACGACGACGGCTTCGGTGATATAGCGCTGGAGGTGCTCATCGCTGCGGACGATTTCCATGGCGCGGCCGCCCAGCACATAGGAGGGGCGGATGACCACCGGGAAACCAATTTTCCTGGCGATCTTCTTGGCCTCGGCGGCGGAGCGGGCGATGCCGTTTTCGGGCTGGCGCAGCTTCAGTTTTTTCAGAAGCTTTGAGAAGCGGTCGCGGTCTTCGGCCAAGTCGATGGCATCGGGCGTGGTGCCGAGAATGGGTACGCCGAGATCTTCGAGTTTGCCTGCTAGCTTCAAAGGTGTCTGGCCGCCGAACTGCACGATGACGCCTTTCAGGGTTCCCTTGGACTGCTCTACGTGAATGATTTCGAGAACGTCTTCGATGGTGAGGGATTCAAAATAGAGGCGGTCGGAGGTGTCGTAATCGGTTGAGACGGTTTCCGGATTGCAATTGACCATGATGGATTCATAGCCCGCGTCATGGAACGCGAAGCAGGCGTGGCAGCAACAGTAATCAAACTCGATGCCCTGGCCGATGCGGTTTGGCCCGCCACCAAGGATGATGACTTTCTGCTTGTCAGACGGTTTTGCTTCATTGCCGCTGTGGCCGATGAAACCTGTTTCATAGGTTGAATACATATAGGCGGTGGGAGAAGCGAATTCCGCGGCGCAGGTATCGATCCGTTTGAAGATAGGACGCACATTGAGCTTGTGGCGATGCTTGCGGACCTTGTCCTCATTCACGCCAATCAATTTTGCCAGGCGCCTGTCGGAGAAGCCCATGGCCTTGAGCTTCTGCAAATTTACCGCGTCATTGGGCAGGCCGTTAACGCGGATCTTCTCTTCGGTTTTCACCAGCTCTTCGATCTGGCGCAGGAACCAAGGCTCGTATTTGCAGGAAGCGAAAATCTGCTCAACCGTTGCGCCGTGGCGGAAGGCCTGGGCGATGATCAGCAGGCGGTCCGGCGTGGGCGTTCCAAGGGCAGCGCGGATGGCGTTCTTGTCGTCCCCTTCGCCGAGACCTGGAATATCGATCTCATCAAAGCCGGTGAGGCCGGTTTCAAGGCCGCGGAGCGCCTTCTGCATGCTTTCCTGGAAGGTGCGGCCAATGGCCATGACTTCGCCCACCGATTTCATGGCGGTGGACAGGATGGCCTGGGAGCCGGGGAATTTTTCAAAGGCGAAGCGCGGGATCTTGGTGACGACGTAATCGATCGTCGGTTCGAAGGCGGCAGGCGTGGCACCGCCGGTGATGTCGTTGGCCAGTTCGTCCAGCGTGTAACCCACGGCGAGCTTGGCAGCGATCTTGGCGATGGGGAAGCCGGTGGCCTTTGAGGCCAGCGCCGAAGAACGCGAGACGCGCGGATTCATTTCGATGACGACGAGGCGACCATCAGTGGGGTTCACGCCGAACTGCACGTTGGAGCCGCCGGTTTCAACGCCGATTTC
>CADEEO010000061.1 GCA_902826365.1 uncultured Hyphomicrobiales bacterium | reverse complement strand
CGGAATTAGGAAATACGACGCGAAAGCAGATGCATGGTATGGGCTACTACTTGCTCCCAGAACCGGGGATATCAGAGGCGCTCTGGCCATCGAAGGGAAATGGAAATCCGACCCAGACATGGAAAAGGCCCTCGATGCATGGCCGAAAAAACCTTTGGTGCCGATTGCGACGCTATCGCAAGGCGCTCTACGCAGGAAGGTGGGACGTAATGACCCTTGCCCATGCGGTAGCGGGAAGAAGTACAAGAAGTGCTGCTTAAATAATTCTTGACCATCTATTTCATAGTATTGCCGATAATCATCCGCTGGACGAGCGGCAGGTTTTCCGCGACAGTTCCGCTACAAGATCAAGAGGTATGAAGGTCCGTTTTGGGTCAAAAGCGGAAGAGTTGTACCCACCAGGCGATTTCTGCTCTTGACCCAAAGCAGAAATTCAGACTGACCTACTTCCCTTGTGGATAAGCTACTGTTGTTCCACCAAGCGGATCAGCAGGGCAACTTCCTTGGCCAGCCGGTCATCGGTCTTGATCTGGTCATCGATCTTGCGCACCGCGTGAAGCACGGTGGAATGATCGCGGCCGCCGAACCTGCGGCCAATTTCGGGGAGCGAGCGCGAGGTCATTTTCTTGGCGAGATACATGCCGACCTGGCGCGGCACCACAATGGAGCGGGCGCGGCGCGGCGAGAGCAGATCGGTGCGCGCCACGTTGAAATGGCGGCCAACGATTTTCAGGATGTCATCAATCTTGATGCGGCACTGGTCCGGATTGGCCGACATGTCCCGCAGCACCATGGCGGCGAGATCCAAAGTGATGGGGGATTTGTTGAACTGCTGATAGGCGACGATGCGGTTCAGCGCCCCTTCCAGCTCGCGGCCACCGCCGGTGATGCGGTTGGCGACGAATTCCAGAACCTCATCGGGGATCACCACGGAATGATCCCGGCTGTTCATGGCGACGTAGCGGCCCAGAACGATTTTGCGGCGCAGTTCGAGATCGGGCAGTTCGATGTCAATGACAAGGCCGCCCATGAGCCTGGAGCGCATGCGCTGGTCGATGGTGTCGAGCTGCGACGGCGGAACGTCCGCCGCCACGATCACCTGCCGCCGCGAATCCACCAGGGAATTGAAGGTGTGGCAGAATTCCTGCTGCATGGTCTTGCCCTGCAGGAACTGGAAATCATCAATGAGCAGCACATCCACCGACTGGAACTGGTCCTTGAAGGATAGGGTATCACGGCTTCTCAGCGCCTGGATGAAGCTGTACATGAAGCGCTCGGCAGTGAGGAACAGCACCTTGCGTTCGGGATGAACGTCGCGGATGCGATGGCCGATGGCATTGAGCAAATGGGTTTTGCCGAGGCCTGCGGCGGAGTGAATGAAGAGCGGATTGAAGGTGACTGGAGCGCCGACATTGGCGTCGGTCACCCGGCAGGCGGCGGCATGGGCCAGCTGATTGGAGGTGCCCACCACGAAACTGTCAAAGGTCTGGGCTGAATCAAGCTGGGTGTTGCGTTCGCCCTGCTGGAGGAAATTGGCGCCTGGCGCAGCATTTGCGCGATGCTCCTCAAACGAGGCGCGGGGCTTTTCGGCGGGGCGCTCGGCCATTTCGACGGCGCGGGGCGGCGTTACCTGGCCGCGGACGCGGACCTGCACCGCATCAAGCCGGCCGAATTCGGTTTCGGCGATTTTCTGCAGCTTGGCGACGTAGTGGTTTTCAATCCAGCTTTTGAGGAAGCGGGTTGGCACCGAGACGATGAGCTTCAGGTTGCAGCAGTCCTCCGCATCCATGCGGCCAAACCAGCTTGTAAAGAGATCGTCCCCCAATTCGGCGCGGAGCCTGTGTGATACCCGCTGCCATTTCTGTTTCAGATCAACTGCCACCGCTAATTCAGTCATTTTTCCGTGCACTCTCTCGTTGCATTGCTTCAACCCGGAATTCCAAGGACGCTGCAGACACAGAAACTCGGCATCGTTCCTGTCGATAAAGAACAATCCACGCCTGTCCGACGCCTCAAACCTACAACTTGGAGAACTATCCGCCCTTAAACGCCCAATTTAATGCCATGCCAGACCCTTGCCCCTCAATCCGACATGTCATTTTACGCATCCCCTGTTTTACCATTCGCTGTCTTCGTGCCTTGTCCCAGCAGCGTTAAGGCGGAACCTACAAAGGCAGAGTGACACACTGCAAGATGAATCCGGCATTGTTCCGTACACGGAGCGCAGCGGTGAACCGCGGGGTTTTTGGCAAACCCCATTGACTTTCGCTAACTCTCTGATGTGACATTGTGAATCAGGCGGACTTGGCACGGCAGCCGGTTCCGCCCGGCGCCACGCCGCCAGAAAATTTTAATGCGGCAGGCCATGCGGCGGGATGGGGTTTTTAACGGATTGCCAGACAAATTCGCCAAGGCATTGAAATATTTCAATTAAGTTTGCCAAATACCGTCCGTCATCTGACAAACAAAAACGCGCCGGAGTTGATCCCGGCGCGTTTTCAAATAGTTATGTGGATAACTTTCAGGCGAAAAGGGCCCGGATGCGGCTGGTCAGGCGCGAAATCTTGCGCGATGCGGTGTTCTTGTGAAGGATGCCCTTCTGGGCGCCGCGCATCAGCTCGGGCTCGGCGGCCTTCATGGCGGTCACTGCTGCTTCCTTGTTGCCGGAGCTGATCGCTTCTTCAACCTTGCGGACGGTGCTGCGCACGCGGCTGGTGCGGTTTTTGTTGATGGTTTCACGACGCGCCGAAACGCGCGTTGCCTTCTTCGCCGATTTTGTATTGGCCATTGAACTTTCCTAAATTGAATTGAGATGGGCGGCTTATAACGAGGCTTGGCTGGCACGTCAATTGCCCAGTGGACAAGGGTTAAAACCCCCTGTTTACATATCAGTAACCATGACTTCCGCGACCTCAACCTATCTTGGCATCGACCTCGGGACGACGGCGCTTAAATGCATCATCACCGATCATAAACAACGGGTTGCGGGGCTTGCCGAAGTTTCGTTGCCGACAACACGACCGCAGCCGGGCTGGTCAGAGCAGGATCCGCAGGAATGGTGGCTGGCTTTGCAAAAGGCCTGCAAGATGTTGCGCGCCAGGAACCGCGAGGACTGGTCGCGCATCGCGGCGGTCGGGCTTTCCGGGCAAATGCACGGGGCCGTTGTTCTGGGTGCGGGCGGGCAAGTTCTCCGCCCGGCCATTTTGTGGAATGACGGGCGGGCCGGGGCGGAAGCCAGCCTCTTCAACGGGAAGTTCTCCGATGTCGGGCAGATTGCCGGGGGGCCGGCGGTTGCGGGCTTCACCGCGCCAAAGCTTCTCTGGCTTCAGGCCCATGAGCCAGAGATTTTCAAACAGCTTGCCATGGTCCTGGCGCCCAAGGATTTTCTGCGCTTCCAGATGAGCGGCGAGTTCATCACCGATCCATGCGATGCCACGGGCATGTCGCTTCTTGATGTGGGGCAAAGAAAGTGGTCATCCGCGTTGGTGGAGGCGGCGGGCATCAGGCTTGAGAACCTGCCGCGCATCGAGGAAGGCCCCTGCGCTTCGGCTCATCTTCACAAGTCCGCGGCGGAATTTCTCGGATTGCCGGTGGGGCTTCCCATTGCGGCAGGCGCCGGGGATGCGGCGGCCTCGGCCATCGGCATTGGCGCCATCAATGACGGCGACGGGTTTATTTCGCTGGGGACTTCGGCGCAGTATTTTGTGACGACGAAGAGTTTCCGGCCACGGCCGCAGCAGATGATCCAGGCGCTGGGCCATGGCCTGCCTGATCTCTGGTATCAGGTGGCGGCATTGTTAAATGGCGCGAGCCCGTTGAGCTGGCTGAACGGGATTTTGCCGGGCGGCACCATTCAGACGCTTTTGCAGCGCACCCAGCGGCGCTATCACGGGCCGGGGCGCCTTCTGTTTTTGCCCTATCTCAACGGCGAACGCACACCGCATAACGACCCCTCAGCGCGGGCGGCGTTTCATGGCCTTAGCGCAGGCACGACGCAGGAGGACTTGGCGCTGGCGGTTCTCGAAGGTGTTGCCCTGTCGCTGGCGGATTGCCAGGATGTTCTGGAGCAGGAGGACACGCGGGTGGCGGAATTGCTGGTGGCGGGCGGCGGCACGCGCAGCGCCTTCTGGATGCAGATGCTTGCCAATGTTCTCAACCGGCGGATTACCATTCCCAAAGGGTCCGAAGTTGGCGCTGCCTTTGGGGCGGCACGGCTGGCGCGGCTTTCGGTGACGGGCGAGGACATTGCCGAGGTTTGCCGCAAGCCCAAGGCGCTCACGCATCTGGAACCAACGCAAAAACTTTCCAAAGCCTATGCGGATCGGCTAGGAGATTTCCGCGCGCTTTACGGCGCATTGAAAGGAATTCAGAATGTATAGCGAGACGCGGCCCTGGGGGACATTCCATATCCTGGATGAAGGCGTGGGCTTCAAGGTGAAGCGCATTGCGGTCAATCCGGGCGGCAGGCTATCGCTGCAAAGCCACAAGCATAGGGCTGAGCATTGGACGGTGGTGACCGGGGTTGCCACCGTAACTGTCGGCGAAAAAGTTCAGGATCTCTCGCGCTCGCAGCACATTGATATCCCGAAGGGCGACAAGCACCGGCTGGAAAACCATACGGATGGCATGGTGGAAATCATCGAGGTGCAGTTCGGCGATTATCTCGGCGAAGATGACATCATCCGCTATGATGATGTTTACAACCGGACATGAGCCGCATCGGCATTGATCTCGGCGGCACGAAGATTGATGCCGTGACACTTTCCGCCGGCGGCGAAACCTTGTTTGAGAAACGGGTGGCGACGCCGAAGACCTATGAGGGCGTGGTTGCGGCGATTGCCGGTCTCGTGCGTGAAGCGGGCGATGGCAGCGTGGGCATCGGCGCGCCGGGATCAAGCTCGCGCCTGACCGGGTTGTGGCGCAATGCCAATATCCTGTTTTGCAATGGCAAGCCGTTTCAGCATGATCTTGAAGCGGCCATCGGGCGGGTGGTGAAAATGGAGAATGACGCGAATTGCTTTGCGCTGTCGGAGGCCATCGACGGGGCGGGCCAGGGCTATGGCGTGGTTGCCTTCTTCACGGTGGGTACAGCACTTGGCGGCGGGCTGGTGGTGAATGGCAAACTGGTGGTGGGGGCCAATGGCGAGGCGGGCGAATTCGGCCACACGGCGCTGCCCTGGCCCAATGCCAGCGAGTGGCCGCTGCTGCCGTGCTTCTGCGGCAAGACGGGATGCGCCGAGCAATATGTTTCGGGCACCGGCCTGCAGCGCGATCATTTGCGTGTTGCGGGCGAAGACATCTCAAGCAAGGAGATCGTGGCGCGGGCGCGGCGCGGCGATGCGCGGGCGCTGGCTTCGCTGCAACGCCTGCAGGACCGCTTTGCCCGGGTGGCGGCGAACATCGCCTGCGTTGTCGATCCTGATGTGTTCGTGATCGGCGGCGGGCTCAATGAGTTGCCGGAACTCGTCGAGCACCTGCCGCCGCTTATTTCGCGCTACAGCTTTTCAGGGACGGCGGTGGCCAAGGTGGTTCGCGCCAAACACGGGGAGAAAAGCGGCGTGCGCGGGGCGGCGAGATTGTGGGATTAGAGCGATCAACCTTGGTTATACCAAAATTCCATTTATTTTCCTTCTCCCCGGCGGGGAGAAGGCGGGGCCCGCCGCGGAACGCGGTGGGAGGATGAGGGGGAGCAGGCGATTCAATTGCGAGACCTGCTCCCCCTCACCTTCCCATCCAGCTTCGCAGGATGGGCCCCTTCCTCTCCCCCAAGGGGCGAGGAAAAACAGAGATGATCGGCCTTAAGGCTTCTCCCACTTGCCGCTTTTTTCGGAGCGGAAGAAGGCGTCGATGATTTTCATGTTCTGGATGGCGTCTTCGACGCCCCAGACAGCCTTCTCCTCTTTCCGGATGACGCGGCCGAAGGCTTCGGCCTGCAACTGGTACTGGTCGGAGACGGGCAGCGTGTGCCAGGTGCCTTCATTCATCGCCATGCCCTGGACGAAGTAGCGATTAGGCTTGTCCGGCGGGGCATTGAAAGGGATTTCAACTTCGATGCGGCCCTTGGTGCCGCCGATCTGGGCGCGCTGCCAGGGAGCGAGTTGGGTTGAGATGGTGAAGGTCAAATGACGGCCATTGCCGAAATCCGCAAGGCCGCCGGCCATCCGGTCGGTCTTGAATTTCGGATCCCAGTCGAAGGTGGCGATGACGCGCTTGGGCTCGGCGCCGAACATGAAGCGCGATACGGTGATGGGATAGCAGCCGATGTCATAAAGCCCGCCGCCGCCGATATCGGCCATGTTGCGGACGTTCCTGGGATCGCGGTTGAAATAGGTGAAGTAAACCTGGACGGCGCGCACGTCACCGATTTCGCCTTTCTTCGCGAGGGCGCGGGCCGCCAGCCATTGCAGGCTGTGGCGCACCATGAAGGCTTCCGCCACGTAAATGCCTTTTGGAATTTTGCGGAGCTTGGCTGCCTCTTTGGCCGACATGGCGATGGGTTTTTCGCAGAGGACATGCTTGCCGGCCTTGGCGACGGCGAGCGTCAGGGGCACATGCAGATGATTGGGCAGCGGGTTGTAAACCGCCTCGATTTCCGGGTCGGCCAGCATGGCCTCATAGGAGCCATAGGCCTTGGGAATGCCGAGCTTGGCGGCGGCGTTCTGGGCGGTTTTTAGCTTGCGCGAAGAGATGGCGACGATCTCGATATCCCGGCTTTTCAGCATGCCGGGAAGGACTTTTTCGACGCCAATATTGGCGGTTGAGATTATTCCCCATTTTACAGGCTTCATGGCGTTCCTCTTGGCTGTTTTGTATGATTATACGGGGGCCATTTCGATAAGTACATGAAATGTCGCTTTTAACCCACAGCGGCGAAAACCATAACTTGACGGACCGAGGGTATTTCGCGTTAGTTTAATGCCATCATCCGCATTTATTCACTTCACAAAACGGCGGATACACAAGGGAGAACGTAAATGAAATCAACATTAACCAGTTTTTTGGGCGTGGCCGCGCTGGGCGTGAGCCTGTTTGCCCTGGCGGCATCAGCTTCAGCCGGCGATGCCGAAAGCTGCAAGACGGTGCGCTTTGCGGATGTGGGCTGGACCGACATCCAGGTTACCACCGGGGCCACGCAAGTGGTGCTCGAAGCCCTGGGCTATACGCCGGACGTGAAAACCCTTTCGGTTCCGGTGACCTATGCCTCGCTGAAGAACAAGGACATCGACGTGTTCCTCGGCAACTGGATGCCGAGCATGACCGCCGACATCAAGGCTTACACTGAAGACAAGTCGGTTGAGACGATCGGCACCAATCTGGATGGCGCGGGCTATGGCCTGGTTGTTCCGCAATATGTGGCCGATGCGGGCGTCAAGAGCCTTGCCGACCTTGGAGCCAACAAGGACAAGTTCGATGGCAAGATCTACGGCATCGAAGCGGGCAATGACGGCAACCGCATCATCGGCGAGATGATTGCCGACGCCAAGAACAACCTCGCAGGCTTCGAACTGGTTGAAAGCTCGGAAGCGGGCATGCTGACCCAGGCCGAAAAGTCGATGAAGAACAATGAATGGATCATCTTCCTCGGCTGGACGCCGCATCCGGTCATGGGCGACATGAAAATCGCCTATCTCGACGGCATGGGCGATTCCGGTTTTGGCGCCGCCACGGTTCTCACTAACGTGCGGGCGGGCTATACAACGGAATGCCCGAATGTGGGCAAGCTGCTGAGCAATCTCAAGTTCAGCCTCGCCATGGAAGGCGCGATGATGGCCCCCGTGCTCAAGGACGGCGCGGACCCGAAGGCGACAGCGCTCACATGGCTCAAGGACAATCCGGACACGGTGAAGCCCTGGCTTGAAGGTGTGACCACCTTCGACGGCGGCGATGCGGCAGCGGCTGTCTCGGCGGCACTTGCCAAGTAATCCACACGGATCTTGATTTCACGACATGCCTTTCCGGCGAAGCAGTTTGCCTTCGCCGGAAAGTCGGCTAGCTTGATCGCATCATTCCGAGGGGGAAGGCACGATGGATCCCGTTTCAAAGCTGATCGCCGCCTACAAGATTCCGGTGGGGCCCTGGGGCAAGTCATTCATTGATTTCATCGTCACCTATTTCCAGTGGTTTTTTGATGCGCTGTCGGCGGTCCTCGAATGGGGCGTCGAGGGCACGACCTTTCTCCTGCTGCAATCGCCGCCAGTTATCCTCGCCCTAGCGCTTGCCGGCGTTGCCTACTGGCTGCAAAAATCGCGGGTTCTAGCGGCTGTTGTTTTCATCGGACTGCTCTTCATCATCAACCAGGGCCTTTGGAAAGAGACAGTCCAAACGCTGGTTCTTGTGGTCTTCGCCACGGCGCTTTCCATGCTGATCGGCGTGCCGCTTGGCATTTGGGCGGCGCACAAGCCGCGCGTCTGGCGGGTGACGCAGCCGGTTCTCGACCTGATGCAGACCATGCCGACCTTCGTTTATCTCATTCCCATTCTCATCCTGTTTGGCTTGGGCGCGGCCCCTGCCCTGATCGTGACCGTCATTTTTGCAATGCCGGCGCCGGTGCGCATGACGTATCTGGGGCTGACTTCAATCCCGAAGCCGATGCTTGAAGCAGGAGAAAGTTTCGGCGCCACCAAGCGGCAATTGCTGTGGAAAGTGGAGCTGCCGGCGGCGCTGCCGTCGATCATGGCGGGGCTTACGCAGTGCATCATGCTGTCGCTCTCCATGGTGGTGTTCGCAACCCTTATCGGAGCGCCGAGCCTTGGCAATCCGGTGAACAAGGCGCTGGCCAACCGCAACATTCCGCTTGGCATTGAAGCGGGCCTGGCCATCGTCATTCTGGCGATCATTCTCGACCGGGTTCTCGCGGTGAAGGCGGGAGCAAAAAAATGACCACGGCGGTTGAATTCAAGAACGTCGATATTCTTTTCGGCAAAGACATCCGCGAGGCGCTTGCGCTGCTTGATGCGGGGAAATCCCGCGCGGAGATCCTCGCAAAAACCGGCGCGGTGCTGGGCTCGGCCGGCGCCAACCTCATCGTGAAGCAAGGCGAAATCAGCGTGCTCATGGGGCTTTCGGGCTCGGGCAAATCGACGCTGCTGCGGGCGGTCAACGGCCTGAACAAGGTGTCGCGCGGAAATGTTTTCGTGCGCGACGGCAACAAGATGGTCGATGTGGTCACCTGCGATGAGGCGACGCTGCGCCATGTGCGGCAGGGCCAGGTGGCCATGGTGTTCCAGCAATTTGCTTTGCTGCCGTGGCGCACGGTGGCGGAGAATGTGGGCTTTGGCCTGGAGCTTGCGGGCATGCCGGAGGCCGAGCGCAAGGTTAAGGTCGACAAGCAGTTGAAGCTTGTGGGGCTTGACCAGTGGTCCGGCAAATATGTGCATGAACTTTCAGGCGGCATGCAGCAGCGCGTGGGGCTGGCGCGGGCTTTTGCGACGGAAGCGCCGATTTTGCTGATGGATGAGCCGTTCTCGGCGCTTGACCCGCTGATCCGCACCAAATTGCAGGACGAGCTTTTGCAATTGCAGAAGACGCTGAAGAAAACCATTATCTTCGTAAGCCATGATCTTGAGGAAGCGCTCAAGATCGGCAATCATATCACCATCATGGAGGGCGGGCGCATCGTGCAGACGGGACGGCCGGAAGATATCGTGCTGCGGCCGGCCAATGATTATGTCAGCGAGTTCATCGCCAATGTTAATCCGCTGAGTGTGCTGACCGCCTGGAACGTGATGCGCAGCAAGAACGAACTGGAATCCGCCGGGCGCGGCTGGACCTGGCTTGACCGGCGCAAGACGACGCGCTTCAAGCTGGACAAGGACAACAAGGTGACCGAGGTTGAGCGAAATGGCGCGGAGGCCACCTGGGTTTCCTGCGTTGAAGCGCACAAGGAGCTTGGCAAGAAGGACCATCCGGTGTTCTGGGCCACGCCCGGCACCTCGCTCAAAACCGTGATGCTCGCCATGCACCGGGCCGACACGGCGCCGGTGGCGCTGTTCAATGATGACAATACTTTTGCCGGGGCGATCGGGGTGCGCGATGTATTGCAGGCGGTGCTAAGACGGTCGGAGTAAAGATAGGAGTTCGAGACCTTTGAAGTATTCGCCTTCTCCCGTTCGAAGAATGGGAGAAGGTGGCCGACAGGCCGGATGAGGGCTCTTACAACCGCTCCTTCAACCGCAGCAGTATGCCATCAAAGACGCCTTCAAGGTTCGTGAATACATCATCATTCCAGCATCGCATTACGTAAAATCCCTCTGCTTGCAGGAAAGCTGTTCGTTTTTCATCGTGGCGAAGCTCGTTTTCGGAGCCATGGGTTGCGCCATCCACTTCCACAATCAACTTGCGTTCCCGACAAGCAAAGTCCGCCACATAGGGGCCAACGGGAAGCTGGCGCACAAATTTGAATCCTGCCAGCCTGCGATTTCGGATGGCCTCCCAGAGACGCCGTTCGGCCTCGGTATCGTTCTTGCGCAGGTTCCGCGCACGGCTCACCGCCAATGGAGTTTGAAAGGCCATCAACAAATAAGACCAGGGTTGCGGGCGGAATCAAAGGCCCTCATCCGCCCTGTCGGGCACCTTCTCCCATCCCGCTTCGCTTTGCTACGCGGGACGGGAGAAGGCGAAACCTACAGCCAGCTTGTTCCGGCGCCGAGCGGCGGAATGGCGAGATGGCTGGCGATGGTTTGGCCGATGTCGGCGAAAGTTTCCCGTTTGCCAAATGAGCCTGGCTTCATTCCCTTAGCGTAGGTGAGAACCGGGATGCACTCACGGGTGTGGTCGGTGCCTCTCCAGGTGGGGTCGTTGCCATGATCGGCGGTGAGCACCAGGAGGTCGCCCTCTTGCAAAGATTCGAAGACGCGGGGCAGCATCGCATCATAGTGTTCCAGCGCCTTGCCATAGCCGATTGCGTCACGCCGGTGGCCGAAATTGGTGTCGAAATCGACGAAATTGGTCATGACGAAGCCGCCCGCCGGCAATGTTTCAATGGCCTCCAGTGACGTCTGCATCAGGGCTTCATGGCCAGCCACCTTGATTTCACGGCCGGTGCCGGAGTGGGCGAAAATATCGCCGATCTTGCCGACCGAGACGACGGCGCGGCCCGCCTTGGTGAGACAATCGAGAAGCGTGGGCGACGGCGGCAGCACCGCATAATCCTTGCGATTGGCGGTGCGGGTGAAATTTTCAGCGGCGGTGCCGATGAAGGGGCGCGCAATGACGCGGCCGATGTTCAATTCATAGGTGAGTTCGCGGGCAATTTTGCAGACGTCATAGAGATGTTGAAGGCCAAATGATTCTTCGTGGGCGGCGATCTGGATGACACTGTCGGCGCTTGTATAGACAATTGGCTTGCCGCTTGCCACATGTTCCTCGCCGAGTTCTTCGATGATCTCGGTGCCAGAGGCATGCTTGTTCGCCAGAATTCCGGGAAGCCTTGCTTGCCTCACCAATTCATCGGTCAGTGATTTTGGGAAAGCTGGAATAATGTTGGGGAAATAACCCCAGTCAAAAGGAACCGGCACGCCGGCGATTTCCCAGTGGCCGGTGATCGTATCCTTGCCACGTGAGATTTCAGTGGCAAAGCCCCATTGGCCTTTGAGTTCCACCTCTGCGAGAGGATTTTTTCCAGAGGAGGCTTCTGCCGCAAGACCGAGGCCAAGCGAGGCCAAATTGGGAATGTTCAGCTTCATTCTTTCGGCGATGTGGACAAAGGTGTTGGCGCCTTCATCGCCATATTTTTTTGCATCCGGCGCGCCGCCGATGCCGAAGCTGTCGAGGATGAACAGGAAGGCGCGGCTCATTTGGCGATGCGTTCGATGACGCAGGGCGTTGGGCGTTTCGGTTTTCCCAACACATAGGCGCTGCGAATTATTTTTTGCGCGCGCTCAAAGCTGGCTTCATCGCGCGCGTGGATGATGGCGAGGGGGTTTGACTTATCGACGGCGGCCGCCTTGCCGGCGAGTGCGGTCAAACCCACGGCGTGATCTATTTTATCGCTGACCACGCGCCTGCCCCCGCCCAATTCAATGACGGCAAGGCCCAGGGCGCGGGTGTCGATGGATGCGATCTTCCCGGATTTTGCGGCATGGACGGCGCGGATGATGGGGGCTTTTGGCAAATGCTTTTCGGCACTCTCCACAAAATCGTGGGGGCCGCCAAGGGCCGAGACCATGCGCTGGAAGCGTTCGGCGGCCTCACCTGTGCTCAAGGTTTTTTCCAGTTGTGCTCGGGCTGACTTGGCCGTGGCGATTTTTGCCAGCACGAGAAGTTCGGCGCCAAGTGCCAGTGTAACTTCGTGAAGGCGGGGATCCCGGTGGGCTCCGGTCAGGTAATCCACGGCGTTCTTGATTTCCACGGCATTGCCTGCGGCGGAGGCCAAAGGTTCGTCCATATCGGTGATGAGGGCCGAGGTCTTGAGGCCGGCACCATTGGCGACTTTCACCAGACTGTTAGCAAGGGTGACGGCATCCTTCTTCTTCGCCATGAAAGCGCCGGAGCCGCACTTCACATCCATGACAAGATGCTGCAATCCCGCCGCCAGCTTTTTCGAAAGAATGGAGGCGGTGATGAGCGGCACGGATTCGACCGTCGCTGTCACGTCACGAATGCCGTAGAGGCGCTTGTCCGCCGGGGCGAGATCCGCCGTCTGGCCGATGATGGCACAGCCCGCGTCCCGCGTGACCTTCCTGAACAGATCAATATCCGGCGCGGTGGTGTAGCCCGGGATGGAATCGAGCTTGTCCAGGGTGCCTCCCGTATGACCGAGACCGCGGCCGGAAATCATCGGCACATAGCAGCCGCAAGCGGCCAGTATCGGCGCGAGCATGAGGGAGACATTGTCGCCGATGCCGCCGGTTGAATGCTTGTCCACCACGGGGCCCGGCATGTCCCACTCGAGCACCGTTCCGGAATCGCGCATGGCGAGGGTGAGGCCCACGGCTTCCTGCGGTTCCATGCCATTGAAGAACACGGCCATGGCGAAGGCCGCCACCTGGCCCTCGGAAATTTCTCCCGTGGTAAGACCTGCGATAAAATCCTTCACCTCATCGCGGGTGAGCAGCTGGCCGTCGCGCTTCTTGCGGATGAGTTCCTGGGGCAGCATTATTTCAAATCTTTGAAAAAACGGGTGAGCAGGGTTTTCATGCGCTCCGCCGCCTTGGCGCCTTCGCGCTTGGTTTCTTCATGGGAGGGCGAGGCGCCTTTGATGCCGGCGCCAAGATTGGTAATCACTGAAAGCCCCGCCACCTTGAGTCCAAGCCGGCGCGCCATGATGGTTTCCGGCGCCGTCGACATGCCAACCGCGTGGCCGCCGATAATCTGCGCCATGCGGATTTCCGCCGGAGTTTCGAAGGAGGGTCCGGAGAACCAGACGTAAACGCCCTGCTTGAGCGGAATTTTTTCGGCCTTTGCGGCCTTGAGCAGAGCCTTGCGCATGGCCGGATCATAAGCATCGGTCATCGGCACAAAATTCTCGTCGCCATGCCCGCCAATAAGCGGGTTCATGCCGGAATAGTTGATATGATCGGTGATGAGCATGATGGAGCCGGGGCCGATCGAAGTTTTGAGCGAGCCCGCGGCATTGGTGAGGATCAGCCGCTCGATGCCCGCCGCCTTGATCTGGTCAAGCACGGGCCGCATCACGGCGGGATTACCGCTTTCATAGGCGTGGGCCCTGCCCGCCAGAACGGCGATTTCCTTGCCGCCCACCTTGCCGACGACAAGTTCGCCGGCATGGCCGGAAATTTTCGGAACGGGGAAGCCTTTGAGATCCCCATAGGGAATGCGGATGGCACCCTTCACCGCATCGGCGAAGGAGCCGAGGCTTGATCCCAATATGATGGCGATTTTCGGGGCGCGGCCATCAAAGTGCTTCAGCAGTTCGCTCATGCGAGATTCTCCGGCCCGAAGGAAGCAGGCAGCAATTCATCGAGGGTGAAGGTCTGTTTCAGGTTTCCATCCTCGCCGCACATGTGGATTTTGACGTTGCCCTTGGCGAATTCGCGGATTTTCTGGCGGCAGCCGCCGCAGGGGGTGCAGAGCAAGTCGCCGGTGCCGATCACCGCCATTTCGGCGATTGACTTGCCGCCGGACATGATCATGGCGGCGATGGCGGAGGTTTCGGCGCACCAACCCTGCGGATAGGCGGCGTTCTCAATGTTGCAGCCGCCGTGGATTTGGCCGCGCTCGTCGCGCAGGGCTGCACCCACCAGAAATTTCGAATAAGGCGCATAGGCCTTGAGGCGGGCGGATTTTGCTGCGGCGATCAGATCATTCATGTCACCTGTCCTTGACGTAGGGAAGGCCACTGGCCTTGGGCGGAATGGATTTTCCGATGAAGCCGGCGAGCAGGACTACGGTCATGAGATAGGGCAGCATGTTGATGAACTGCACCGGAATGGCGAAGCCCAATACGTGCTTGCCTTGCAGGAATGTGCCGCTGGCCTGGAGGAAGCCAAAGAGCAGGCAGGCGCCGAGCGCCGGCCAGGCGCGCCAGTTGGCGAAGATGAGTGCTGCGAGCGCCATGAAGCCCATGCCGGCGGTGATGTCGCGCACGAAACTCGACGACAGGGATGTCGAGATAAAAGCCCCGGCAATGCCGCAGAGTGTGCCAGCGATGATCACCGCCATGTAGCGCAGCTTCGCTACGGAAATGCCCGCCGTGTCGACCGCATGCGGATTTTCGCCAACGGCGCGAAGGCGCAGACCGAAACGGGTGCGCGACAGGGCCCATGCGGTGAGAGGCACCAGCGCGAAGGCGACGTAGGTGAGAATCGAATGGGCGAGGAATATTTTGACCAGCGCGCCGATCACCGGCACGTCAGCAAGGTCAGGCAGCGAAAGCGGCATGAAGCGCTGCGCCCCCGAGAGTGCCGGGGTGCGGCCGCCCTCCCTGAACCATTCGTTGCCGAGGACGATGGCCAGCCCCGCCGCCAGAAAGTTGATGCCTACTCCGGAGACGACTTGATTTCCGCGCTGGTTGATCGCGGCATAGCCGTGGACGAGCGCAAGGCAGATCGAAGCAAGAATGCCGAGGATGAGTCCGATCCAGGCTGAGCCGTAGACGGCGGAAGCCGATGCCGCGATGAAGGCCGCAAACAGCATTTTTCCCTCGAGGCCGATGTCGACGATCCCGGATCGCTCGGACCAGAGACCCGCGAGGCAGGCAAGGATGAGAGGCACCGTGTAGCGGATTGTGGAGGCGAGGATTTCGACATAGAGATCCATGCGGTCAATCCTCCGGCCTGAAAAAGAGGGCGGTGAGCCACGGGCGGAAGGCATATTCCAGCGCGCCCATGAAGAGCACGACGAGGCCCAGGATCACGACGATCATGTCGCGGTTGATGTCGGGCTTGGCGAAGGAGAGCTCCGTACCGCCCTGGTAGAGGAGGCCAAAGAGCATGGCGGAAAGGATGATCCCCAGGGGATGAGAACGGCCCATGAGGGCCACCGCGATGCCGACAAAGCCCGCGCCCTGGACAAAGCCGAGCACCAGCCGGTGCTGCGCGCCCAGAATCTCGTTCACGGCCATCAGCCCGGCAAGCGCGCCGGAGATGGCCATGGTGATGACGATGATGCGGTCCGGCCTGATTCCGGCGTAGACGGCGGCATCGGTGCTGGCGCCGACGGCGCGGATTTCGTAGCCAAGCTTGGTGCGCCAGAGCAGATACCAGACGGCGAAGGCCGCCGCGATGGCGAGAAACACCGAGAAATTCAGCGGCGTCGAGGGCAGCCTCAGGTCGAAGAATTCGCGCGCCACTTCGCGGAAGCTCATGATGTAGGCCCCGCTGATCTCGCGGCTTTCGACCGCCATCTTGCCCACGGGGCGGAACCAGTAGTTGATGAGATAGCCCATCAGGCTGAGGGCGATGTAGTTGAACATGATGGTGGTTATGACGATGTGGCTGCCGCGCTTGACCTGCAGCACGCCGGGCACCCAGGCCCAGAAAGCACCGACGGCCATGCTGGCGATAATGGCTAGCGGGATCACGATGGGCCAAGGCAAGACTTCGAGGCTCAAACCCACGACTGCCGCGCCAGCGCCCGCCATATAGGCCTGGCCCTCGCCGCCGATGTTGAAAAGGCCCGCATGGAAGGCAATGGCCACCGCAAGGCCGGTGAAGACAAAGTTGGTGGCGTAGTAGAGAAGATAGCCCCAGCCTTTAAGCGAACCCACCGCGCCCTTGAGCATGATCCACATGGCTTCGAGCGGATTTTCCCCGATGATCAGCACGACCAGGCCGGAGACCACCAGGGCGAACAGCAGGTTGAGGAGCGGAATCACCGCCACGTCCACCCAGACCGGAAGCTCGCTGCGCCCACCCGCCATTACGCCGCATCCTTTGAAACGCCGGCCATGAGCAGGCCAAGCTCGCGCTCATCGGCTTCGGGGCCGCGCTCGCCCATGATGCGGCCGGCAAACATCACCAGTATGCGGTCAGACAGGGAGCGGACTTCATCAAGCTCCACCGAGACCAGCAGTATGGCCTTGCCCTGGTCGCGCAGGGCAATGAGGCGCTTGTGGATGAATTCGATGGCGCCAATGTCGACGCCGCGGGTGGGTTGCCCGACGATCAGCAGATCAGGATCGCGCTCGATTTCGCGCGCGAGAATTATTTTCTGCTGGTTGCCGCCGGAAAACTTCGCGCTCTTGAGCAGCGGATCAGCGGGGCGCACGTCAAATTCCTGCATTTCCTTTTTGCTGCGGGCAACAACGGCCGGGCGGTCAAGGCGAAAGCCGCGGCCAAGGGCCTCGTCATAGTGCCATCCGAGAATTCCCGATTCAGAGGCGTCAAACGACGAGATGAGGCCGCGGTGCTGGCGGTCCTCCGGCACATGGGCAAGTCCTTCCTCACGGACATGGCGCGGATCGCCAAGGATGCCGATATCCTTGCCTTCAAAAATGATCTGGCCAGAAGAAGGCTTTGAAATACCGCTGATCAGTTCGAGGAGTTCCGACTGGCCATTGCCGGAGACCCCGGCGATGCCGACGATTTCACCGCTGCGCACGTTGAAAGAAACATTATCGACGCGGGGCGTGCCCTTGCGGTCTTTCCAGGTGAGGTTCTTGACTTCGAGCACCACATTGCCGGGTTTGGCCTGGCCCTTTTCCACGCGCAGCAGCACGCGGCGGCCCACCATCAGTTCGGCCAGTTCGCCAACTGACGTTCCCTTGGTTTCCTTGGTGGCGACCAGTTCGCCGCGGCGCATGACCGAGACGCGATCAGTAATCGCCATGATCTCGCGCAACTTGTGGGTGATGAGGATCACGGTTTTGCCCTGGTCGCGGAGCTGGCCGAGGATGCGGAACAGGTGATCAGCTTCATCGGGGGTGAGCACGCCGGTTGGCTCGTCAAGGATCAGGGTTTCAGCGCCCTTGAACAGGGCTTTAAGAATTTCGACGCGCTGCTGGAGCCCCACGGGTAATTCACCGACGATGGCATCGGGATCAACGTCCAACTCATAATCGCGCGCCAGCCGCGTGAGCTCGTCGCGGGCCTTCGCCAGGGCGGGGCCGATCAGCCTCCCGCCTTCGGCGCCGAGCACAACATTTTCAAGAACGGTGAAGGGGTCAACCAGCATGAAGTGCTGGTGGACCATGCCAATGCCATGGCTGATGGCGTCCGCCGATGAGCTGATTTTCACGGGCTGGCCCTTGATTTTAATCTCGCCCTTGTCGGCATGGTAAAATCCGAAGAGGATTGACATCAGGGTGGATTTGCCGGCGCCATTCTCGCCGATAATGCCGTGAATTGAACCCTGTTCGATGGTCAAGGTCACGTCCTTGTTGGCGTGAACAGCGCCAAAGCGTTTGTCGATACCGATGAGTTCAATGGCTGGGGTCATGGT
>CADEEO010000060.1 GCA_902826365.1 uncultured Hyphomicrobiales bacterium | reverse complement strand
AATGGCGCACCCGAAGGGATTCGAACCCCTGGCCTCTGCCTTCGGAGGGCAGCGCTCTATCCATCTGAGCTACGGGTGCTTTGGCCGTTAACGGGCCAGCTATAGCCCAGCCCTGCTCCATTTCGCAATGGCAGGGTTTTTGCGACGGGAACGCCTGAGTGTCCCATGCCGGGACGTTAAGGATGTTTCCATGTCTGCAAGCCACGCCCGTGTCAGTTGGGTCGATTACGCCAAGGGAATCTGCATCATTTTGGTGGTGCTTATGCACTCCACCCTTGGGGTGCAAAAAGCCGCGGGCGAACTGACCTGGCTGCATGACTTCATCACCTGGGCAAAGCCCTTCCGCATGCCGGATTTCTTCCTGATTTCGGGCCTTTTCCTGGCGTCGCGCATCAACCGGCCGTGGCGCGAATACCTCGACAGCAAGGTGCTGCATTTCGCCTATTTCTACATCCTGTGGATGACCATCCAGTTTGCCACCAAGGGCTATGGCCTGTATCAGGCTAACGGTGCTGCGGGTCTGCTCAAGGATTATGCACTGGGCTTTGTGGAGCCATTTGGCACCCTGTGGTTCATTTACATGCTGGCGGTGTTCTTCGTCGTGGTTAAGCTCACGCGCCTTGTGCCGCCGCTCTATGTCTTCCTGGCGGGCGCATTTCTTGAAATGGCCCCCATCGCAACGGGATGGGCGGTGATCGATGAATTCGCCTCGCGCTTTGTCTATTTCTTCGCGGGCTATTGGCTCGCCCGCCATGTGTTCAAGTTTGCAGAGGGGGTAAATTTCAAGTCGGTTCCGGTCATTGTCTCGGGGCTTTTCATCTGGGCCGTGGTCAATACCGCCATGGTGCGCACGGGCCTGGCCTGGATGCCGGGCTTTGGCCTCGCCCTTGGCTTTGTTGGCGCCGCCGCGGTGGTTACCATGGGCGTGCTGCTCTCCAAGACAAAGCTGGCGGCGCCGGTGCGCTATTTCGGCGAGAATTCCATCGTCATTTATCTCGCCTTCTTCCTGTTCATGGCGGCGACGCGCAGCGTGCTGCTCAAATACAATGTGGTGACTGATCTCGGCGGCGTGGCGTTGCTGACAACTGCTGCCGGGGTGGTGGGGCCGATCCTGCTGTTCTGGGCCACGCGGCATACGAAGTTATCCCTGCTTTTCCGCAGGCCCGCGTGGGCAAGACTGGCATCGCGGCCTGCCCAATGGCATAGTGACGGTCATGTCGCATTCAACCAGCCTGAAGCCCGGGGACCATCTCTATCTCGTTGATGGCTCCGGCTATATTTTCCGCGCCTACCACGCGCTTCCGCCCTTAACCCGTAAAAGCGACGGCCTGCCGGTTGGCGCCGTGCAGGGCTTTTGCAACATGCTTTGGAAACTGCTCAAGGAAACACGGGCCAATGAAAAGCCCACGCATCTGGCAGTAATTTTCGACGAATCCTCGAAGACCTTCCGCAATGAAATCTATCCGGAATACAAGGCGCACCGGCCCGAGGCCCCCGCCGATCTCCGCCCGCAATTCGGCCTGATCCGGCAGGCGACAAAAGCCTTCAATGTGGCTTGCGTCGAGCAGGCCAATTACGAGGCCGATGACCTCATCGCCACCTATGCGCGGCAGGCGGTCGAAGCCGGCGCCACCTGCCGGATCGTGTCATCAGATAAGGATTTGATGCAACTCGTGCGCAAGGGCGTCACCCTGCTCGATACGATGAAGGACAAGGAGCTTGGCGAAGAGGCGGTTCTCGAAAAATTCGGGGTGAAGCCCGACAAGGTGATTGATGTTCAGGCGCTGGCGGGCGACAGCGTTGACAATGTGCCGGGGGTTCCTGGCATCGGCGTCAAGACGGGGGCTCAGCTCATCACCGAGTATGGCGATCTCGAAACGCTGTTGGCGCGGGCTCCGGAAATCAAGCAGCAGAAACGGCGCGAGAACCTCATTGAATTTGCCGAACAGGCCCGGTTGTCAAAACGGCTGGTCACGCTTGAAGACAAGGTTCCGGTTGAGCATGATGTGGGCTCCTTCGCAGTGGATACGCCGCGCGCGGCTGATCTTATCGGGTTTTTGAAAGCCCTGGAATTCACGAGCTTCACCAAGAAGATTGCCGGTGAGCTGGAGGCTGATAGTTCGGCCATTGAGCCTGCATCCATCGAAATCAAGTTCTGGCCGCCTGAGGGTGGGGAGGCTCGTTCAGAATCGTCATCCCTGGCCACCGATTCGTCATCCCGGCGAAAGCCGGGATCCGCATCCCAGCCAGATTCCGGCGTCCGCCGGAATGACGAAATGGGGGAACGGGACGTTAAGGTTGCCGGAGGCGGAATTGAAGATGCCGAGAAGGCCCTTCTTGCCATTCCGTTTGTTCATGCCAATTACGAGACCGTCACCAGCCTTAAGGACCTGGACCGCTGGATTGCCGAGGCGATGGAGCTTGGAGCTGTTGCTGTGGACACGGAAACGGATTCACTTGATTCCATGCAGGCCGGGCTTGTCGGCGTTTCACTTTCAACCCTGCCCGGCAAGGCCTGCTACATTCCGCTGGCCCATGTGGGCGAAGGCGGCGGGCTGTTTGGTGCGGGAAAAATCGCAGGGCAGATCAAGCTCGAAGAGGCCATCGCGCATCTGAAACCACTTCTGGAAAATCCGGGCGTTCTGAAAATCGGCCAGAACCTGAAATATGACCTGCAGGTCTTGCGGCGCTACGGCACGGATATCCGCCCCATCGATGACACCATGCTGATTTCCTACGCCATCGAATCTGGCGAGAACGGCCATGGCATGGATGAGATGTCGGTGAAGCATTTGGGCCACAAGCCGATTAGTTTCAAAGAGGTGGCGGGCTCCGGAAAATCCATGATCTCGTTCGCGCAGGTGCCGCTTGACCGGGCCACCGCCTATGCGGCGGAAGACGCCGATGTGACGCTCCGCCTGTGGAAACTGCTGAAGCCGCGGCTTTTGAAAAAACGCAAGGTCACGGTTTATGAGACGCTGGAGCGGCCGCTCATTCCGGTGCTCGAAGCGATGGAGCATGTGGGCATTCTGGTGGACCGCGCGGTGCTGGCCAAGCTCTCCAACGAGTTTGCCAATGGCCAGGGCAAGATCGAGGCGCAGATTCATGAACTCGCCGGTGAGCGCTTCAACATCGGTTCGCCCAAGCAGTTGGGCGATATATTGTTCGGCAAGATGGCGCTGCCCGGTGGGCGCAAGACAGCGACGGGGGCGTGGAGCACGGATTCCGATGCGCTGGAGGATCTGGCGGCGCAGGGCATTGAACTGGCGCGGCGCGTGGTGGATTGGCGGCAGCTTTCAAAACTGCGTTCCACCTATACGGATGCACTACCAAACTACATCAATCCCACCACGGGGCGGGTGCACACGAGCTATGCCATGGCGGCCACGTCCACGGGACGGTTGTCGTCATCCGATCCCAATCTGCAGAACATTCCGGTGCGCACCGAAGAGGGGCGGCGCATTCGCACGGCCTTCATCGCCCCGCCCGGCACCAAGCTGCTCAGCGCCGACTACAGCCAGATCGAGCTCCGCGTGCTGGCCCATGTGGCCGATATTCCGCAGCTCAGACAAGCCTTTGCCGACGGGCTTGATATTCATGCGATGACGGCGAGCGAAATGTTCGGTGTGCCGATCAAGGGCATGGACAGCGCGGTGCGCCGGCGCGCCAAGGCCATCAATTTCGGCATCATCTATGGCATTTCGGCTTTTGGGCTGGCCAATCAACTCTCAATTTCACGTGAGGAAGCGGGCGATTATATCAAGACCTATTTCAGCCGCTTCCCCGGCATCAAAACCTATATGGATGAAACCAGGAAATTCGCCCGCGACAAGGGCTATGTGGAAACCATCTTCGGCAGGCGCTGCCATTTCGCCCGGATCAATTCGCCCAATGCCTCGGAGCGGGCCTTCATGGAACGCGCCGCCATCAATGCGCCCATCCAGGGAGCAGCGGCCGATATCATCCGCCGCGCCATGATCCGCATGCAGGAGGCCCTTGATGCGGCGAAGCTTTCGGCCAAGATGCTGCTTCAGGTGCATGACGAGCTGATTTTCGAAACCCGCGATGAAGAAATCGAGGCGACCATGAAGGTGGTGAAGTACGTGATGGAAAAAGCCCCGGAGCCGGCGGTGAAACTCGCCGTGCGGCTGCAGGTCGATGCGCGGGCCGCGATGAACTGGGACGAGGCGCATTGAGCAAGCGATGGCCAAGGACAAAATAGAAAATTCAAGCATTGCCTGGCCGCTTGAACGGCTCACGCGTTTGATGCGGGCGGGCGAGCATGAGGGCGGCTTGAATCCGGCCCAATGGGAGGCGCTGCGCTATCTCTCGCGGGCCAACCGCTTTTCCAATTCGCCCATCGCGCTCACGCGCTTTCTCGGCTCCACCAAGGGCACGATTTCGCAAACCATTAAGGCGCTGGAGCGCAAGGGCTATATCGCCAAGGCCCCGCGCGAAAATGAAGGGCGCTCCATCAACCTTAGCCTTACGCCCAAGGGCAGCGAGGCGTTGAAAAATGACCCCCTGGCTAAATTTTCCAAATCACTGGATGATCTGAGCGGGAAAAACCGGCGGCGGCTGGCGAAGGGCCTGGCCGACCTGCTTGAAACAGACCTGAAACGCCGCGAGCAACCGAGCTTCGGCACTTGCCCCACCTGCCGCCATTTTCGCGAGAAGGGCGGCGAGGCCGATGGCGGCGGCCCGCACAGCTGCATGTATTTTGGTGTAAGGCTGTCAAGCGACGAAACGCAGTTCATCTGCGTCGAGCACAGCTAATAAATTAAAATTTAACAAATTTTTTTAGCAGGTGTGAACGAGGCCGCATCTAGAATCTTTCAACATATGGGAGGGAGACTGTTATGCGCTTCACGGTGTTTCTGGCGGCTTTTGCAATCGCCGCCATTTCACAAACTGCTCAAGCAAACGAGGATCCTCTGGCTCCTGCGAAAGAAGGCAAGATCTGGTGCTATGAACCGGATTCGGAGAACAAAACCTGCCGCTCCTTCAGCCGGTTTGACTGGGATGCGGCAGGCAGCATTTGGGAAGAAGATGAATTGACACTGTCAGCGAATCCGCTGGTCACGATGAAAGTCCGGGCCATATCAACACTTGAAGGTGTTGCCATTTGCCAGGTCATTGCCGAAGAGACTTTCCAGAAAGCCGCGTTCATGGTGGATGGAAAGCCCGCGACGGCGGATGAAGACATGGTTTACCGCGAACAATACGGCAGCCGCTTCACCTCATTCTACGGAAAGAAATTTTGCGTGGAAATTTCACCCTATGAAAGCATCTTCATCACCCAGGTTGCCATTGACGGCACGCCCTACCCTTCAGCAACGTCGCGGCTGAAATGGATTTCCTCCGACGAAGGTTATGTCCTCTCGCCCTAGTCGCGCAGAGCTAATTCCGGGATTTTTCTGTTTCTGATTCTGCCATCCCGGTGCGCGCCGGGATGGCAGGAAAAGTGGCCGTTCAGTGATGGCCTGTCACCGCGACGATCTTGAGCTGGCGCGGCTGCCCGTCCCGGTCGACCCAAGTCATGGTTTGGCCGATGGACAGCCCGATGAGTGCCGTGCCGATCGGCGTCAGGATGGAAATGCGCCCTGCAGCGATATCGGCTCTCTCCGGATAGACAAGCTGGAGGACGAGCCTGGTTCCCTTGTCGGTTTCGAACTCGACGGTTGAATTCATCCGCACGGTATCCCGAGACAGGCCCGGGCTGGGGCGGATTTCGGCGCGCTCAAGCTCGAAGAGCAGTTCATCCGCCACTTCGGGAATGTGGTTCAGGGCGGATTGGGCGAGCTTTTGGAGCTGTTGCCGGTCTTCTTCGGCAATGAGAATCGGGGGCAGAGTGTCAATAGTGGTCATGATGCGTTTCCAATAAAATGATGTGGCCCCGCGCGGCAAAGCGGCTCCGGGGCAGTTTCTGGTAATTTGATGGACGAGATGCGGGTTAAGCCTCGGGCGAACGCCCACAGGCGCGCCGAGGCCGTTTAGCCAAAAGCGAGGCGGGTTTCGATCACGAGATATGTCAATGAACTACGCATGTCCTGACATGTAGTCTCTTCAAAGCAAAATTCAAGGTGCGGTGCAGCCCTACTCCGCCGCCAGGGCCATTTGCGGGCTGGCGTCCATGATGTCAGCGCCGACGTGATCCTTGAAGGTGTCGAAATTCTTCACGAACATGGCGACGAGTTTCCGGGCCTGGGCATCATAGGCTTTTGTGTCGGCCCAGGTGTCACGCGGGTTCAGGATTTTTGCGTCCACGCCTTCAACGGCTTCCGGAACGGCAAAGCCGAAATGCGGGTCGGTGCGGAAGTCCGCATCATCAAGTTCGCCGCTCATGGCGGCGGCAAGGAGCGCGCGGGTTGCCTGGATCGGCATGCGGTGTCCATCGCCATAGGCCCCGCCGGTCCAGCCGGTATTCACCAGCCAGCAGGTGACGTTGTGCGTGGCGATGAGGTCGCGGAGCAGGTTTCGGTATGGGCTGGGATGGCGGGGAATGAAGGGCGCGCCGAAGCGGGTGGAGAAGGTGGCGATGGGTTCGACAACTCCCTGCTCGGTTCCCGCCACTTTTGCAGTGTAGCCGGAGAGATAGTGATACATGGCCTGCTGCGGCGTAAGCTTTGCCAAAGGCGGCAGCACACCGAAGGCATCGGCGGTGAGCATCACGATGTTCCTTGGCACGCTGGCCTGGCCCGAGGGGCTGGCGTTTGGAATGTAATTCAGCGGATAGGCGGCGCGGGTGTTTTCGGTGAGCGCGTTGTCATTGAGATCGAGCTTACGGGTTTTCGGGTCCATCACGACATTTTCAAGCACGGTGCCCCAGCGCTTCGTGGTTGCGAAAATCTCCGGTTCCGCTTCGGCGGAAAGATTGATCACCTTGGCATAGCAGCCGCCTTCGAAATTGAAGACGCCCTTTTCCGACCAGCCATGCTCGTCATCGCCGATAAGCGTACGCGTGGCGTCAGCCGAAAGGGTTGTCTTGCCGGTGCCGGAAAGGCCGAAATAAATTGTGGTGTCACTGGCAGCCCCCATGTTGGCCGAGCAGTGCATGGGCATCACGCCCTTCTCGGGCAGCAGGTAATTCAAGACGGTGAAGACGGATTTCTTGATCTCGCCCGCATATTGCGTGCCGCCGATGAGAACAAGGCCGTTGGTGAGATCAAAGGCAATCACGGTTTGGCCACGGGTACCATGGCGTTGCGGGTCAGCCTTGAAGGACGGCAGATCAATGATGGTGAGGCCGGGGGCGAAACTCTTGCCGCTCTCGGGGGCGATCAGCAGATGCTGGATGAACAGGGCATGCCAGGCATTTTCACAGATGACGCGGGTTGGCAATTCATGGAGCGGATCGGCGCCGGCGATGAGATCCTGGATGAACAGGTTGCTGTTTCTGGCGTGGACGAGGAAATCCTGCTTGAGGGCCTGGAAATGGGCCCTCGTCATGGAACGGTTGCTGTCCCACCAGACGGTGTTTTCGGTTGCCGCGTCACGCACGATAAATTTGTCCTGCGGGCTGCGGCCGGTGTGGCTGCCGGTGGAGACCACGAGGCTGCCGCCTTCGGCCACTTGGGCTTCGCCCCGCATGATGGCGAGTTCGTAGAGTTCAGAGGTGCTGGCATTCCAGGACATGCCATCGGACGAGCCGAGGCCGAGGCTCAAGAGCTGGGAGCGCGTGGTGCTGTCTATCTGCATGGTCATTCCCCTGAAGCGGATGACCCATCGCTAACAAAAAGCCGGGAGCTGATCAAGAAAAATGATGTATTATCGTCAATTATCTGCGGTATCGAAAATCATTATATGATGTATTTACATCATTTATTTAACGAAAACTGAGCGTCTCCATCCCCGGAAATTGAAACCAAGTTTTTGAAAGATTGGGGAATTCCTGCTGAGATGGCGCTTCAACGAACCCGCAGGCCATTGCATTCATCGAACACAAACAGGCGGTCGGTGCTGAAGGCCACGCCCGCCTTTTCACCGAGTTTGGCGGTGAAATCCTTTGCCGCCTTGACGGTGAGCATGTCGTTTCCCGCCTTCAAGGTCACCAGCGTATGGTCGCCGATCAGTTCGGTGGCGTAAATTTCGCCCTTGATGGCGCCTTTCGCCGGGGCCACCACGCTGCAATCCTCCGGCCGCACGCCCAATACGGCCTTGGCAATGCGGCCGCCCACAGAGGTCGCGATCGCAGCGCCGTTGCTCATGAAGGCCTTTCCATCGAGAGCACCCTGCACCACATTCATGGGCGGCGAGCCGATGAACTGCGCCACGAAAAGATTGGCCGGGTTGTTGTAGATCTCGGCCGGCGTTGCGAGCTGTTGCAGCACGCCGCGTTCAAGGATTGCCACACGGCGGGCCAGCGTCATGGCCTCGATCTGGTCGTGGGTGACGTAGATCGTGGTGATGCCGAATTTTTCCTGCATGTGCTTCAGCTCGGCGCGCATATGGCCGCGCAGTTTCGCGTCAAGATTGGACAACGGTTCGTCCATCAGAAAAACCGAGGGGCGGCGGATAATGGCGCGGGCAAGCGCCACACGCTGGCGCTGGCCGCCCGAGAGTTCGCGGGGGTAGCGGTGCAGCAACTCACCAAGCTGCACCTGGGCGGCGGCGTCGCGGATCTGCACCTCCTGCTCGGCCTGCGGAACCTTGCGTACCTTGAGGGGAAAGCCGATGTTCTCGGCCACAGTCTTGTGCGGGTAAAGCGCATAGGACTGGAACACCATGGAAATATCGCGGTATTTCGGCAGGATATCGGTTACATCCCGGCCGCCGATCAGCACCCGGCCGGCGCTCGCGGTTTCGAGACCAGAGAGAATGCGCAGCGCCGTGGTCTTGCCTGAGCCAGAGGCGCCGAGCAGCACGAGGAATTCGCCCGGCTCGACCTGCAAATTCAGTTCCTCAAGCACGCGCACGGGGCCAAAGGATTTCTGTATCTTGTCGAAGGAAACCGGGACCCCGGCCTTGCCGCTTGCCATCTCTCTATCCTTTGACTGCGCCAAGGAGCACGCCCTTGGCAATGAAGCGTTGCAGGAAAACGGCCATGATGATGACCGGAATGATCATCACCACGATGATGGCGCACATCTCCCACCAGAAGACGCCCTTTTCACCGGCGTTTTTCGCCGCCACCATGATGGGCATGGTCTGCACCTTGGCGGTGGCGAGGAAAACGGCGAACAGATATTCGTTCCAGCTCAGGATGAGGGTGAGAAGCGTCGTGGCCGCAAGGCCCGGCCGCGTCAGCGGCAGCACGATATCCCAGAAAATTCCAAAGCGCGTAGCCCCGTCGAGCTGGGCCGACTCCTCGAGTTCGATGGGGAGGCTGGAGAAGAAATCATACATGAGCCACACGACGATGGGCAGGTTGGCCACCGCATAGACCGTTATGAGCGCCAGATGGGTATCAAGCAGGCCCACCGCCTGGAACATCACGTAAATCGGAATTATCACCACGATGGGCGGCAGGATGCGCTGCGAGATGATCCAGAACAGGATGTCGCCATTTCCCAAAGTGCGCGTGAAATGCTTGCCGAGGGCGCGCGCGAGAAAGAAGAACAAGGCAAGGGCGACAGCGCTGGAAGCCCACCAGGGTGCGCGGGTATAGGTGGTTGCGGCAATGACCAGCACGGTCAGCGCCACGAACATCATGATATTGCCGAACTTGGGCTTGTATTGCACGCGGACCAGCGCATAGGCCGCCATGGAGCCGATGGCGACGCAGAGAGCGGTTGATGCAGCGCTGACGACGATGGAATTTGTGAAGGCCAGGAAGATCTTGCAGATCTGCGGCTCCATGGGCTGGAGGGTCACCACGGGCGAGACGATGAAGGCAAACGCGTTATAGACGAGAAGGCCAAATTGCCTTCCAATGGATGATAAATTGCAGTTGGCATCTTCGGTGAACTGCGCCCGCCAGGCATTAAGGTTCGGAACAAAATCCACAAACGGGATGTAAAATGGCCCCTGGTTTACCGCGGCCGCGTCCTTGAATGAGGTGATGACCACCCAGTAAAGCGGAAAGAGCACGAAGATCGACCAGACGGCGAGGAGAAAATACGCCACCACATTTGCAACCGGCGACATCCTGCCGACGGCGGGTGGTTCAAACAGCCGTTCCATGAGGCCCCGGTTTGCCTTTTCGAACTTGAAAGGCGCCTCGCTCATGCGCGCGCCTTCCGCAATTGCCCGAGCACCACATAGTTGAAGAAGGATGCACACACGACAACCGTGAGAATGAGCAGAAGATAGGCTACCGCCGCCGAAGTGCCGATGTCATTGGAGCGCCAGATGTAGAGAGAATGCAGCGTCATGGATTCGGTAGAAGAGCCAGGCCCGCCGCCCGTCATGATGTTCGGCAGATCCACGATCTTGAAAGCCTCGATGGTGCGGATCAGGAGCACGGTCACGGCAACCGGCACGATCTGCGGCCAGGTGATCTCGCGGAAAATCTGGACGCTTGAGGCGCCGTCCACCTGGGCTGCCTCCACATGGTCCCTTGGCACGTTCTCGAGTGCTGCCAGCATGCAGATAAAGATGAAGGGAATCCATTGCCAGGAATCGCAGATCATCATGACGAAGCGCGCAGCCCACGGGTCGGCGGACCACACCCAGTTCTCAATGCCAAATCCCCTGAGCAGCGGTTCGAAGGGGCCCTTGGTGATGTCGGCAACCATCTTCATGGCGTAGCCCACGCCGAGCGGCGTCACCATCAGCGGGATGAAGAAGATCACGCGGAAGAAGTTCTTTCCCGCGATTGGCTGCGAGCAGAGAAAGGCAAGGCCGGTTCCGATCACGAACTGCAGCGCGCAGCCAACAAAGACATAAAAGAGCGTGGTGAGAAGCGTGCCGATGGTGCTGCCGGCAAGCAGCGAGGCGCCCATGATCCAGGCAATGAAAATCGCCATGGCGGCCGAGATGAGGCGGCCCAGCATGCCCACTGGGCTGGTGATCCTCAGGGAGCGGTAGAGCCACCAGAGGACGGCGGCGGTCACGGCACCGAAAAATACCCAGCCCAGGACACCTATCCCCTCGGTCTTGCCGAGGAAATGCACCTGGTCGTTGCCAAAGAACTGCTTGGCGAAATTCTGGAGCCCGACAAAGCGGAATTGCAGCCCATCTGCCGTGAATCTCACGCGGCTCAGGGCGAAAACGATGGAATAGAAAGTGGGGAAGATCGCGAAGATCAGAATCAGGGTTACGGCAGGCGTAATGAAAAACGTCCTGGAATGGCGATCAAGCCATTCACCCCAACTCATCCCAGAGGAGGCGCCAGCCGGGGAGGTCCCCGGCTGATAAGAATTGTTGGTAACGTCAGCCATAGGATGGCGGATTAGCCGCCAGTGCCCATGGCCAAGGCCTGGGCCTTGATCTGCTCTTCGCGGCCGAAATCCTCGGTCACTTCTTCCCAGCCTGCTTCAATGTTCTTCAGGGCTTCATCCACCGTGATTTCGCCAGCGAGATAGCGGGCAAGCTCGGTGTCAAGGACAACGCCGGTGTACTTCTGCGCACCCGGAATTTTCATGTCGGAAGCCATGTTGAGGTTGTTCAGAGCGCCGTTGATGGCGCCCAGATAGTTCTCGGCCAGATCCGCCGGCATGCCGGCCTTCACCCACAGGTCGGTGCTGACGAGCTGCGAATTGCGGTACGGGTTGTAGCCCGTGGCGCCGATCGTCACGTCGACGTTGGATTGCGCCGCCTGATTCATGTAGGAGAGGAAGGCATAAGCCGCATCCTTCTTCTTCTGGTCGATTTTGGAGTTGATGGCGCCAGCCCAGCCACCGAAAGCGGCGAATGGGGCGTAGTTGATGCCGTCAACCGAGTAAGGCGCATTTTCCTTGGTCACGGGCACGAGCTTGCCCGTGGCGCGATCCAACACTTCCTTGGTACCGACAGCGCCGACGGCGAAGATCAAGCCCTTCACGGCGGCGGCATCAGGATCAAGCTGCAGCGTGCCCGGATCGCCCCACTCAATGAGCAGGCCGCAACGGCCGGCCTTGAAAATGGCGCGGGTGTCGCCGATGTCCATGTTCAGCTCTTCCGGCGGACCATACTTGCCGGTTTCCTTGTAGAGCTCGAAGGCCTTCTTCCAGGCCTCGTTGTTGACTACCGGCTTCATCGTGGCGTTGTCGAAGTAGAAGCCCTGGGCTGTGCCTTGGGTCTGCACGAAAGACGCAGCGACCGTTTGGATCGCCATGTAAGACTGGGCGTTGCGCTTCTTGAAGATGCAGGAGCCGTAGTCGGCCTGGCCGTCGCCATTCATGTCCTGGCCGTGGATCTTGGAAGCCACGTCAAGATAATCTTGCCAGGTTTTGGGCGGCTGCAAGCCGGCCTTTTCCAGAACGTCCTTGCGATAGTAGACCATCTGGAAGTCGCCATCGACCATCAAGAGCTTGGTCTTGCCGCCAACCTTCTGGCCGAATTCGCGGAAGTAGGGGGCTACATCGGCAAGATCGATTTTGGTATCCTTGGCGATATAGGGATCCATGTCTTCCAGGAGACCGGCGGCGTCAAGTTCGACGCCCCAGCCCGCGGCAAAGACGCCCACATCGATGGAGTTCGTGCCGGTTGACCAGTCGGCCTGGATCTTCGGGAAAATTTCCGCGAAGGGAACTTCCGTCACGACGATCTTGCCGCCGGTGGCCGCTTCAAATTCCTTGCCGCGCTCGGCAAGGCGGCCGGCAATCACATAGCCAGGGCGCGTCAGAATGTTCACTGTCACACCATCGAACTCACCGGCAGCCGCAACAGCGCTGAGTCCGCAGACAGCAACGCCTGCCGACAGCATGCACGTCGTCATTTTTCTAAAAGACATTGTGTTTTCTCCCATTTTTACGGCCCATTCTGGGCTCGTTTCAATTTGTTTAAGCCTCACGTCAAAAGCCTGACCTCAAAGCGTACAGATTGATATTTTTGTCAGGCGATTTTTAGAAGCGGACTGCCCTGCCGCCAAGCATCTCCTTTCCTTCAGTTTCGCTGGTCAAATAGTTCATCACACGGGCGCTCCCTCATGCAGCAGGCCCTGGGCTTTCAAATCTTTCCAGAAGGCTTTTGGAATCTTTGCCCCCATGGTTTTTACATTCAGCGCCACCTGCTTCGGATTCACCATGCCGGGAATGACCGATACGACAGACGGGTGTTTTGCGGGAAAGCGCAGCGCCGCCTCGGGCAACCTCACTTTATGTTTCTTGCACACGGCTTCGATCTTGCTCACCCGGTTCAGAACGTTCTTTGGCGCGGGGTCGTAGTTATACAGCGCCCCGGGCTTTGCGCCAGTGGCGAGAATGCCAGAATTGTAGGGTCCGCCAAGGACAATGCCGATGCCGCGTTTTTCGCAGAGCGGCAAAAATGAATTCAAGGCCTCCTGCTCCAGCAAGGTATAGCGGCCGGCAAGCAGGAAAATATCGAAGTCGCCTTGCGCCAGCAGGATTTCACAGACCTGCCACTCATTGATGCCGGCGCCGAAGGCCTTGATGACTTTCTCATCGCGCAATTTTTGCAGCGCCTTGTAACCGCTGCCCATCAGGGTTTTCACATGGACATCGCGGACTGCTTCAGAACCGTGAGTGAACACGTCCACATCATGGACATAGAGAATATCTATGTTATCAAGGCCGAGACGCTCGAGGGATGATTCCAGCGAGCGCATGATGCCGTCATAGGTGTAGTCGAAAACTTCCTTGCGTGACGGCGTGTCGAAAAATTTTCCGATGCCGGCGCGCTCGCTTGGCGGGCTCAGCTTGAGCAGGCGTCCGACCTTGGTTGAAACCACATAGTCGCTGCGCTTGCGGGCGCGGAAAAATGGATTAAGACGGTTTTCGGCGATGCCCAAGCCATAGAACGGGGCCGTATCAAAATAGCGGATGCCGGCTTTCCAGGCGGCTTCAAGGGTGCCTTGTGCATCCTTTTCGGAAAGAGGGCGGTAGAGATTGCCGAGGGGGGCGGTGCCCATGCCCATTTCGGTGAGCGCGATGGAGGCCCCGGAAGGCGCCTTGAACACATTCTTTTTCATTGTTGTCCGTCTGGTTTGGTTTGGAGGTCGGCAAAAAGCTCCGGATTTGCCGCGGCAAAATTTTCGAGTTCCTTCATCACGGCATCAAGGTGGGCGCCCATGGCATTGGCGGCGGCGTTGGGGTTGCGCTGCTGAATTTCCTCAAGGATGGCCTGATGCTCCTGCAGGGTGAATTCCTGCCGGCGTCGTGAATTGAGCAGGCGGCGCACCCGGTCCAGGCCTAGTCTCGCGGTTTCGGCAAAGGCTTTGACGCGTTCGAAGCCCAAGGCCTCAAACAGCACCGCATGGAATTCCAGGTCAAAACGGTGGAAGCCAGCCTTGTCGCCGGAAGCAACAGCGGCCGACTGATAACGCAGGTTTTGTTTCAGGGCCTCAAGATGGCCGCCGGAGAAATTACGGGTCACCGCCCGCACCGCTTCCACTTCGATGGCCCGGCGCAGGAACATGTTCTCCCTGGCATCGGAGATCTTGATCAGGCTGACCGTTGTTCCGCGCTGAGGAACCACATCAACCAGGGCTTCGGCCTGAAGCCTGTTGAAGGCATCATAGATGGGGGCGCGCGAAACGCCAAAGCGCTCGACGAAAACCTGCTTGTCCAGAATCTGGCCAGGTTTGAGATCAAGGGAAACAATGGCTTCGCGCAGCACCAGATAGACATGATCGCCTGCACCCCCGCGCGTGCCCTTCCGGGGCGGGGCGGGTATGTCAAAACTCATCGCTGTATTATTCATACTAACATGTTAGTATGAATAATAGGCAACGCAAGTTTTATGTGAATCGCACACCAGAGGTCGTCAAAAATGCTCGATAAACCATCACAAAAGCAGCACATGTTGCGCCTCAATGCTGTTGATAATGTTGTTGTGGCGATCACCACGGTGGAAAAAGGCGCGCTGACTTCGGAGGATATTGTTGCTTCCGAGCGCATCGGCAAAGGCCACAAAATGGCAGCGGCCAACGTCAAGGCCGGCGCTCCGGTCAAAAAATTCGGACAAATCATAGGTTTCGCCAAGGTTGATATTCCGGCGGGCGCTTGGATCCACGAACACAACATTGGCATGGGCGAGCTTTCGCACGACTATGCCTTTGCCCAGGGGGCCTTTCAGACTGACATTCTGCCGCTAGAAAAGCAGGAAACATTTCAAGGTTTTAGGCGGGCCAACGGCAAGGTGGGGACGCGCAACTACGTTGGCATCATGACGAGCGTGAACTGCTCGGCCACGGTTGCAAAATTCATTGCCGAGGAGGTCAATCGCTCCGGAATCCTCAAGGATTACAAACACATCGACGGTGTTGTTGCCCTCAAGATGGACAATGGCTGCGTCATTGATTTCCGGGGCGCCATCTTCGATGTGTTGAAGCGCACCTCCTGGGGTTATGCGACCAATCCGAACATGGGCGGTGTCATGATGGTGGGCCTGGGCTGTGAAGGTTTCCAGATTCCGCGCTTCAAGGAAGCCTATGGAATCACAGAAGGAAACACTTTCCGCACAATGACCATCCAGGAAACGGGCGGAACCCGCAAGACGGTTGCAGCCGGCGTCGAAGCGGTCAAGGCCATGCTGCCTTACGTCAACGACGTGAAGCGCGAAAAATGTTACGCTTCGGAAATTATCCTCGCCCTTCAATGCGGCGGCTCGGACGGCTATTCCGGAATTACCGCCAATCCGTCACTGGGTGCGGCGGTCGACTTGCTGGTTCGCCAGGGCGGCACGGCCATTCTCTCAGAAACCCCGGAAATCTATGGGGCGGAGCATCTTCTCACGCGCCGCGCCGCCTCGCGCGAAGTGGGCGAAAAACTGGTCGACATCATTCACTGGTGGGAGGACTATACCAAGCGCAACCTGATGGAAATGAACAATAATCCTTCACCCGGCAATAAGCTGGGCGGGCTTTCCACCATCCTGGAAAAATCCCTGGGTGCGGCCGCCAAGGGCGGCACCACGACGTTGGAAGCAGTTTACCGCTACGCCGAGCAGGTGACCGCCAAGGGCTTCGTGTTTATGGACACGCCAGGCTATGATCCGGTTTCCGCCACGGGCCAGGTGGCGGGCGGCGCAAATATGCTGTGCTTCACCACCGGGCGCGGCTCGGCCTATGGCTGCAAGCCGGTACCCTCCATAAAACTCGCAACAAATACCGACGTTTACAACCGCATGATCGAGGACATGGACATTAATTGCGGCGATGTGGTCGAAGGGGTTTCGATTGCCGACAAAGGCCAGGAAATCTTCAACAAGGTCCTGAAAGTCGCTTCGGGTGAAACGACCAAATCCGAAGAACTTGGCTATGGCGACAATGAGTATGTGCCCTGGCAAGTGGGCGCGGTGATGTAATCCCGGCGCCGTCATTATTGGACCATGTTTCGCGCCGAGTTTAGCCCTTAACCAAGGGTTAAATGATAAGCTCCATCAAAGGCATAGAGCCTCCTGGGGCAAGGGACGATAATGGGACTATTCGGTGGCAGAAAAAGGCGCTCCCCCAGTGAACGGCGGGAGCCCCAGCTTTTTGACCGCAAGAAACGCCGTAGCGCAAAAGATTCAGAGCTGCAGCCGCGGCGGCGGCGGTCCTTGCTTCGCTGGCTTTTCTCTTTCACCTTCAAATCCGCGGTTCTCGGCTGCATCGCCCTTGCGGCGATGTTTGGCTATGTCTGGTTTTCGCTGAGCCAGAAGGGGCTTCTGCAGATACCTGAGTTGCAGCCCGGCATCATGCTGCTGGCGGAAGACGGCACGGTGCTTTCGGAACAGGGCGCGTTCTTCGGCGACCAGGTGCGCGTATCGGAACTTCCGGACTATGTGCCCAATGCCCTGATCGCCATTGAAGATCACCGCTTCCGCTCGCATTTCGGGGTTGACCCGGTGAGCCTCATGCGCGCGGCTTACGAGAATTTCACCGCGGGCCGCGTGGTGCAAGGCGGCTCAACCATCACCCAGCAGCTTGCCAAGAATCTGTTTCTCAAGCCCGAGCGCACCTATAGCCGCAAGGCGCAGGAGCTGGTTCTGGCGCTTTGGCTTGAAACAAAATTTTCCAAGGATGACATCCTCCAGCTCTATCTGAACCGCGTCTATTACGGCTCGGGCGCCACGGGCATCGAAAAAGCGGCACAGGTTTTCTATCACAAGTCCGCCACTGACCTTAACCTGACCGAGGCGGCAACGCTGGCCGGCGTGCTCAAGGCGCCATCAAATTACAATCCAATCGCGCACCCCGATGCGGCAGCGGCACGCACCAATCTGGTGCTCAACGCCATGGTCGATGCGGACTTCATCAGCCAGGGCGAGGCGGACCAGGCCGTCAATGCGCCTACAACTGTCGTGGCTTCGGATTATGTGCCGGCCACCCAATATGTGGTGGACTGGGTCAACGAGCAGCTTCCGTTGCTGGTCAAAAATTATGGCCAGTCCATCATCGTTGAAACCACCATCGATCCACAGCTTCAGCTCATTGCTGAAAGGTCGCTGCGCAAACATTTGAATGAGGAAGGCAAGAAGCTCAAGGTTTCGCAAGGGGCCATGGTGGTCATGGACACATTCGGCGCGGTCAAGGCCATGGTCGGCGGCAAATCCTACCAGCGCAGCCAGTACAACCGCGCCACCAAGGCCATGCGCCAGCCCGGTTCCACCTTCAAACCCTTCGTTTATCTGGCGGCGCTGGAACAGGGATACACACCGGAGTCCATGGTCAATGATCAACCCATTCGCATCGGCAACTGGGAGCCCGGGAACTACAACCAAAAATATCTTGGCGAAGTGACGTTGCGGACGGCAATGGCCCTTTCGCTCAACAGTGTTGCAGCCCAACTGGCCGCCAGCGTGGGACCGGAAAATGTTGTGGCGGTGGCGCACCGCCTTGGCATTACCTCGCATCTCGGCAATGACGCGTCCATCTCGCTGGGAACCTCGGAAGTCACGCTTCTGGAACTCACATCGGCCTTCACGCCCTTTGCCAATGGCGGCTACAGCGTTGTGCCCTTCTCGGTGCGCCGCATCGTGACACGCGACGGCCAGGTGATTTACGAACGCAGTGGCGATGGTCTGGGCCAGGCCATGTCAAACCGCGACCTGGGCTCGATGAACTCCATGATGCGCGCCGTGGTCAATGAGGGCA
>CADEEO010000059.1 GCA_902826365.1 uncultured Hyphomicrobiales bacterium | reverse complement strand
TCCGCCATCCAGTTTTCATGCGGCGAGCATAAACAACATTTTAAGGGCCATGTCACGTTAAGCACACAGGAATTACGGCCATGAACCGCGGATTCCAGTTAGCACAAAGTATAATTGCCATAGGGGTGCATCCAGCTGAAGTTAATTGCAGGGCGAAAACGCCTCTGCCACGACTGCGTCGTGTAGACAATGAACTCACGGGAGGTATCCATGAAATTCGAGAATGTGAACCGTCGTTTCTTCCTCAAAACCGGAGCGGCCATGGGCGTTGGCCTTGCCGCGCCCATGCATTTTATCCGCGGGGCCTATGCCCAGGACATGTCGTGCAACGTGCCGAAGGGCGATACCGTTACCTTTGGCTGGAACGTTCCGCTGACCGGCGCCTACGCCGATGAGGGCGCCGACGAGCTCAAGGCGTTCCAACTCGCTGTCAAGCATCTCAACGGTGAAGGCGACGGCGGCATGATCGGCACGTTGAAGCCGACCGCGCTCAAGGGCAACGGCATTCTCGGCAAGAAGGTCGCCTATGTGCATGGCGATTCGCAAACCAAGTCAGACGCGGCGCGCGACGGCGCCAAGCGCATGATCGAACGCGACGGCGCAATCATGATCTCGGGCGGCTCGTCATCGGGCGTGGCTGTCGCCGTGCAGGGTCTCTGCCAGGAGCTTGGCATCATCTTCATGGCTGGCCTCACGCATTCCAATGACACTACCGGCAAGGACAAGAAACGCTATGGCTTCCGCCACTTCTTCAATGCGTATCAATCGGGTGTTGCGCTCGCGCCGGTGATCGGCGAAGCCTATGGCAAGGACCGGAAGGCCTACCATCTGACTGCCGACTACACCTGGGGCTGGACGCAGGAAGAATCGATCAAGAACGCCACCGAAGCGCTGGGTTGGGAAACGGTAAAGGCGGTGCGCACGCCGCTCGGCGCGGGCGACTTCTCGCAGTACATTACACCGGTGCTCAATTCCGGCGCCGATGTGCTGATCCTCAACCATTATGGCAAGGACATGGTCAATTCCCTGACCCAGTCAGTTCAGTTCGGCCTGCGTGACAAGCAGGTCAACGGCAAGAAGTTCGAGATTGTCGTGCCGTTGTTTTCCGAACTGATGGCGCAGGGCGCCGGCGACGCCGTGAAGGGAATCTTCGGCACCAGCAACTGGGATTGGAAGCTGGACGACGAGGCAACGAAGGTTTTCACCAAGTCCTTTGGCGCTGAATTCGGCACACCGCCATCGCAGGCGGCGCACACCTGCTACGTCCAGGCGTTGCTCTATGCCGATGCCTGCGAACGTGCCGGCACGTTCTATGCGCCGGCTGTCATCAAGGCGCTGGAAGGCTTCGAATTCGACGGCATGGGCAACGGCAAGACGCTGTACCGGGCCGACGACCACCAGTGCATGAAGTCCTGCCTCGTGGTTCGCGGCAAGGAGAACCCGAAGGACAAGTTTGACCTGATGGAAGTCGTGAAGGTCGTGCCGCGCGAGGAAACTACCTACGATCCAGCGATCTTCGGCGGCGAACTTGGGCCCTCTGATCCAAAGAATTGCTGAGCTGACAATCCTGCGGCCGGCTGCCGATTGGCGGCCGGCTGCCCTTCACCTAGCCGGGTGAGCAACGGCAGGCGGCCTTACGATGGATGCTATTCTACTGCAAGTACTGAACGGACTGGACAAGGGGGTGGCCTATGCGCTGATCGTGCTTGGCCTCACCCTGGTTTTCGGAACCCTCGGCGTCGTGAATTTCGCGCATGGCGCGCTGTTCATGCTCGGGGCATTTTGCGCGGTCACATTCAACAAGCTGCTCAATCTTGAGAGCGTTGTCATCGATCCGACGCAGACCACCGCCTGGGGAGCGCCGCTTGAGGTGCGCACGCCCTATGTCGAGGCGTGGCTGGGTGATTTCGGCACGTTCCTCAACGACTATTCGGTGCCGGCGTCAATCGTCCTCGCGATTCCTGTCATGCTGTTCATTGGCATCGTCATGGAACGCGGGCTTATCCGCCATTTTTACAAGCGGCCGCACGCCGACCAGATCCTCGTCACCTTCGGCCTGGCGATCGTGATCCAGGAGGTCATCAAGCATTTCTTTGGCGCCAACCCGATCCCGCAGGGGGCTCCCGCCGCGTTCGGCGGCACCGTCTATGTGGGCGAAATCCTCGGCATGGGGCAGACGCTCGCCTATCCCTGGTGGCGCATCGTCTATCTGTTTTTCTCGCTGACTGTCATCGGCGCCGTATTCGCTTTCCTGCAGTTCACCACCTACGGCATGGTGGTGCGCGCCGGCATGCATGACCGCCAGACCGTCGGCTTCCTCGGAATCAACATCGAACGGCGCTTCACCGTGGTCTTCGGCATAGCGGCGGTGGTCGCCGGCATCGCGGGCGTCATGTACACGCCGATCCTGCCGCCCGACTACCACATGGGCATGGAGTTTCTGGTGCTCTCCTTCGTGGTCGTTGTGGTCGGCGGAATGGGATCGCTGGGCGGAGCGGTCGCCGCGGGCTTCCTGCTTGGAATTCTCCAGTCGTTCGCGTCGATGAACGAAATCAAGGCCATAATTCCGGGCATCGACCACATCATCATTTACCTGGTTGCCGTCGTCATCCTGCTGACCCTGCCGCGGGGGTTAATGGGCCGCAAGGGCGTCATGGAGGATTAGATGCTGAATCTCTCGCGCTCCGACTGGCTCCTTCTGGCAGGCTTTTCCGCCGTGGTGCTTTGCCTGCCGGTCATACTTGAGCCGATCGGGGCGGCCTATCCCGCGCTGATGCAGAAATTCTGCATCTTCGGAATCTTCGCCATCGGCTTCAACATCCTTTTCGGCCTCACCGGATACCTTTCCTTTGGCCATGCCGCCTTCCTCGGCATCGGCTCCTACGCGGCGGTCTGGTCGTTCAAGCTGTTCACGATGAACGCCATTCCGGCGATCATCATGGCCGTTTTCTTCGCGGCGGCCTTTGCCCTCATTGTCGGCTATGTCTGCCTCCGGCGGTCAGGCATCTACTTTTCAATCCTCACTCTGGCCTTCGCCCAGATGAGCTACAACCTGGTCTATTCAGTGCTGACACCCCTGACCAATGGCGAGACCGGCCTGCAACTGACGCTGAATGATCCACGCATTGTCGATGCCCTTTTCTATGAACCGGCCGCCGGCCTGCCGCGCGTCGACCTGTTCGGCCTCTTCATCAGCGGCGGCGGCTACGCCGGATTCTATCTCTGCGCGGCGATGCTGATCATCTGCTTCATCATCGCGCTGCTTATCTTTCGCTCGCCGTTCGGCATGATGCTGCGCGCCATCAAGTCCAACCAGAATCGCATGCGCTACACCGGCTTCAATACGCGTCCCTACCTGCTTGCGGCGTTCGTCATCTCCGGCATGTACGCGGGGCTCGCCGGCGGGCTCATGGCTGCCACCGACCCGCTGGTCGGCGCCGAGCGCATGCAGTGGACGGCCTCCGGCGAAGTCGTGCTGATGACCATTCTCGGCGGCGTCGGCACGCTCGTCGGTCCGGTTCTGGGGGCCGCCGTCATCAAGTATTTTGAGAACATCTTCTCGTCCTTCGGCGACGCCACGCTGCACGATGTGTTTGGCTTCCTGCCCGATGCGGTCGAACAGCCGGTCGTGTCATTTCTGGTGCTGTTCGTCGGCGACGGCTGGAATCTGACGCTCGGCGTCGTCTTCATGCTGATCGTGATCTTCCTGCCCGGCGGCATCATGGAAGGGCTGCGGCGCATCTGGAACCTGTTTGGCAGGCGGCCCGGCGACGGCAAGAAGGTTTTGGCAGCCCATCCCAGACCGGCGGAGTAAGACCATGCCTATTCCGAACATCGTCCTGCATGTCGCCGACGTCCACAAGAGCTTCGGCGGGCTACATGCCCTGTCCGATGTCGACCTCCAGGTCCAGGAGGGCACTACGCATGCCATCATCGGGCCGAATGGCGCCGGAAAATCCACCTTATTGAATGTATGCATCGGCCGGCTCGCTCCGGACACCGGAGCCGTTGTCTTCGACGGCCAGGTCATCACCGGCAAGCTGCCGCACGAAATTAACCAGATGGGCGTTGTCCGGGTGTTTCAGACGCCGGAAATATTTTCCGACCTTTCGCTGCTTCAGAACGTCATGGTCCCGGCGTTCGCGAAGCGTGACGGATCGTTCCGGCTGAATGCGATACGCCCGGTGTCGAGCGAAACCGGCATCCGCGACGAGGCGCTGCATTGGCTCGATGATGTCGGGCTGGCCGATCAGCGCGATGCCATTGCGGCAAGCCTGTCGCGCGGCGACAAGCGCCGGCTTGAGCTCGCCATGGGCCTGGTCCAAAAACCGCGCCTGCTGCTGCTGGATGAGCCGACCGCCGGCATGTCGCGCCACGACACGAACTCCACCATAGAGCTCTTGAAAAAGATCAAAGGCCGCGGGATGACGAAGGTCATTATTGAGCACGACATGCACGTGGTGTTCTCGCTCGCCGACCGCATCACGGTGCTGGCGCAGGGCAGGATCATCGCCGACGGCCCTCCCGACGAAGTCAGGGGCAATCCGAAGGTTCAAGAAGCCTATCTTGGGGGAGTCCATTGATGAACGAGATGACCATGCCGGATATTGATGCCGCCGCAGCCGCGCCAGCCTATTTCAGCGTCCGCGACATTCACGCCTATTACGGCGAGAGCTACATCGTCCAGGGGGTCAGCTTCGACCTCGCGGAAGGAGATGTCATCGCCCTGCTCGGCCGCAACGGCGCGGGCAAGACCTCGACGCTGCGCACCCTGGCACGGGCCGGCAATCCCGAACTCAAGCACGGCGAGATATGGCTGGACGGCAAGCCGCTGCATAAGCTCAGGGATTTTCAGGCGGCGCAATTGGGTGTTCAACTGGTCCAGGAGGACCGCCGCATTATTTCCGGCCTGACCGTGGAGGAGAACCTGATCCTTGCCCAGATCACCGAGCCAAAGGGATGGCCGCTGGAGCGGATCTATGAGCATTTTCCACGCCTTGCCGAGCGGCGCACGCAGGAGGGCGTGACGCTCTCCGGCGGCGAGCAGCAGATGCTGGCGGTGGCGCGGGCGCTGGCGCGCGACATGAAGCTGCTGCTGCTTGACGAGCCTTATGAAGGGCTAGCGCCGGTCATCGTGCAGGAGATCGAACGCATCGTGCGCGAGATCAAGAAGCTCGGCATCACCACCATTATTGTTGAACAGAACGCCATGGCTGCATTGGAACTGGCAAACCGGGCTTTGATTCTCGATATGGGCCAGATCGTGTTCGATGGTTCCGCCAAGGACGTTCTCTCCGACAAGGAACTCAAAAACAAGTATCTTGCGCTCTGAGAAGTGAACCGTCCAAGCCCGTGTATCTGGCTTGTTTCGAATCCGCCGATGCCGCAGACTGCGATCCCGCGGTCATCACCGCGCCAGGCTTTTCGGGCCAATCATTTCTCTTTCAATAAACTGCTGGGGACTTTCAAATTTAACCGAACCGGAATACCAAAAACTGAATTCAGGGTCTTCTTTCATCTTGATGCCCATTTTTTGATATTTATCGATGTCACGCGGTCTATGACCGCGATGCTCCAAAACGCGGGCGACCTTTTGCGCCAATGCCGCGGAGAAGCGAAAATGCAGCAGCACCATTTCCATTGGCGTGAAGTTCAGGCCAATTGGAAGCACCGTATGCGGGTCTTGAAAGTAGATGTTTGGCTCCAGGATCAGCGGGGTTTTTGCCAACCAGCCAAAGCGTTCCCTGCCGAAAACCCTTTCGACAGGGCCTCCGGTTGCATTCATTCTTGGCCAGCTATCCTCGCGCCAGTTTTCCGGCAACATCACCCGATAGCCGTCTCCGTCGAAAAATGGGCACGCTTCCAGCAAGCTCCCAATGGGCTTAACATGCGCTTCGGCAACAGGCCCGCCGCTATACATATCAACCATCAGCGCGGTCACGGCACTTCTACCCGTTGCGCTCATTCTGTTGGCAAATTCGTCCAGCCCGATATTGGGCCAACCATCGTAAACCGCGTGCTCATCAACGTCCGCATTGAAAAACCACTTGGCGCGCAGATAGGTTAGTATCAGAAGATTCTTCCATATCGTTCCTGCCTTGGCGGATTCGTAGCTTCCTGCGAACTGAAACACGTCGCAATCATTTTGGTCGAGAAGAAAAGGCAGCGTCTGATCAGCAGATCCGTTGTCGACGAATGCGAACCTTTTTACGCCGATTGCCCTGTAGTGTTTCAAGAAGTGGGGCAGCAGGTCCGCCTCGTCGCGCACATTGCAAAGGACAATCCCTTCCGATGGCGTAATAGCGGAACTTCTTATGGCCTTCAGGTGTGGAAGGGCTTCGCGGTTGGCCAAGCCGAGCTTTTGAATTTTGTCGAGGAGATACGCATTTGTGATCATCGCTTAAGCAGACATGGATATGCTGGACTCATGGTTTTCTGAAGGATGCCGTGCGAATGGGGCGAGACGGAACTGGGTCTGGCCGCCCGTCCGGCCAAATCCAGCGACGGATTGTAGCCCGGCATTGAATTTGGTCAAAGCTGTTTGCCAGCAGCAAATCCGGACCTGGCCCCAGCGACCGCCCGAGGCAAAATCGCTGGAAGATTCCGCTTTGCCTTGTCGGCGTTCATTCAGATGAATTGATAGACATCCCGCACAGGCTGCAGAAGCCAAGGAAGCCCGGTGCTGTGACGGGAAGACTGGTTCTGGCTGGAGGCCCAAACGATGCAGGCAAGGATTTCGCCTTGCGCCAGGTCAGTTCCCCGCGCCAGCCTATTTTTTCTCCAACCCATTGATAAAAAACATGAAAAGTGGTAGTAATTCGACAGAGCAGCGCGCTCGTTTGGAAAGGATATTCCTCAACGGCGATCCAAGGAATAATTGTAATGCGTATTTTACTTGTGGCGGCCACTGTAGGCATAATGAGCGGAATTTCGGCTCCGGCATTTACAGGCCCCCAGACCTATTGTGAGCTTTTTGCCAAGGATTATGCCGATAGCAGAACGCTTGACGTAGACCAATGGCAGGCTGGCTATCGCAATGCGTTTAAGTCCTGCATAACCCAATACACCCTTGGGGCTTCGGATGTTTCGAACGAAAAAAACGCCGAGAAGACCGCCAAAAGAGTGGTAGTCGCTCCAGCGCGAGACACCGCGCGCCGGAAAAGGACTCCCTTATTGGCGCCGGGATCGGTCGCTTGGAACGAGTACTGCGCGGCAAAATATGCTTCGTTCGATAAAGCGTCCGGGATGTATAAATCCTACAGTGGAAAAGCAAAGCCCTGTCTCGTTCCTTCGGGATAGGCGCCGAATACCGCAATTACTTCTTATCAAAATCCTTGTTCCGTTGCTATCCTTCGAGGCAGGCACCTAACCCTAGAGGACTATGCCCCATGCCGTCTGACACGCTGCCCATTGTTACGCCAGTCAATATCATGACCGAGGAGCTCGGCACGCTCGTGCATAGTTTGCAGGCGCATGGCCCCGAAGCGGCCGGCCGCCTGCTCACTACCGTATCTTCTTCCATCGCTTATGAAGCGCTGGTGCGGCTTAATCAGGGTTTCGTACAGGACATTCTGGCCACGCTGAAGCCGGAGCGGCGCCATGCCATATTGGAGGCCGCAACACCCGAACTGGCGCGGCAATGGCAGCGCAATCAGGGCTTCGCTCCCGACACCATCGGCCGCATGATGGAGCCGGCCCAGTCGGTCCTCCCACCGGACATAAGCGTGGGCGAGGCCATTGAAGCCTTGCGCAAGCTGCTGAAGAACGTGGTGGTTACATATGGCTATGTCGTGGATACCGCCGGCAGATTGCTTGGCCTGGTGACGATGCGGGACCTGCTTTTCAACAGCCGCACCACGCCCCTTGCCGACGTCATGCTGCGGGACGTATTCACCTTTCGCGCCGGCATGACGCAATCCGATGCGATGCAGCTCACCCTGGCCCGCCACTATCCGGTATACCCCGTGTGCGCCGACGACGGCACACTGCTCGGCCTGGTGCGCGGCCAAACGCTGTTCGAGGCCAAAGCTTTCGCAATCACGGCGCAGGCCGGCAGCATGGTGGGCGTGGAAAGGGAGGAGCGCATTTCCACGCCTCTCTGGCGCGCCTTCCGTTTCCGCCACCCATGGCTCCAGCTCAATCTGCTGACCGCCTTTCTGGCCGGCGCCGTGGTGGCGCTGTTCCAGGGCACAATTGATCAACTGGTGATTCTGGCTGCGTTTCTGCCGGTGCTGGCCGGACAGTCGGGCAATACCGGCTGTCAGGCACTGGCGGTGACTTTGCGCGGCATCACGCTGGGCGAGATCAGGAACGGCGACGGCATGAAGCTGATTACCAAGGAAGGCGTGCTGGGCGCGTTGAATGGCGGGCCCGTCGGCCTCGTTGCGGGCGTGGCCATGTACGTTACGGCGACGAGCCAGCAGTCGCCTGATGCGCTGATGCTTGCCATTGTGGTGTTTCTCGCGATGATTGGCTCATGCACAGTAAGCGGCATCTGCGGCGCCCTGGTGCCGCTGACGCTCAAGCGCTATGGCGCCGATCCCGCCACAGCGTCGAGCATCTTCCTCACGACCGCCACCGACATCTTCAGCATGGGCTTGCTGCTTGGGCTTGCTACGTTGCTGATATGGTCATTCTGAACATTATCCGCTGGCGCTTTCCTGGCACCTGCGGGCTGATTGCAAAATCATTGCAATGAGAGAATGCACCTTGAGGGCTTCGCGCCCGCTCACCCTTGGCGCGCACCCTGAGGCAACGGCATCGACAAAATCGGCGAGCACGGCGCGGTGATGCTCGTGTGAAAAGGCCATGGGATCGGCGCCCGCCCCGTTGCCTGCGGTGCCGTCGTTTAAGCTCACTTCAGACCCGTCATGAAACCGTGCTTCCAGTTGTCCGCCTTCCAGCCGCGCCGTGCCTTTCGTTCCGATGATGTCGATTGCATCGGGAAAACCCGGATAGGCGCAGGTGGTGGCGCTGATGCTTCCAATTGCGCCGCCGGCAAAACGGAGGGCGGCCATCGCCAGGTCCTCGGTTTCCATGCGGTGCACCGGGCTCGTAGTGCTAAAGACCTTGACCTCTGCGGGAAGGCCAGCAAAAGCGACAAGAAGATCGAGCGTGTGAATGGCCTGGGTGAGAAGCACGCCGCCGCCATCGCGTGCCCTGGTTCCGCGGCCCGGCTGATCGTAATAGCTTTGCGGACGCCAGTTGTTGATGCGCGCCGATGCGCTCACGAGGTCGCCAAGCCTGTCCTCCGCGATCAGGGCGGAAAGTTTCTCGCAGGTGGGCCGGAAGCGGTTCTGCAGGACCACGGCGAGCTTCACACCCGCCTCTTCCGCTGTCTTCACCAGCAGCTTCGACCGCTCCATGCTAATGTCGAGAGGCTTCTCCAGCAGAATGTGTTTGCGAACGGCGGCAGCCTGTTGCACCAGTTCGAGATGGGTGTTGGGCGGCGTCAGCAGCAGCACTGCTGCGATGGAGGAGTCGGCGAAAATCGCTTCAATGCTGTCAACAGCCGGAAATCCCCAGGTTGCCGCGAACGCTTTGCGCCTCTGCAGCGATGGGCTAAAGACCGCGGCGATCTCCACCTTGTCACGCAGATCCGTCAGGCTCCGGGCATGCGGGGCCGATGCCATGCCAAGGCCGATGACGGCCACACGAAGACGCGATGGCGTGCTCATGTCAGGGCGTCCAGCGTGCGCATGATGCCGCGCAGTTCAGCGAGGCCCTTCAGGCGGCCGATGCAGGAGTATCCGGGATTGGTTTTTTTGCCGATGTCATCGACGATGGCGTGGCCGTGGTCGGGCCGCAGCGGAATTTCCCAGTCGGCGCGGCCTTCCTGCTTGCGCCGCCGTTCTTCGGCTTTCAATGCCGCCACCACATGGACCATATCCACATCGCCTCCCAGATGCTCCGCCTCGTGGAAGGAGCCATCCGGCTCCCTGGTCACATTGCGCAGATGGGCAAAGTGAACGGCGGGAGCGAATTCCTTCGCCATCCCGACCAGATCGTTCTGTCCATTGGCGCCGTAGGAGCCGGTGCACAATGTAAGCCCATTGCTGGGCGAGGGCTGCGCCGCAAGCAGGGCGCGCGCATCGGCGGCAGTGGAAACAACGCGCGGCAGGCCGAAGATCGGAAAGGGCGGGTCGTCGGGATGTATGGCAAGGCGAACCCCCTCCGCCTCCGCCACGGGCACAATTTCGCCCAGAAACTCAAAAAGATTCGCGCGGAAGCCCTCGGCGGAAATCTCCTTATAAGTGTCGAGCATGCGGCGGAAACTCTGTCGGTCGTAGACAAATTCGCGGGCCGGCACCCATTCGATGAGGTTGCGCTCCAGCCTGGCAGTGTCGCTTTCACTCATCGCCGCAAGGCGTAGACGCGCCGTCTCGATGCGGGCCTTGGGATGGTCCTGCTCGGCCGCGGGCCGCTTTAGGATCAGCACGTCATAGGCGCAGAGTTCAATGATGTCGAAACGCAGCGCCGTGCCGCCATGCGGCATGACAAACTCCAGATCGGTGCGGGTCCAGTCGGTGATCGCCATGAAATTGTAGCAGACAACGCGGATGCCGGCGGCGGCGGCACTGCGGATCGAGGCTTTGTAATTGTCGATCAGCTTTCGGAAATTGCCGGTGCGGGTCTTGACGTCCTCGTGCACGATGATGCTTTCAACCACCGACCATGTGAGGCCCGCCGCCTCGATCAGAGCCTTGCGCTTCATCACTTCTTCACGTGGCCAGGCGCGGCCATCATTGATCTGGTGAAGCGCCGTGACGATGCCGGTGGCGCCCGCCTGGCGCGCATGGGCCAGCGTTACGGGATCATCAGGGCCGAACCAGCGCCAAGTCTCTTTCATGGGGTTGCCTCTTGGGTGCTGAGCGACGCGAGCGCAATTTCCACGCCGCGGTTGCGGATCGTTTCGAGATGGCGGGCGGTGAGTGCTTTCAGCCTGTCGCGATGGACGGAGCCGTTGGCAAAACCCGCGGAGTCGAAGACGGCATTTACCGTGTCCTGCGCGGTCATGCGCTTATTGGCAATCTCCGTGAGCTTTTGATCAAGCGGATCGGCGAAATGTCCCACGGGCAAGATGCGGCCGCGAGTCTCCACTGCGGCCATCCAGGCGGCCATGGCCAGCGCTAGATGATCCGTCGGGCGGCCAGCCTGAAGCTGGGCAAGGGCTGAAGCAACGATGCGCTGCGGCAGCTTCTGGCTTCCGTCGGTGGCTATCTGGGCGGTGCGGTGCACCAGCGCAGGATTGTCGAAGCGCTGGGCCAGTTCGGCGATGTAGGCCTGGGGATCAAGGCCGGCACCTGACCTCAGCGTCGGGATGGCTTCGGCCCAAAGGCCCTGCACGAAGCGCCTGATCCGGCTGTCGCCGAAGGCTTGCGCAACGGTCTCCCGGCCAAGCAAGAGTCCGAGATAGGCAGTGGCCGAATGGGCGCCATTGAGCAACCGCAACTTCATCTCTTCGAAGGGAGCCACGTCACGCACCATGGTAACGCCGTGTTCTTCCCAGCGCGGCCGCCCCATCGTGAAGCGGTCCTCGATCACCCATTGGCGGAAAGGTTCGGTGATAACCGGCCAGGCATCTTCGAACCCCAGCGCTTCGGAAACCCGGCGCCGGTCTTCACCGGTGGTCGCAGGCACGATGCGGTCAACCATGGAGGATGGGCAGGCGATCTCCCCCTCGGCATAGCAGGCAAGCTCCGCATTCCTCAGTGTACAGAATTGTTGCAGCAGCCTAGAAACCACCGCGCCATTGGACGGGAGATTGTCGCAGCACAGGATGGTGAACGGCATGAGGCCCGCCGACCGGCGCCGTGCAATTGCTTCGGCGAGAAATCCGAAAATGGTTTGCGGCCTGCCGGGATTTGCAAGGTCGGCAACGATGCCGGGATGCGCGGCGTCGAGATCACCAGCGGCATTTCGCAAGTAGGCCTTTTCGCTGACGGTGAGAGTGACGATGCGGATGCCTGGATTGCACAAGCTTGCAAGCAGGTCCTCCGGCGCTTCCGGGGCGACCATGAAACCCACAATGGATCCGATGACGCGAAGCTGCTCGCCGTCGCGGCCACGTACCGCCAGCGTGTAGAGTCCGTTTTGAGGCTTCAGTGCATCGCGGGTTGCGGGGCTGCGGAGCGAAGCGCCGATAACGCCCCAGCCTGTGTCGCCCGCCGCGAGGCAGTCATCGACATAGACAGCCTGGTGGGCGCGGTGGAAGGCGCCGATGCCGAGATGAACGATGCCGGGAGAAACCCGGCTGCGGTCATAGGCCGGCACCATGGCCGTGCTGATTGATGGCAGGACCCGGTCCGAAAGCCGCGCACGCATGACCGTCATCAAGGCCCTCCCGCCCCGGCGTTTTATCGATGCAAATGCCTACACCACGCAAAATGGCAGGGCAAGCAAGTTGTCATACAACATTACTAAAGTCGTATATTGACATTGCGGGTTTCGGGCATAAAGAAACAAGTAGCGAGCACAAGACTCGGGGTTTCAGGGAGGAAGGGCAAGTTGCCCAAGACGCTTATTCATAAAGACCTGCTGTTTCCCGCCGAACCGGGCGTCCGGTCAATTGCGCGTGGCCTGTATGAGCGGGTGGCCGGACTGCCAATCGTCAGTCCCCATGGCCATACGGATCCCCGCTGGTATGCACTGAATGAACCCTTCCCCGATCCGGCCGGACTGCTAATTGCTCCCGATCATTATGTTTACCGCATGCTGTTCAGCCAGGGCGTCCGCCTTGAGGACCTTGGGGTGCCTTGCCTTGACGGGACGCCGGTTGAAACCGATGGGCGAACCATCTGGCGGCGCTTTGCCGGGCACTATCATCTGTTCCGCGGCACGCCCACCCGTTTGTGGTTCGACTATGTGCTGCAATCCCTGTTCGGCATCGATGAACCGCTCACCGCCGCCAATGCCAATGCGCAATACGACCGGATCGCGGACTGCCTTGCCCGGGACGGCTTCCGCCCCCGCGCCCTTTTCGAACGCTTCAACATCGAGGTAATCGCCACCACCGAAGGCCCGCTCGACGATCTGAAGTGGCATGCCAGGATCAGGGACAGCGGCTGGAAGGGCCGGGTCATCACCGCCTACCGGCCCGACAGTGTCATCGACCCGGACTTCGACGGTTTTGCCAAGAATCTCGACAAGCTGGGCGAGATCACCGGCTGCGACACCGGCACATGGAATGGCTATCTGGAAGCGCACCGCAAACGCCGGGCCTATTTTAAGAGCTTCGGCGCTACCTCGTCAGACCACGGGCATCTAACCGCCGAGACGGCAAACCTCAGCGCCACCGAAGCCGCGAGCCTGTTCGACCGCGTCCGAAACATGCGGGCCGGAGAAAAAGACAAGCGCCTGTTCAGCGCCCAAATGCTCACCGAAATGGCGAAGATGAGCCTTGACGATGGGTTAGTCCTGCAAATTCATCCCGGTTCATGGCGCAATCATTCAGCGGCGATGCTGGCCAAATTCGGCCGCGACAAGGGTTTCGATATTCCAACCTCAACCGATTATGTGAGCGCGCTGAAGCCGCTGCTTGATCTGGTGGGCTTGGAGCGCGATCTCACAATTATCCTGTTCACCCTCGACGAGACGAGTTACGCCCGCGAACTGGCGCCGCTGGCCGGCGTCTATCCGGCGCTCAAGCTGGGCCCCGCCTGGTGGTTCCACGACAGCCCCGAGGGCATGCGCCGCTTCCGCGAAATGACCACGGAGTCGGCGGGATTCTATAATACCGTCGGCTTCAACGACGACACGCGCGCCTTCCCTTCTATACCCGCTCGCCATGATGTGGCGCGCCGCGTCGATTGCGCTTTTCTGGCGCGGCTGGTTGCCGAACACCGGATCAATGAAAATGAAGCGCATGAAGTGGCGCACGAGCTTGCCTATACGCTTGCGAAAAGGGCGTATCGGTTATGAGGGGCATATGCCCGGTTCCAAAATGGGAGGAATACATGTTGCACTTTTCGAAATTCACGGCCGCCATGCTGGTCGCCGCTTCGTTCGCTATCGGAGCGGCTTCCGCCCAGACAGTCCTTAAATCGTCGGATACCCATCCGGATGGTTATCCAACCGTCGAAGGTGTTAAATACTTCGGCGCGCTGGTGAAGGAGCGCACCGCCGGGCGCTACGCCGTCGAGGTCTATCATTCGGCCCAGCTCGGCGAAGAGAAGGACACGATCGAGCAGGTGCGCTCGGGCGTGATCGAGCTCAACCGCGTCTCGCTGGCGCCGTTCAACGGCACCGTCAAGGAAACCATCGTCCCGGCCCTCCCCTATATCTTCCGTTCGGAAGAACACATGCATAAGGTCATGGACGGAGCCATCGGCGACCAGATCAAGGCGGCGTTCGAGCCGGCAGGCCTGGTTGCGCTGGCATTCTACGATGCGGGCGCCCGGTCCTTTTACAACAAGACCAAGCCGGTCAATTCAGTGGCCGACATGAAGGGCCTGAAGTTCCGCGTCATCCAGTCCGACATCTTCGTCGACATGGTGGCCGCCCTGGGCGCCAATGCGACGCCGATGCCCTACGGCGAAGTCTACTCGGCAATCGAAACCGGCGTCATCGACGGGGCGGAAAACAACTTCCCCAGCTACGACACCGCCAAGCATTTCGAGGTGGCCAAGAATTACTCCCTCGACCAGCACACGATCCTGCCGGAGGTTTTTGTGATGAACAAGGCCGCCTTCGACAAGCTGACGCCGGAGGACCAGGCAATCTTCAAGCAGGCCGCGAAAGACAGCGTCGCCAAGCAGCGCGAGCTTTGGGCCGCCAAGGTGGGCGAGTCCCGCAAGAAGGTGGAAGCCGCCGGTGCGCTGATCACCATGCCGGAAAAGCAGGGGTTCATTGACGCCATGAAGCCCGTCTATGAAAAGCATGTCACCGACGATGTGCTGAAGAAGATGGTGGCCGACGTGCAGGCCGTGCAGTAACAAGGCGGGCGGGCAGGTTCTCCTGCCCGCCCCTCATTTCGGGGAGCGGATCATGACGGCCAGTCTTGAAAAACTAGGTGGTTTGCTGGCAAGGCTCAGCGCGCTGTCGCTCTGGCTGGCGGGCCTCGGGCTCGTCGCGATGACGGTCATGGTCGCCTGGCAGGTGTTCTGCCGCTACATCCTCAACGACTCGCCGAGCTGGACCGAGCCCGGCGCCGTCATGCTGATGAGCTGGTTCATCTTCCTCGGCGCCGCTGTGGGCGTGCGCGAGAACTACCATCTTGGCTTCGACGTGCTGCTCTATGTGCTGCCCAAAAGCGGCAAGAAATGGCTGCGGATGATCTCCGACATTGTCGCCTTCGCCTTCGGCATCGGCATGGTCTGGTACGGATCGCAGCTTGTCAGCCTCACCTGGAATACAACCTTGCCGTCGCTGCGCATTTCTGGCGGCTGGGACTATGTGCCGGTGGTCGCAGGCGGCATCCTCATCAGCCTTTTCTCGCTGGAGCGCATCGTGCTGCGGTTCGCCGGCTCTCCGATTGACGATATCCTGGACGAACTGGCGCCAACGGAAGTCGCCGCCGAACTCGATGCAGCGAATGTGAAGGTCTGAAGCCATGGAAATCCTGATTCTTTTCGGCGTATTCACCCTGCTCATGCTCATCGGCACGCCGATTGCCTTCTGCCTCGGCGTCTCCAGCTTCGCCACCGTGCTCTACATGGGCCTGCCGCCGCTGATCGTGTTCCAGCGGCTGAATTCGGGCATGAGCGTATTTTCGCTGCTGGCTATCCCCTTCTTCATCTACGCCGGCGACCTGATGGTGCGCGGTGGCATCGCGCAGAAGATCGTGGCCTTCGCCGCCTCGCTGGTGGGCCACATCCGCGGCGGGCTGGGGCAGGTCAATATCGTCACCGCGACGCTGTTCGGCGGCATCTCGGGTTCGGCGGTTGCCGAAGCCGCCGCCGTCGGCGGGCTGATGATCCCGCAGATGAAGGCCCGCGGCTACGGCGCCGATTATGCGGTCAACGTCACCTCGATGGCAGCATTGATCGCCCTGCTCCTTCCGCCATCGCACAACATGATCATCTATTCGATTTCGGCCGGCGGAAAAATTTCCATCGCCGACCTGTTCACCGCCGGCATCATCCCGGGGCTGCTCTATGCCCTGGCCCTGATGGTGACGGCCTATTTCGTGGCGCGCAGCCGCGGCTATCCGGTCGAGGCATTTCCTGGATTTCAGGCTGTGGGGCGCTTCTTCCTCATTTCAATCCCCGGCCTGCTGCTCATCGCCATCATTTTCGGCGGCGTGCGCTCCGGCATCTTCACCGCGACGGAAAGCTCCTGCATCGCCGTTCTCTACGCCCTGTTCGTGACCGTCTTCGTCTACCGGCAAATGACCTGGAATGATTTCAAGCACGCCACCTTCGGCGCGGTGCGCACCACGGCCATGGTGCTCCTGATCATCGGCATGGCTGCCGCCTTTTCCTGGCTCATGGCGTTTCTCAAGGTGCCGGCGGCGCTTGTTGCCTGGATGAACACGATCTCCGAAAACCCGATCATCATCCTGCTGCTGATCAATGTGCTGCTTCTGGCGCTTGGCACCTTCATGGACATGGGGCCGACGATCATCATCTGCACGCCGATCTTCCTGCCGGTGGCGCAGGCCTATGGCATCGATCCGGTCCACTTCGGCGTCATCATGATCCTGAACTTCGGCATCGGGCTGAACACGCCGCCGGTGGGGGCGGTGCAGTTCGTCGCCTGCGCGGTGGGCAAGATCAGCGTCTGGGAGGCCATGCGGTCGATCTGGCCGTTCTATGGCGCAGGCCTCGTGGTGCTCGGCCTCGTCACCTACATCCCGGCGCTGTCGCTGTGGCTGCCCGGCGTGTTCAAATAGGAGAGGCATATGGCCGACATTGACCCAGGCATTCGCAGCGAGCGCCGGCCCAAGCTCTCCGAGCGCGTGGTAACAGCCCTGCGTTCGCAGGTGCTGGCGGGCGAGATCGCGCCGGGCCAGAAGCTGCCGACGGAAGGCCGGCTCACCGAAACCTTCGGCGTGTCGCGCACCGTGATCCGCGAGGCAATCGCCAGCCTCGCCGCCGACGGGCTGGTCGAGCCGCGCCAGGGCGCGGGCGTCTTCGTGCTCGAGCATCCGGCGGTCGTCTTCGGATCGCTGAGCCAGGAGATCAAGAAGGTCAGCCAGGCGATCAACGTGCTTGAGGTGCGTATGGGCATCGAAATCGAGAGCGCCGGCCTCGCGGCCCAGCGCCGCAACGCCGCGCAGGAGGCCCGCATCCAGGAGGCGTTCTTCGAGTTCGAGCGCCTGCTCAAGCTCGGCGAGCCGACCGGCAAGGCCGATTTCGCATTCCACCGCGAGGTCGCATCGGCGACCAATAATCCTTTTTATGTCGAGATACTCGACGCGCTCGGCGACCGGACCATTCCCTGCGACCGCAGCTCGCCATGGTATTCGGTGGAAGTCCTGTCGGTGGAGTATCTGGCCGGCCTGCAGCGCGAACACCTTTTGGTCCTCAACGCCATTTCCGCCGGCAATCCGCAGGCGGCGCGCGATGCCATGCGTGCCCATCTGGTCGCGGCGCAGAACCGTTACCGCACACGGCTGACCAGCCAGCAGGCCGAGTATCTGGCTGCCGGTGAGCCGGCCAAGACCACCTAGACATGGAGAAATAGCCTGAAATGCCAGCACCTATGAACTATTCGTCCCGCCACGCCATCGATCCTGAGGCCGCCGCCGCCATGACGACCGGCGAACTGCGCCGCCACTTCCACATTGCGGATATTTTCCAGCCCGGACGGATCAGCCTCACCTACACGCATTACGACCGCATGATCGTCGGCGGCGCAATGCCTGTGACGGAGGCTTTGGAACTGGCGGCGATCAAGCCCACCGGAACCAAGAACTTTCTCGACCGCCGCGAACTGATCGCGGTCAATGTGGGCGGGGCCGGAACCGTGCTGGCCGGCGGCAAGGCCCATGAGCTTGCGGCGCGCGACATGATCTATGTCGGCATGGGCACCGAAAGCGTCAGCTTCGCGTCGAAGGATGCCTCTTCTCCGGCGAAATTCTACCTGCTGAGCGCCCCGGCGCACCAGGCCCATCCGACAAAACGCATCGCGATTTCCGATGCCAAGCGGCTTGATCTCGGCAGCCAGAAGACCTCGAACGAACGCTCGATCTTCCAGTTCATCCATGCGGACGGCGTGAAGACCTGCCAGCTCGTCGCCGGCATCACACAGCTTGCGGAAGGATCCGTGTGGAACACCATGCCCTGCCACGTGCATGACCGCCGCATGGAGGTCTACTTCTATTTCGACCTGCCAGAAACGGCGCGCGTTTTTCATTTTCTCGGCGAGCCGGATGAGACGCGGCATCTCGTGATCAAGAACGAAGAGGCGGCCCTTTCGCCGCCCTGGTCGATCCATTCGGGTGCTGGAACCTCCAACTATGCTTTCATCTGGGCCATGGCCGGCGATAATGTTGATTACACCGATGTCGATCCCGTGCCGCTGGAAATGTTGAAATGACGGATTTTTCCGCTTTCAGCCTGGCGGGCAAGCGGGTGGTTGTGACCGGCGCCAACACCGGCATTGGCCAGGGCATTTCCGTGGCAATCGCCAAGGCGGGCGGCGATGTCATTGGCGTTGGCCGTTCCGCGATGGATGAGACGGCAGCGCTGGTAAAAGCC
>CADEEO010000058.1:8788-18837 GCA_902826365.1 uncultured Hyphomicrobiales bacterium | reverse complement strand
CCACGCCAGCGTAAACTGGTTGAAAAGCATCAATTTGCATCCAGCGTGGCGCTTTATGAAGAGTCGTCGCATGAATTGCGGTTCCGGCTGGAACGCTTGATCAAGTCATCCGGCTTGGCAATTGAAGAGGAAGCCATACTAAGGCTTTTGGAATTCATGTCCTTTGAGCGCGCAGTGGCCGAAAGCGAAACACTCAAGCTCATTAACTATTGCGAGGGCCAAACGACAATTTCAGTTGAGGATGTTCAAGCCATCTGCGGCGATACATCGGACGCCTCCATGGATGATTTGCTGGATGCGGTTTTTGAAGGCAAGTTGAATGACGTGGACCGCTATGTGATGTCGGTGGGTGCCTCCGCGAGCGCCGGGCGGGGAACCCTCAGCGCCGTGCTTCAGCATATTGTGAAACTGCAAGGCATGGCTTCGCAAATTACCCAGGGATCAACCGTCGACAGTGTAGTGCAGGCGCCGCGCTTCGGCATCTTTTTCAAACGGCGCGCCTCGATTTCCATACAACTCAGGACCTGGGACATTGACGCTCTCCTGAATGCTGAAGAAAAAATCTGCGGCGCAATTCTGCAGACACGCCAGCATCCCGATCTCGGCGAGGCGCTTGTAAGCCGTGCCCTGTTGGCTTTGGGCCGCAGCGCCCGCTTGCGGGATGCGCGAAGCAACTAGCTAATTCACTTCTTGCTCATCAGCCGGTACGTAATTCCGTCAAGCTGATCCAGCGTCTTGTACTTGATCAGAAGCGTTCCGCCCTCTCGGCCCTGCGCTTTGATTTCAACGCGAAGTCCCATGGCTTCCGCCAATTGTTTTTCCAGCGCCCGCGTATCGGCATCCTTGGCGGCTTTGGCCTTGCGCGTCGACATCGCCGGGTTGCTTCGCGTGAGTGTTTCTGCCTCGCGGACTGAAAGGCCAAGGCTGATGATCTTGTTGGCAAGATCGGCTGGCGAATCAGTGGCAACCAATGTCCGCGCATGGCCCGCCGTGAGTTTTCCATCTTCGATATAGGCGCGCACTGATTCGGGCAGAGTGAGCAGGCGCAAGGTGTTGGCGATGTGGCTGCGGCTTTTGCCAACCGAATCGGCGAGTTGCTGTTGTGTGTAGGAAAACTGCTCGAGCAGTTGCCCGTAAGCCCGCGCTTCCTCAAGCGGATTTAAATCCGAGCGCTGGATATTTTCAATGAGGGCTATTTCAAGCGTTTCGCCGTCGCTGAGATCGCGGATAAGAACCGGCAACTCGTGCAGGCCCGCCCGCTGCGAAGCCCGCCACCGGCGCTCGCCGGCAACGATTTCAAATTCGCCATCGGTCCGCTGGCGAACTACGATCGGTTGCAGCAGGCCTTTTTCACGGATGGATTTTGAAAGGTCCTCAAGCTCTTCTTCCTTGAATTGCTTGCGGGGGTTGTTTGGATTTGAATGGAGCAGCTCAATGGGAAGATGGCGCAAGCCGCGGGATTCCTCGGGCGAGGCGGCTTCGATGACATCGTCGCCGATAAGTGCGGCGAGCCCCCGGCCCAGCCTGCGTTTTTGTGCCTGCATCATGATTCTTTGTCCTCAAATACTGGAACTACTGCCCTGGCTCAGGGTAGTGCTGATTGTTTCGGAAGTGAATCGATCACGCCGCCCGCAGTTCGCGCTCACGGCGAATAACCTCCGATGCGAGTTTGATATAGGCCTGGGAGCCAGAGCAGACATTATCGTAGAGTAGGACTGGTTTCCCATAAGAGGGCGCCTCGGATACGCGGACATTGCGCGGTATGACTGTCTGGTAAACCTTGTCGCCAAGCACGCTGCGAACATCCTGTGCCACTTGGTCGGAAAGGCTGTTTCGCCGATCAAACATCGTAAGAACAACACCCTGAATGGTTAATTTTGGGTTAAGAGTTGTCTTTACCCGCTCAACTGTTTTCAGGAGCTGGCTCAGCCCTTCCAAGGCAAAAAATTCGCACTGCAGGGGAACCAGTATCGCATCCGCCGCCGAGAGGGAGTTTATCGTCAGAAGATTAAGGGAGGGAGGGCAATCCACCAAAATATAGCTGTAGTTGCGGGCCTTGTTTTGCTGCCGTGAAAGCCGTGCGATGGCATCTGCCAACCGGTAGGCCTTGCGGTCAAAATCTGCTAGCTCAAGTTCGGCACCCAGGAGATCAATGGTGGAGGGCACGCAGTGGAGCCGGGGAATGCCTGAATCGACGATGACCTGGTTAAGTTCCGCCTCGCCAATGAGCACATGGTAGGAAGATTTTTGCTTGGGCCCGCGCAGGATGCCAAGCCCGGTACTGGCGTTTCCCTGTGGGTCAAGATCGACAATGAGAACGGTCTCGCCAACCGCAGCCAAGGCCGTTCCAAGGTTGATGGCGGTAGTCGTCTTACCCACCCCGCCCTTTTGGTTGGCGATGGCGAGAATCCGGGGACTTAGGGACAGGTTCTGATTAAACACGGGTAATCTCCTTTACCTCAAGAATAGTACCGTCCGAATCGGTCATGCTTGCATGCCTGATGATTGCGCCCATTTTCCATAATTTGGTAGCCTTGTTAACTTCACTGTCCACATCTTGTCCCTTGTGGAAGAGGCCAATGACCCCCCGCTTCAGCAGGGGCTCCGCCCAGAGCAATAGCTTCTCAAGCGGCGCCAGGGCCCGCGCCGTCACATAATCCGGCATACGTTCCGGCAAATGCGCCTCAAGTGTTTCCAGGCGTATTTGATGAACTCTCACGTTGGCCTTTGTCTGCCGTATGGCCTCGCGCAGAAAGGCAACCTTCTTGCCATTGCTCTCATAGAGATCGGCCCTGAGATTGCCGCCTAGTGCCAGGATCAGGCCCGGAATGCCGGCGCCTGAACCTAGGTCAGCGACGGCTTCGGTTCTGTTGTGCATCAACGGCAGCAACTGCAGGGCATCCAGCACATGACGCCGCCAAACCGTCTCAACCGTCGAAGCCCCTATCAAGTTTATTTTGCTCTGCCAGATCAGAAGCAGCTCGACATAGGCTTCGATTTTGAGGAGTGATTCACGTGAAACATTCAGCCGCGCCAGCTCGTCATCGGAAATATACGGGGCATTCATCAGGCGCTCTTGCGCAGGCTCTGGCGTTTGATATGGCCCAACAGGCAGGCCAGCGCAGCCGGGGTCATACCCTCGATGCGCGAGGCTTGACCCAAAGTGCCGGGCTTCACCCGCATGAGTTTCTGCCGGATCTCAATCGAGAGGCTTGGCAGGGCCATGTAGTCCGTATCATGGGGCAGGCTGACCTGGTCCTCCTTGCGGAGCGCCAGAATGTCCGCCGATTGCCGGGCGCTGTATCCCGCATAAAGCGAATCCGCGAATAGCCCGTCTTTGGCAAAATCAGGCAACACTGCGATCTCCGGCCAGATCTCGCAAACCCGTCCGAGCCCTACTTCCGGCATGGCCATGAGATCAAGCGCCGAACGCCGTTGCCCATCCTGATTGACCTTCAGGCCCAGCTTGGCGGCAGCGGCCGAAGTCATACCCAAGTGCTCGGCCAAGGACCTCGCCCCGTTCAGGACCTTCATGCGCTGAGCAAAATGTTTCTGACGACGGGCGCCAACAAGGCCCAGGGAAATGCCCTTGGGTGTCAGCCTTTGATCGGCATTGTCGGCCCGCAGCGAAAGCCGGTATTCGGCTCGCGAGGTGAACATGCGGTAGGGCTCGGTCACGCCGCGAAGCACCAGGTCATCAACCATTACGCCGAGATAGCCTCCGGCCCGGTCGAAGCTGATCGCTGTCTGCCCGCTCACTTTGCGCGCTGCGTTGAGGCCTGCGATCAGGCCCTGGGCGGCGGCTTCTTCATAGCCGGTCGTCCCATTGATTTGGCCCGCCAGAAACAGGCCGGGCAGGGCTTTGACTTCCAGTCCGCTGGTCAGTTCGCGGGGGTCCACATAGTCATACTCTATGGCATACCCCGGCCGCAGGATCGCAACCTTCTCCAGCCCTGGTATGGTCCGGATAAACTGCTCCTGAACATCTTCCGGCAGCGAGGTCGAAATGCCGTTGGGATAAATCGTGTCATCATCGAGTCCTTCCGGCTCGAGGAATATCTGGTGCGATGACTTGTCCCTGAAGCGGTGAATCTTGTCTTCGATGGAGGGACAGTAGCGCGGTCCCGTTCCTTCAATCTGCCCGGAGTAAAGCGGCGAGCGATGAATGTTGCTGGCAATCAGCTCATGGGTCCGCGCCGTCGTTTGGGTGATGAAGCAGGAGACCTGCGGCGTGGTGATTGAATCCGTGAGCGTGGAAAATGGCGCTGGAACCGCATCGCCCTTTTGCTCTTCGAGTGTGCTCCAATTGATAGTGCGGCCGTCGAGCCGGGCCGGCGTTCCGGTTTTCAGGCGCCCCAATTGCAGGCCCGCTGATCGTAGTTGTTGCGAAATGCCTTGGGCCGGTGGTTCACCCACACGGCCCGCCGGAATCTTTTTCTCGCCGATATGAATGAACCCGGCCAGAAATGTTCCTGTGGTGAGAACAACAGCACCGGCCAGCAGTTCTTCGCCCGCCTCGGTCGTGACGCCAACCACGCGGCCCTGCTCAAGAACAAATCCGCAAACCGCTGCTTCAACAACACTCAGATTACTTTGCTCGCGAATTTCCTCTTGCATGGCTGCGCGGTAAAGCTTGCGATCCGCCTGGGCGCGGGGGCCACGCACTGCAGGGCCCTTCGAACGATTGAGCAGACGGAATTGAATGCCGGCACGATCGGCAACCCGGCCCATCAGGCCATCGAGCGCATCGATCTCGCGCACCAGATGGCCCTTGCCCAAACCGCCAATGGCAGGGTTGCACGACATCTCGCCGATGGTCGAAAACTTGTGGGTGACAAGAGCCGTGTTGGCGCCTAGCCGCGCCGATGCCGCTGCGGCTTCAACACCTGCGTGGCCGCCACCGATCACAATGACATCGAACTTCCTGCTCATGGCGGTTCTCTAGTCCAAGCCCGGTCAATGGTCAAAGCCGAAACAAGTTTCACGTGAAACAGGTTACTTGCCGATGCAGAATTCGCTGAAAATCTTCCCCAGCAGATCCTCGACATCGACCCGGCCCGTGACCCTGCCGAGGCTGAAACAGGCCCTACGCAGGCATTCCGCGGCGAGTTCAATATGCCCCGCATCATGCAGAAGGGATTCGTTGAGGAGCCGAATCGATTCTTCAACCGCATCCCTGTGGCGTGTACGGATGACCGAGGCCTGCTCCATGCCGCTAAATCGTTCCCTCACCAATTTTTCAAGTTCGGCAATCAGCTCCGCGATGCCTTCGCCGGTCTTGGCGGAAACTTTCAAATCTATTCCCTGGGACCCACCCGGTAGGTCCGACTTGTTCAAAACTCGCAGTGCCGGGACTACCGCGTTTTCAATCTCCCCCGCCACGTCAACCGAGGTCACCCAGACAACCAGATCGGCCGCGGCGGCTTCAGACCTGGCGCGCTGCATGCCGATGACTTCGATCTCGTCGTCGGCCCCGGCGCGGAGGCCCGCCGTGTCCGTCAGGATGACGGGAATGCCGCCAAGGACAATAGGGACCTCAATGACATCACGGGTAGTGCCGGGACGTGACGAAACGATTGCTGCCTCCCGGGCGGCGACCAAATTTAATAGGGTCGATTTGCCGACATTCGGCGCGCCGACAAAAACAACTTTCACGCCTGAGCGAAGCGCGCCCGCACGATCTGCCTCCGCCGCGGCCCTACTGAGGCGCGCTACCAAATCAAGCGTCTTAGGCCTGATATCAGCAAGTGCTTCAGCGGCAACGCCATCCTCTTCAACAAAATCAATCGCCGCTTCAAGACGTGCCAACAGCGAGATCATTTCTGTCCGCCAGACCTCATATTGGGAACTGGCATGACCAAGCATGTGATGCACGGCCATACGCCGCTGCACTTCGGTGCGGGCCTGCAGGAGGTCGGCAAGTCCCTCCGCCTCCACCAGATCCATCCGGTCGTTGACAAAGGCCCTACGGGTAAATTCGCCGGGCTCCGCCAATCTCACACCATCAACTGATCGAAAGACTTCAAACATCGCCTCAATCGCTGCAGCACTACCATGCACATGGAACTCAGCCACGTCTTCACCAGTGGCGCTGAGGGGGCCGGGCATCCAAAGCACAAGTCCCTGGTCGATGGCCTCATGGGATTGCGGATGCCGCAGTTGCCGGATGCTGGCTCGCCGAGGTAAGGGTAGGGAACCCGCAACGGAAGCAAGCACGCTTCCAGCCTTGACGCCAGACATACGGATGACGGCAATTCCGGCCATACCGGAGCCGCTGGAAACCGCAAAAATTGTCTCAGAATTATTCATTTCGGATTCGAATCGATACCATGTCACACAACCGTCTCAGCCTGGAAACCAGCCCCTATCTCCTTCAACACAAGGATAATCCAGTACACTGGATGGGGTGGAGTGAACAGGCGCTTCAGGAGGCCAAAACCCGCGACCAGCCCATTCTGCTGTCCGTCGGCTATGCCGCCTGCCACTGGTGCCATGTCATGGCCCACGAGAGTTTTGAAGACCCGGTCACCGCCGGTCTTATGAACCAGAACTTCATCAACATAAAGGTCGATCGCGAAGAGCGCCCCGATATCGACCGTATCTACATGGCGGCCCTTCACAGCCTGGGCGAACAAGGAGGCTGGCCCCTCACCATGTTCCTGACCCCGGACGCACTTCCCTTCTGGGGCGGCACCTATTTCCCGCCGGAGGCAAAATATGGGAGGCCAAGTTTTCGCCACGTCCTGACCGAGATATCGCGCATCTGGCAGCAGGAGCGAAGCAAAGTTACGCACAACGCCGAAGCTATCTCCGCCGCCTTGAGTCAGCCGCGCTACGCGGCAGGCCCGAACCAACTTTCCGCCACCCAAATCTATCAGGCGGCCGACGTCATCATCAACGCCATCGATCCGCACTACGGCGGCCTCAAGGGTGCGCCGAAGTTTCCGCAAGCCCCCATCTTCACGTTTCTTTGGGAAGTCTATCTGCGCAACCGGAATGAGAAGGCCCGGGAGGCCGTGCTCACCACACTCACGCAGATCAGCAACGGCGGAATCTACGACCATCTGGCCGGCGGCATCGCGCGCTACTCAACTGACCCTAAATGGCTGGCGCCGCATTTCGAAAAAATGCTCTACGACAACGCCCAATATGTGAGCCTGCTTACCCGCGCTTGGCTCAAAACCGGAAGCCCGCTTTACGCCACGCGCATTGAACACACGATTGAATTTGTCCTGCACGAGATGACAGGCGGGAACGGCTGCTTTACTTCCAGCTATGATGCCGACTCAGAGGGCGAGGAAGGCAAGTATTATGTCTGGAGCCTGGCCGAGATAGAAAAATTACTGACGCCGGGCGAACTTGAAATATTCCCCGCCGCCTATGACGTCACTGCATCTGGGAACTGGGAAGGCCACACCATTCTCAACCGGACCCATGACACGACGCCCGACACGCCGGAAAACGAAAAAATCCTGGCAAGCGCCCGCGCAAAATTATGGGCAGTGCGCAACAAACGAATCCCGCCGCAGCATGACGACAAAATCCTCGCCGACTGGAATGGCCTCTTCATCACGGCTCTTGCCGAAGCGTCCTTGGTATTTGGCAATAAGGCCTGGGCCAACGCTGCAACACGGGCTTTCTCCGAAGCCCTGAACCTGTTCTGGAAAGAAAACAGGCTGTTTCACAGCCACCGCGCCGGCAGCACCCGCCATGAAGGCACCGCGGACGACTATGCAAGCCTCATTGCCGCAGCCCTCGCACTTCATGCCCTGACCGGTGACGCCACATACGTTAGCAAGGTACAGGAACTCACAGCGGCACTCGAAGACAATCACTGGGGCACTGCCGAGGGAGGCTTCTACCACGCCTCACAAAAGCACACGGCGCTCCCCATCAAAAGCCGCACCATCGAAGATGACGCAACACCCAACGCCAATTCTGTCATGATCAAGAGCTACAACAATCTTTATCATCTCACCGGAAATGAAAATTTCAAAATCAAGGCCGAGAAAATAGTCGAGGTCTTTGCGGCGGCGACGGCGTCAAATCCTTTCGCAGCGCCCGGCCTGCTGAAAAATGCGCTCGTGCTTCAGGATACAATCCAGCTCGTTCTCACCAACGATGCAAATCCTGAACAAAACGAAATGCTGATGCTGGCGCTCAAATATGCTGGGCTGGACGCGACAATCCATGTGATTGGGGCGAATTCGAGCCTGCCAGCAAATCATCCCGCTCATGGCAAAACCACAAACAACAGCAAGCCCACGCTTTATGTCTGCCGCGGCATGACCTGCGCAAACCCTGCAACAAACACGGCTGAAGCGCTGGCGGCGCTGTGTCTATTGGGAATTGCGAACTAGGTTTAGGCGTTCATGGAATCGAAGAAGTCACTATTGGATTTTGTCTGGCGCAACTTATCCAGAAGGAACTCGATTGCATCAATCGTTCCCATCGGGTTGAGAATGCGGCGCAGAACATAGGTCTTCTTGAGAAGATCGGCCTTGACCAGCAATTCTTCCTTGCGGGTGCCTGAGCGCAGAATGTCAATCGCCGGGAAGACCCGCTTGTCCGCCACCTTGCGGTCCAGAATGATTTCCGAGTTGCCGGTTCCCTTGAACTCTTCGAAAATAACTTCGTCCATGCGGCTGCCCGTGTCGATCAGCGCCGTCGCAATGATGGTCAGTGATCCGCCTTCCTCGATATTGCGCGCCGCGCCAAAGAATCGCTTTGGCCGCTGCAGGGCGTTGGCATCCACACCGCCGGTGAGAACCTTGCCTGAAGAGGGCACAACCGTGTTGTAGGCGCGGCCAAGGCGCGTAATCGAATCCAACAGGATGATCACATCACGGCCATGCTCGACAAGGCGCTTGGCCTTTTCGATGACCATCTCGGCCACCTGCACGTGCCGCGTTGCTGGTTCATCGAAAGTGGAGCTCACAACTTCACCCTTGACCGAGCGCTGCATGTCGGTGACTTCTTCCGGCCGCTCATCGATCAACAGCACGATCAAGAAACATTCGGGGTGGTTTGTGGCAATCGCATGGGCAATATTTTGCAATAGAACTGTTTTACCCGTGCGCGGCGGCGCCACGATCAGGCCACGCTGGCCCTTGCCAAGCGGAGATACGATGTCGATCACCCGCGCCGAATAATCCTTCCGCGTCGGATCGGCAATTTCCATTTCCAGGCGCTGATCCGGATAAAGCGGTGTGAGGTTATCGAAATGAACCTTGTGCTTGGTTTTCTCCGGGTCCTCAAAATTGATGGTATTCACTTTCACTAAGGCAAAATAGCGTTCGCCATCCTTCGGGCTCCGGATTTGTCCTTCGACAGTATCGCCGGTCCGCAAAGTGAATTTTCTGATCTGGCTCGGGCTCACATAAATATCGTCGGGGCCTGCCAGGTAATTTGCATCCGATGAGCGCAGGAAGCCAAATCCATCCTGCAGAACCTCGACAACGCCTTCGCCAATGATTTCGATGTCGCGCACCGCCAGGTTTTTCAGGATTGCAAACATCAGCTCCTGCTTGCGCAGCGCACTGGCGTTTTCAACCTCAAGCTCTTCCGCCAGGGTCACCAGCTCGGCAGGCGTCTTCCGCTTAAGGTCCTTAAGCTTGATATCTTTCAATTCGGCTATATTTGTCATGTTTTGGGATCAGTACATTAGGGGTGAGAAATGAACCACGAAGCGCCAGGGCAGATCGGGTAAATGGAGGCGGGGAAAGCAAACGGGACGATGATCCCTTTGTTCGCTGCCTCTATAACAAACTTCGGGGAATGAACCAACAGAAATTATTGGAATGGTTTAATCACGATAAACGCAACAATAATGACCAGCAGCAGGGTTGGGACTTCATTGAGGATGCGGAAAAACCGGGCATTCCTCACTCGTTCGTCGTGGGCAAACCGGCGGAGATAGCCTTCAAGCGCGCCATGGTACACACAAAGAAGGAAAACCGCCGCCAACTTGCCAAGCACCCAGACTACCAAAAATTCAAATCCGCCCGACATGACACGCCAAACGCCTGACACAAGGCTCACAATTGCCA
>CADEEO010000058.1:0-8778 GCA_902826365.1 uncultured Hyphomicrobiales bacterium | reverse complement strand
CACCTGCAAGAATTGAAACCCGCCCGCAATGAAAAGCAAAAGGCCTGATAACAGGTTCGCTAAAGCTGCCGGCCTCATGATGGCTGCGATCAAGCGTCGCTCCATCACTTTGAACAGCTCGCTCGCTTCGCTGCCCTGCGACACACCGCAGTGATAGACAAACAGTCGCGGCAGATAAAAAAGCCCTGCCATCCACGCCACGACGGATACGATATGAAAGACTTTCAGCCACAGAAACCACTCAGCCATGGTCATGGCCTCGAACGGTTTCGATGACAGCCATCAAGATGTCTGGATTCGTTTGCTGCTTAATGCCATGACCCAAGTTGAAGATATGGCGGCTTCTGGGAATTGCACTCACAAGTTTCAACGTTTCCCTGCGCACCACGGCGTCATCGCAAAGCAATAGCAGCGGATCCAGATTTCCCTGAATCACTGCATCCGCCGGCAGAATGGATTGCAAAAACTCCAAAGTGCACTCGGTCTCGACACCAATAGCCTGACACTTGGTTCTTGAATAGATGTCGCCATGCCGGTGCCCAACACCTTTCGCAAAAACGATAGCAGGCACAGCCGGAAACCTCGACCTAACGCCTGCAACAATCTTCTCAATGGGTCCAATACAATATTCCGCCAGGAGGTCTCCCGGAAGCTCACCTGCCCATGAGTCAAATATCTGCACGACATCGGCTCCGGCTTCAATTTGGACGCACAAATATTCTATTGAGTTTTCAACGAGGCGGGCGATCAACTCCTTGAACCAATCTTCGCGCTGGTAAGCAAACTTCCTTGCTAGTTCACGATCCGAACTTCCGCCTTCAACCATGTAACTCGCCACAGTCCAGGGTGCTCCGCAGAATCCGATCAATGAAATGGAAGAGTCCAGATCGCGGCGAACCCTGTTCACTGATTCAGCGACATTTTCAAACTGCGTGGACCTCAACCCGGACTTCAGCCGCGCTAAGTCAGAATTGCTCCTTACAGTTTCCAGCTTAGGTCCTTCGCCCTCAATAAACGACAGGCCATTACCCATCGCGTGCGGGACAACCAAAATATCTGCGAAGATAATCGCCGCATCGAGATCATAGCGCCGCAAAGGTTGCAGGGTCACCTCTGCAGCAAGCTGTGGCGAATAACATAAGTCTAAAAAAGAGCCAGCTTGTTTCCTGATCTTGCGATACTCCGGCAGATAACGTCCCGCCTGACGCATGAACCAGACTGGTCTTCGCTGTGACTTACGACCCGTTAATACGTTTATAAGCGGCTGTGTGTTCGATACAGGCATTCTTCTAAATAAAACTTTCTATAAATTGAGTATGGTGTTGTAGGCCAGTGAGCGGGATCAAAATGCAATCAGGTTCTTATGCTGGATCAGATGGCCTTGACCAATATTTCTTTATCGGCAAAGCGAAGAAAAAGAATTACCTGAATAAATTCAAATTGTTATCTTGGGTGACGGGAATACGGATGAAGTTATCCATCGTTATACACACCAAAGACTTATCCCCATAATGGAGAGTATATGCATTCCCGAGATTGCCTTGTTGATAACAATCTCACAATATTAACCACTTGTTAACTATTCTGCGCCGGGCGGAATTATCCACAATCCACTTGTTAGAATCCCACAACTTTCAACGCGTGAATCCCTTGGACATCATACTCGCTTCAACCAGCAAAATTCGCGGAAAAATTCTGAGAGCTTCCGGGATAAAATTTTCCGTGCTCAATTCAGAGCTTGATGAAGCGAAGGCAAAAAATTCACTCATAGAGCTTTCGCCGCGGAAAATTTCACTGGAGCTTGCCAAGCTGAAGGCAGAGAAAATATCCAGGCTCCACTCCGAAGCGATGATCATTGGCGCCGACCAAGTGCTTGGATTTGAGGATCAGATTTTCAACAAACCAGCTTCCCGCTCCGATGCGGAAAAGCAGCTATCAGTGCTGCGAAACGCCACGCATACATTATTCTCAGCAGTTTCCTGCGCAATCTCCGGTGCCGAGGTATGGAACCATTGCTCTGAGGCGCGCCTGACCATGAGAGACTTTACCCCGGAATTTTTGTCATCATACCTGGATGGCAATCCGGCAGACTATCTGTCCTCAGTCGGTTCATATAAGCTGGAGGAAGGCGGAATACAATTGTTCGAAAAAATTGAAGGTGATTATTTCGCCATTCTTGGTTTGCCGATGCTGCCGCTTCTCGGCTTTTTGAGGCAGCGCGGGATTATTCCGTCATGAAAAAAGCCTGTGTCATCGGCTGGCCGATTGCGCATTCACGCTCGCCGCTCATCCATAATTACTGGCTGAAAAAATATGGCATTGACTCGGTCTATGAAAAGAAGGCCGTTGAGCCAGAGAGCGTAGCGCAATTCATTGTAAATCTCGCTTCGTCGGAATTCATCGGCTGCAATGTAACTATCCCTCACAAGGGAGCGGCATTTCGTGCCATTGCCAAGACAGATGAAATCGCCCGCCGTCTCGGCGCCGTAAATACGGTGTATCTCAAGGGTGGCGTGGTCTGCGGAACCAATACAGATGGTGAAGGCTTCATCGCATCTCTCCAATACGCCCATCCTTCGTTTGATTTGAAAAACATAACTGCCATAGTCATTGGGGCCGGGGGCGCCGCAAAGGCGATCATTGGCGCCCTGCTGGATGAGGGCGTGGAGAAGATTGGCATTATCAACCGCACGCGCGAACGCATTCACGATCTCCAGGTGCAGTTTGGGTCCGGTGTTTACGAAACCAGCGAGGCCAACTCCGACACTGCGCTGAAAAGCTGCGGACTTCTGGTGAACACAACATCTCAAGGCATGGAAGGCCAACCCTCTTTGGAGCTGGAAATTCAAAGCCTGAACCCGGATGCCCTTGTTGCCGATATTGTTTATACGCCTCTGGAAACGGCTTTCCTTGCAAAAGCGAGGCAGCAGGGAAATCCGGTTTTGGGCGGTTTGGGAATGCTGCTGCATCAGGCCGTAAGGGGCTTCGAGCTGTGGTTCGGCGTAAGGCCGGAGGTTACGGCCGAGCTCTATGAGTTGATAGCCTCAGGCGTTCAAAAAGCGCACAAACAATGATAACCGTTGGACTCACGGGCTCCATCGCCACCGGCAAAAGTGAAGTTGCCAAACTGTTTTCTGCTGCCGGCATCCCCGTATTTGATTCAGATGCCGAGGTGCACGGTCTCTATGCTCAAAAGACAATCAGGGATCTACTTGGTAAAATATTTCCGGACGTGATTGTTGACGGCGAAGTTGACCGCCCGCGCCTTGGGCAAAGGGTTTTAGGCTCTCCGAAAGATTTGCGAAAGCTGGAATCCCTCATCCATCCCCTTGTCAGAAAAGGGCGAAAACGTTTCATTGCGCATTGGCGAAAGCAAGGCTCTCCTCTTGTGGTCATTGATATTCCGCTTCTCTTTGAAACAGGCCAAGAAGAGGAGCTGGATTATATCATTGTTGTTTCCGCCAATGAAGACGCTCAGCGAAGGCGGGCCATGGCCCGGTCCGGAATGACCAAGCAAAAACTGGCAGGAATTCTGGCCCGTCAGATGCCCGATGTGGAAAAACGCAATCGTGCCGATTTTATCATTGAAAATTCCGGCAGTCTGGAGCAATTGCGAACCCAGGTTGATGCGCTAATCAGGAAGCTTGCAGAACTGGTCAGGAATCGTAAGCCATGAGAGAAATTGTACTCGATACTGAAACCACCGGGCTGGATCCGCTACAGGGCCACCGCATTGTGGAAATCGGCGCCATCGAGTTGCTCAACCACATCCCAACGGGAAAAACCTATCACACATATATCAACCCGCAGCGCGACGTGCCCCGCGAAGCCGAAGCGGTGCATGGATTGAGCAGCGCGTTCTTAAAGGACAAGCCGGTATTCTCGAAGATTGCCGATGAGCTTCTCGAATTCATCGGCGATACGGTCTTGATCATTCACAACGCCGGCTTTGACGTTGGCTTTCTGAATGCCGAACTTGGATTTATCAAACGGCCGCCAATTCTTTATGAGCGGATCATAGATACGCTGGCGCTCGCCAAGAAACGCCACCCCATGGGTCCCAACAGCCTTGACGCGCTCTGCAAGCGCTACGGGATTGATATTGCAAAACGCACAAAGCATGGCGCCCTGCTGGACTCGGAGCTTCTTGCTGGTGTTTATCTTGAACTTATCGGCGGCCGCCAGATTGCCCTGACCTTGCCAAAAACCGGCAATGTCCGCCACCTGCAAACCGGCAATGCCCCGCTGCCCACCAAACGAAGCAATCCGCTTCCTGAACGGCTCAGCGCTGATGAACTGGCGCGCCATGAAGCTCTTGTTAAAAGCCTGGGCGCTTCAGCATTATGGAAAGCGACTTGAATTAAGCTTGTGCGGCTGACTTTTGCTGTTGCATGCGCTTTTGGTACATGCCGGCAAAATCAATAGGATCCAGCATCAGTGGCGGAAACCCGCCATTGCGCGTCGCATCCGCAAGAACCTGCCGCGCGAAGGGAAACAGCATCCGCGGGCATTCGATGAGAACGGCCGCATGAAGCATGTTGGCCGGAAAATTTTCCATGCGGAAAACCCCCGCGTACAAAAGCTCCGAGGCGAATATGACCTTGCCTTCGGAAGTGGCCTTTGCATCGAGATGCAGTTCGACCTCGAAATCCGTTGGCGCGATGTTTCGGGCGTTGACGTTGACCGCAATATTGATGTCGGGCTGGCTTTGCTGGGGCGCCAGGGCCTGGGGCGCATTGGGGTTTTCAAAGCTCAGGTCTTTCAAATACTGGCCAAGAATGCGCATGGAAGGCTGGGTACCGGGCTGGGGCGGCGGAACCTGCAGATTGACCGCTCCCGGGGCTTTGCCCTCGGAGATGCTCGGCGCCTTTTCGGGGGGGCTTTTGCCGCCATTTGCCGCCTTTGCGGCGGTTTTGCGGGGAGCTGGTTTTGCTGCTTTTGCCATTTGGAATGCCTCTCATGCGCCGTAATAGTCGGGTCAAATCACAAGTTGCAGTGGCTAACATGAAGGCTGCGGTGCCGCAAGCAGGTCTTTAATCCTCTCGTGGAGAATTTGACTCCAGTTTTGGTATTTCTTCGATCTCCACCGCCTCCACGTCAATGACGGTGCCCTTGCCCGCACCCCCCTGCCGAAAGCCAGATTTCCCGTACAAGAAAGTTTCAAAACTGTTCGCCAGACGTTTACTGGCCGATGCCAAAACCAGAACTAAAGCCAATAAATCGCTTAAAAAGCCCGGAATTAGGAACAACAGTCCAGCAAACGCGAAAAGCATGCCTCTTAGGGCGCCTCCCGATGCCATGCTTTTGTCCGGGGCAGATGAATTCAGGGCATTTAGTATGGTTGTCCCGCTCTTGCGGACAAGTGCGAAACCAATGAAAGCATCCAGTATCAGGGCGGCAAATATAAACAATACGCCAAGACGCCCCCCAAGCCAGATGAGGGATGCAAGGTCGGCAAACAGGAGGATGAGAATGAGGATTGGAAAGTGGCGGCGCAAGCAAGACTCCAATAGAATGGTCCTTGGACCTATCCCAAAGTCTCCTATATAGGACTCAACATAAGACGAGTACAATGTGCGCCGCTCCGTGTGTAAGCTCAGAAGTGTGAGAGTTTTGTAATGAACGAGATCTTTGATCCCCTGAATCTGGTGCTGGCCGCCATTGCGCTTATGGTCGTTTGGCGCCTGCGCTCGGTTCTGGGGCAGCGCACGGGGACCGAGCGCCCGCCGATCGATCCCTACGCTCCCCGCCGGCCGAATGGCGCCGCCCCGGTTGAAACCGGCAGCGGGAAAATCCTGGAGTTTCCTTCAAGCAAGGAGGAGCCTGCGAAAAAACCTGAAGTTGACGCCGAACCAAAACCCCCGGTTTGGACCGGCTACGCGACAGCCGCTTCACCGGTTGCCGCAGGATTTGAAAAACTCGTTCAGGCCGACCCGGCATTCCAGCCAAGGGATTTCCTGGAAGGTGCCAAGCTCGCCTATGAGATGATTGTCGAAGCCTTCGCCAAGGGCGACAAGCCGGCCCTCAAGAACCTCCTGTCGAAGGAAGTGTTTGATGGCTTCTCCAAGGCCATCGACAGCCGCAGCCAGGCCGGCGAAAAGCTCGATTTCCAGTTCGTCGGCTTTGAAAAGGTCGACTTCATGTCCGCGGGGCTGACTGGAAAACGTGCCAGCATTGTCGTCAAATTTGCCAGCCAGATGATTTCCGCCACCTTTGATAAGGTAGGCGCCCTTGTTGACGGCAATCCCCGGGAAGTGCGGGACATCACCGACATCTGGACCTTTGAAAGGGACGTGGCGCAAAAGGATCCGAACTGGCGGGTTGTGGCCACCGAAACGCAAGCGTGATAGGACGCCTGGGACTTGCCTGCTTATTCGCCATTTCCCTTGCCATGACCGCTGAAGCCAAACCTGTTCTCAACCCCGTGCCATTTGCCCAGATTAAGGGCTGGGCCGACGACGACCATGCGGCGGCACTGGCGGCGTTTCAGAGATCATGCGCCGAAATTCAGGCGAGCGGCCGCAGCTTCGGACGCGACGTCCGCTTTGGCGGAAGGCGGGCGGACTGGCTGGAAGTTTGCGAAAATGCGGCTCAGGCGAAATCAGCGCGGCAGTTTTTCGAGGAGAAATTCGCGGCGCTGAAGGTCGCTGATCCCATCCGCCCTGAAGGCCTGTTCACCGGCTATTACGAGCCGGAAGCGGAAGGCAGCCGAACTGCGGGCAATGGCTATGATGTTCCCATCTACCGCAAGCCCGAAGACTTGGTCAGTTTTGATGCGGCAACCGAAAAGCGGCTCAACCTGAAATATGGCCGCCTGCTGGAGGGAAAGCCCGCCGGATATTTGACGCGCCGCGAAATTGAGGAAGGCGCATTGCAGGGCCGGGGCCTTGAAATCGTCTGGCTCAAAAGCTGGGTCGATGCTTTTTTCATCCACGTCCAGGGCTCAGGCCGCATCCGCTTTGAAGACGGCAGCACCATGCGCCTCGCCTATGGCGCGAAATCCGGCCAGCCCTATACCGGCATCGGCGGTGTTCTGGTTGAGCGCGGCGTTCTCACCAAGGACAATATGTCGATGCAGGCCCTGCGCGCCTGGATGAAAGACAATCCCGGCGAGGCGCGCGAGCTCATGTGGGAAAACAAGTCCTTCGTTTTCTTCCGCGAAGTGAAGGTCAATGATCCCTCACTTGGCGCACCTGGCGCACAACAGGTTTCGCTCACGCCGCTCAGAAGCCTGGCCATTGACCGCAGCCTGTGGATGTTCGGCACGCCCATCTGGCTTGATGCGAAAGTGCCGTCCGGCCCTGACGGCGAAATGCAGGATTTTCGTCGCCTGATGGTGGCGCAAGATACGGGGACAGCAATCAAGGGTCATGTGCGCGGCGATGTCTATTGGGGCTGGGGTGAGAAGGCCGCGCTGGTTGCAGGCCGGATGAAAAGCCCCGGCGCCATGATTGTTTTGCTGCCGAAGAAATTGGCCGCCAGACTTCTGAACGGGAAATGAAAAAGAAATCCTTCGAGGTTCCTGACCGAAATCTCTGGGACGAGGTTACCCGCTCCATCAGGCCTCTGGGCAAGCGCGCCCTCAAGATGAGTGCCTCACTGGTTTCGCTACCTCAACAAGCCATTCAACGTGTGCCGCAGAAGCCATCCGCACCCAAGATTCCGCTCAACAAATCACCGCCGCCAATCACCGGTTTTGACCGGCGCACCGAACAGAAGTTGACGCGCGGCAATGTCGAAATTGAAAGCCGCCTCGATCTGCATGGCATGAATTTGGAGGAAGCCCGCATCCGTCTTCTGGATTTTATCTCCAGCCGCCGCATGCAGGGGCGCCGCCTGGTGCTTGTCATTACCGGCAAGGGTGCATCGCCGTTTTCCGGCCATACGCTCCATGGCCGGGATCATTTTTACGCTCCCGAACGGGAAGGTCGCCTGCGCCGGCAATTGCCCGAATGGTTGCACGAGGCGCAATTTCGTGCCCATGTTTCCGGTTTCCAGCAGGCCCACCCCAAGCATGGCGGCGGCGGCGCCTTTTATGTGAAACTGCGCCGCACCAGGGAGAGTTGAGATGACGCCCTTTGGCGAAAAAATGCGGAAGCTCCGGGCCGACCGCGCCATTACGTTGAAACAGATGTCCAGCGCAATCGGCGTCTCCAGCGCCTATCTTTCGGCCTTGGAGCACGGCAAGCGCGGCCGGCCGGGCTGGCATTTGATCCAGCGCATCATCGCCTATTTCAACATCATCTGGGACGAGGCCGAGGAAGTGACACGCCTTGCCCGCATTTCCCATCCCCGCATCACCATTGATACCTCGGGCCTCAATCCGCTTGCCACCGAACTCGCCAACCGGCTGGCCGACGAGATTGGAAAACTGGAACCGCAGACCTTGAATGAGTTGCTGGCGGTGCTGTCGGCAAAGAAGCAGAGCGGCAAGTAATCGTCTGATCCATCCGGAATGACGAGCCTGAATTTATATTCACTTTTCAATGAGCGTTGGGCACGGCTTCGCCCTTGGTGAAAACGGTAATGCCGTTTCCGGGGCAGGTAAGAAGCGAAGGGTTGCGTGAGCGCAGCCTACGTGAAAATGCCGGTCGTGCAGTCCGGCGGTTGACGCAAACCGCGCCCACGCTTTTGCGGCGGTTTTTGCCTCGGGGAAGATCTTGCAGAGCCCTAGATCGCACGGTGTCTGGAGTTTTCCGCTAGGGTTGTTTAGCCATTCAAGACGCATTGGGTCGTAATGCCCAAGGGCCTTCCCTCCGGCTCCCGGGTGCCTGATGA
>CADEEO010000057.1:17533-19167 GCA_902826365.1 uncultured Hyphomicrobiales bacterium | reverse complement strand
GGCAGTTCCTTGCGCGAAGGTGATGACAATGACGCCATCACCCGCATGTTCACGCCCGAGTTCCGCAACCGGCTTGATGCCACGATCGCCTTCGGCCACCTTCCGCCGGAAATCGTCCGCAAGGTGGTGGAAAAGTTCGTCCTCCAGCTTGAGGCGCAGTTGTCCGAACGCCAGATCAACATCGAGCTCTCAACCGACGCCGCCGATTGGCTTGCCAGGAAGGGCTACGACCAGCAGATGGGTGCAAGGCCGCTGGCAAGGGTCATTCAGGAGCACATCAAAAAGCCGCTGGCTGAGGAAGTCCTTTTCGGCAAGCTTACCAAGGGCGGCACCGTGCGCATCCTCCTGAAGGGCAATGAACTGGCGTTCCAATATCTCGGAAGGGACGAGGAAAAATCCCTCCCCAAACCCCCGGAGCGCAAGTCACTCCCCCGCAACAAGGCGAAAGCTGATACGAAAGCAAAGCCCGCGGCAAAGAAGAAACCGGTCAAGGCGAAGTAGCTCTTCTCCTGCAATTAGTGGACATCTTCCACAAGACTGGCCAAACTGTTGGCAGTCTTGGGGGTTAATAGGTGTCACGCGCCCGCCTGGTTATTCTGACTTCCCTTGCCATGCTGGCTTTCGCCGGCAATTCATTGTTATGCCGCGTTGCCCTAAAGGAAACTGGCATTGACGCAGCGAGCTTCACCTCTGTCCGCCTGATATCCGCTGCTCTTACACTTTGGCTGCTGGTGCGGGTTAGAAGCGGATCCAATTCTGGCGATGGCAACTGGCCTTCGGCGCTGGCGCTGTTTGCCTACGCGGCGGGTTTTTCCTTTGCCTACATCAATCTCACCGCGGGAACAGGAGCGCTTCTGCTATTCGGCGCGGTGCAAACGACGATGATTGGCTTTGGAATTTGGCGTGGCGAACGGTTGGTAATGCTGCAATTGCTGGGACTGGTTCTGGCGCTAGGCGGTTTGGTGGGTCTTACGCTCCCGGGCCTTTCGGCGCCGCCGCCGTCGAGTTCCCTGTTGATGATAGGAGCCGGAGCGGCATGGGGCATTTATTCCCTTCGTGGCAAGGGCGCCGGAGATCCCACGTTGGTGACTGCTGGCAATTTCCTGCGCACAGTTCCTATTACGTTGGCACTAAGCCTCCTGATGGCTGCCCAAATCTCCTGGGACAGCGACGGTATCTGGTATGCAATCACCTCAGGCGCGGTAACGTCTGGAATGGGCTACGCCATTTGGTACAAGGCAGTGCCTGCCTTGAAAGCCACTCAGGCAGCAACCGTGCAACTCAGCGTTCCGGTCATTGCCGCCATAGGTGGAATAATTCTTCTCAGCGAGCCATTGAGCCAGCGCCTCGTGCTGGCATCAATCGCAATCATTTCAGGAATTGCGCTGGTCGTCCTTGAGAAGAAAAAATCCAATAACGCGCAACCGTCATAGGGCGTTGCGAATCAACTCAGCCTGTTTCGCCAGAACCGACTGATCCGCCATCTTTCCGGAATGCGGGCGAAGGGACTGCCCCTCATTCATTGGCATGATGTGAAAATGCAGGTGGAACACCGTCTGTCCGGCGGCAGGCTCGTTGTACTGCCGGATTTGCACACCGTCCGCCTTGAAGGCAGCCTTGGCAGCGCGCGCCAC
>CADEEO010000057.1:16279-17433 GCA_902826365.1 uncultured Hyphomicrobiales bacterium | reverse complement strand
AGCGACCCCCACCCGGTTCGCTGCGCTCACCACCCTCCCCACAAGGGGGAGGGTCAAAATCAGTCATCTGTTTCATGCCGAAACGGCGAATGCTCCGCAAGGAGCGCCTGGTCCTGGTCAATGGCCATCCGCTCCTGCTCAAGATACTCCCCAACGGCCCGCGCCATTCCGGGGTGGGCGAAGTGGTGCAGGCTGTAGGTCTTCACCGGCAGATAGCCCCGCGCCAATTTATGCTGCCCCTGCGCCCCGGCTTCAACCCGCGCCAGCTTGTGCTGAATGGCAAAATCGATGGCCTGATAATAGCAGGTTTCAAAATGCAGGAAATCGTGGTGTTCGCTCGCCCCCCAATTGCGCCCGTAAAGCGCCTCGGAACCGATGAAATTCAGAGCGCCCGCAATAGTGCGTCCTTCGCGCCGCGCCAGGATGAGCAGCACATGCGGCCCCATGCTCTTGCTGATCAGGCTGAAAAACTTCCGCGTCAGGTAGGGCGAGCCCCATTTCCGTGAACCGGTTTCCATGTAGAAATCAAAAAACGCATCCCAATGGCTTTCGCGCAAATCCTTGCCCGTCACCCAGTCAAAACTGATCCCCGACTCAAGCACCGCCTTCCGCTCCTTGCGGATATTTTTCCGCTTGGATGAGGAAAGGCTCGCAAGGAAATCATCAAAGGATGTGTAGTCCTGATTATTCCAATGAAATTGGATGTCCTGCCGTCGCAGCCAATGGGCCTTGTCCGCCGCCGCCCAATCCGCTTCCGGCAGAAAAGTGATGTGAGAGGATGAAGCCTTCACTTCCTTGCATACCGAAACCAGTCCCTTGGCAAGCAACGCGCGCGTTTCAGCATTCGCCGAAAACAGGCGAGGCCCGGTAACCGGCGTAAAGGGAACCGACGATTGCAATTTTGGATAATAGCGCCCGCCGGCCCGGTGGTAAGCCTCTGCCCAGCCATGATCAAAAACATATTCGCCCTGGCTGTGGGGCTTGATAAAGCACGGCGCGATGCCTGCGATCTCGCCCTTTGCCGTCTCATAAACCAGATGCTCAGCCTTCCAGCCCGTCCGGCCCGTGGCCGAGCCGCTGTCCTCCAGCGCCTTGAAAAATTCATGGGAGACAAAGGGATTGAAGCCCGAAGGGTTTGCGCAGGCGTTCCACTG
>CADEEO010000057.1:0-16179 GCA_902826365.1 uncultured Hyphomicrobiales bacterium | reverse complement strand
ATTCATGGGAGACAAAGGGATTGAAGCCCGAAGGGTTTGCGCAGGCGTTCCACTGGTCCGCCGGAATGTCCGAAACACGCTCAACTGTGCGAAGCTTCAAGGCGTATAGCCCTCAAACGTGACCTGGTCGCAATAGCGCAACGCCTGTGAAGCCTCTTCCTTGGAGCGCAATGTCCAGGTGATCACCGGATGCCCGGCGTTGCGGATTTCCGTGACGGTTTCAAACGGAAGCTCCCGCCAATAGTAAGACACAAAATGCGGCTGCGTTTCCGCAAGGTGGGCGAAGGTTCGCATAGAATGGCGCTTTGCCACGGGCAGGGCGTTGTAATAGGGGTCCGTGGTCCGGTCCGCCACAATGCCCCGCACCGTCTGAGGCGAAAGTGCCCGCAGGCAGGCAATCACATCTGGATCAAACGACATTAGGCAGTATGGCCCGTCATAGCTTTCGAGAACCTGCAAGGCCCGCTTCGCCAGCGCGTCATCGCCGTCCCACAAGGACTTGAGCTCAATGACAAGGGTGGCGCGCCCGTCAACCTGTTCCAGCAATTCCGCCAGCGTCTGCATGCGGTCCAAAGTCGCCTTCAGTTCAATCTTCTGCAGTGCCTTCGTGGTCAAAGCCTTCACCGGGCCTTTCGCCTCAGTCAGCCGGTCCAGCTCATCATCATGGAAAACGATGGCCTCGCCGTCCGCCGTCAACTGCACATCGCATTCAATGGCATAGTCGCCCGTGATGGCCGCCTCAAAGGCGCCAGCCGTATTTTCGATGATGCCCTTGCTTTTGGCATGCAGCCCCCGATGCGCGATGGGCCGCGCCACCAGCCAGTCGAATGCGCGCAGTTGCGGCGTAAAGCGCATGCCTACTCGATTTCCACGATGGCTTCGACCTCGACCGAAAGGCCGAAGGGAAGCGAAGGGGCGCCCACCGCCGACCGCGCATGCCGGCCCTTGTCCCCGAACACCTCAACCATCAGGTCCGAAGCGCCATTGATGACTTTGGGATGATCGCCAAATGTTGGCGTGCAGTTGACCAGGCCCAGGAGTTTCACAACGCGCTTCACCCGGTCAAGATCGCCGCCGCAGGCATCGCGCAAATGGCTGATGATGTTGATTCCGGTCAAGCGCGCGGAGGCAATGGCATCTTCAAGCGAAAGCGTGTCGCCCACCTTGCCTATATATTCGATCTTGCCATCCTTTACGGCGCCCTGGCCGGAGATATAAACAAGATTGCCCGTCTTCACCCACGGTACGTAAGTGGCCACCGGTTGGGCCGGTTTCGGCAACACAATGCCGATCTCTGCAAGTCGCTTGTCGATCAATCCCATCTCATGCTCCTGTTAAAAGATCGCGCGGGCGTTCGCCCTTGAAAAATGCCGCCAAATTATCGACCGCGCGCATCCCCATGGCAATGCGTGTATTTTTCGTGGCGCTGCCCAAATGCGGCATCATGAATACATTGTCGAGGTCCCGGTAGCCGGGATTGATGTTGGGTTCGCCCTTGAACACATCAAGGCCGGCGGCTGCCAGTTTCCCGGATTTGAGCGCCGCAATCAGCGCTTCATCATTAACAATGTCGCCCCGCGCCGAGTTCACCACAATTGCCCCATCCGGCAGTTGCCCAATGGCACGGGCATTGACGCTGTCGCGGGTTTCCGCTGTTGACGCGCAATTGATGGAAAGAAAATCGCACTGCGGCAGCATGCTGTCCAGTGTCGCGTGGTAGGTCGCGCCATGGCTGAGGTTCGCCGCCACCGGCTTGCGGCTATGGTAATGCAAGGGCATGCCAAAGGCGGCCGCCCGCTTAGCCACCGCCTGCCCAATCCGCCCCATGCCATAAATGCCAAGCCGCCGTCCGCTCACGTCATGCCCAAGGGGAAATGTCATGGAAGGCGGCAGCCACTTGTTCTCCCGCACCATCCGATCGCCCCAAATGGCGCCCCGCGCTGCGCCCAACATCAGCAGAAGCGCCATGTCGGCGGTCGCGTCGGTCAAAACGTCGGGTGTATTGGAAACCCCAATGCCTCTGGCCTTGGCGGCGGGAATATCGATATGGTCGGTGCCTACCGAAAATGTCGCAATCATGCGGATGGAGGCGGGTAGGGCATCAATCAGCTCCTTGCGGCAGGGGTCCATCGAGGTGATGAGAAGCCCGTCGAAAGCCTTGGCCTTTTCGGCGATTTCGGCGCTGCTCATGATCCTGTCGCTGACGTTAAGGCTGGCCGAAAAATCCCGTTCGAGGCGGCTTTCCACCTCCGATGGAAGGTGGCGGGTCACCAGAATTCTTGTTTTGGCCATTGTTGTCATGCTCGCTTTGCCTTAACCTCAAAAGTCCGATTTATAGTGGACGGGTGGGCAATGGACCACCGTAATCATGGAGTTTCAAGGGTGTTGAAAAGAGTTTTATCGGCGGGTGTATTTCTGGCAATTGCATCGCAAGCCCAGGCTTCCGCGGTCGCTCCCCACCGTGCGGTTTACGACCTGCAGTTGCTGCGCGCCACACAGAGCGCCAACGTGGGCAGCGTCTCCGGCCGCATGGCCTACGAAGTTTCAGGCAGCGAATGTGACGGCTGGACCGTGAGCTTCCGCCTCGTCAACCGCTTCGATTACAAGGAGGGCAGCCCGCGTCTGTTTGATACCCAGTCCTCATCCTGGGAAACCGGTGACGGCAAGGAAATGACCTATAGCGAAAAGGAATTTGTCGATAACAAGCAGGAGGGTGAGAAGCGCGTGAGTGTTGTCCGTGCTGAAAAGGGCAGTGTTGGCGAAGTCAGCATCACCCTGCCGCAGGAGAAAAAAACCTCGATCTCGGCGGAAACCATCTTCCCCATGCGCCACCAGTTGCGCCTGATGGAGGCCGCGGCAAAGGGCGAAACCCGTGATGTCTCGCTGGTCTATGATGGCTCCGATGCGGAAAAGACCGTCCGGGCCATCAGCACCATCGGCAAGAAGGTAAATGCCGGCGAAGGCAAGAAGGACAAGGACAATGCCCAGGCAGCACCCCTGCAGTCGCTGCCGTCATGGCCTGTCACCATTGGCTACTATTCAACCGAAGACGACAATTCCGAAACGCCTCTCTACCAGATCAATTTTGACATGTATGAAAACGGCGTCTCCAACAGCCTGGTCATGGATTACGGAAATTTCGCGCTGTCGGGGAAACTGGCCCATCTCGAGCTCCTGAAAGCCGAAACGTGCCAGTGAACTTTGGCAAAATTGCTTTGAATTCCCAAAAAGTGCACTATCTGTAGCGCCGCTGTTTATGCAGGGGGCAAGGATATGGCCAAGTCAACGACCTCAATAACTTCGAAAGGCGATGGCAACGTTGCCGATTTCCTGGAGAAGATCCGTGGCCTGCCGCCGGTTGCCAAGGAGGGCGGCGAACGCGGCAAACTGATATTTGCCATGGATGCCACCATGAGCCGCCAGCCAAGCTGGGACCGCGCCCTGGCCATCCAGGCTGAAATGTTTGCCGAAACCGCACGCATCGGTGGGCTCGACGTGCAGCTCGTTTATTTCCGGGGCTTCAACGAATGCCGCGCCAGCAAGTGGGTGAGCAACCCAACGGCACTCGCCAAGCTCATGACGACAGTGGATTGCCGCGGCGGCAACACGCAAATTGGCCGGGCCCTCTCCCATGTAAAAAAGGAACTGCGCAGCACGAAGGTGAACGCGGTGATTTATGTGGGAGACGCCATGGAAGAAAACATTGATGCCCTGTGCCAGGCCGCCGGTGAAATCGGCCTGCAGGGAACGCCGATATTTGCTTTCCAGGAAGGCAATGATGGCAACGCGGCGCGGGCTTTCCAGGAAATGGCCAAGCTCAGCCGCGGCGCCTATTTCAAGCTCGATGAGTCATCGGCCCACATGCTGCGTGATCTCCTCTCGGCCGTGGCTGTCTATGCCGCCGGCGGCAGAGCCGCATTGGAAAACCATGCCAAGGCCAAGGGCGGAAATTCCACTCTGCTGTTGCGGCAGTTGAAATAGCAGCGATGCCCAATCTTATCATTGCACTGATCGTTGTCTTTGGCGGTATATGGCTCATCAGGAAATTTGCCAAGACCACGCCAACTCAGGCTGCAGGCCTCACCCGGAAATTGGCGGGCGGCGGGCTTATTGCCCTGTCAGGCCTTCTCGCCCTGCGCGGGCTTTCGCAATTCGCAGTTCCGCTCTTTGCCGTGGGCCTCGGCATGATTGGCCAGTCGGCGGTCTTTCCCAATGGCTTTCCCTGGAATAAAAAATCCGCCGGGCAAAAATCCCGCGTTGCGACAGGCATCCTCGCCATGGAGCTTGATCATGACTCCGGCAAGATGACGGGGCGGGTTATTTCCGGTCCCTTCAAAGGAACAAGCTTGGAGGAAATGAATTCCACGGATCTGCAGTCCCTCTATGACTATTGTGCGAAAGCTTCCGATCAGAGCATTTCGCTGCTTGAAGCCTGGCTGGAGCGCAACAAGCCCGAATGGCGCGAAACCTGGACCGGAACCGGCAAGGCCAAGCAGGCCAGCACCGGGGCTATGTCACGCGATGAAGCATTATCCGTGCTTGGGCTTAAGGCAGGGGCCACCAGCGAAGATATCAAGAACGCCCATCGCCGCCTGATGAAGGATTTCCATCCTGATCGCGGCGGCTCGGACTATCTTGCCGCCAAAATCAATCAGGCCAAGGATATTTTGCTTCACGACTGAGGCGAAAAGGCCATGCATGTCAGGCCTTTTTTGGAAAGCTGGGCGCAGGCCGCCTTTGCGGTTTTCTGCGTGAAGCCGGAGAACCGTGCCCGGTAAACCGTCTTGGCTCCCTTTTGCACTTGCACCGTGATGGCCTGCTTGCCGCTGAGGAATTTGTAGCCCGAAGCGCGGATTTCCTTGAGCTTCAACCGGGCCTCTTCCTTCTTTGGATAAGCCCCGATTTGGATGTTCCAGCTTGGAACAACCTTGGCCGCGGTTTTCTTTGCGGCAGGCGCTTTCACTTCTTTCTTCACTTCGAAGGGAAGCTTTGCCGGTGCTGGCTCGGCTGCCTTGCCGGGTTCTTCGGTTGAGGCAACAGCGGTTTCCTCAATCTTTGCCTCAAGAACTTTCGTATCAGGTGCGGAAATATCATCCGGGGCCGCCATCAGTTTTTCAAAACTTGTTTCTTCCGCCGGCGCAGGATCATCTGCAATCGAGGCCACCAGGATTTTTTTATCCAGGCCCTTCTTGTCGGCAATAGGTTTCTCTTTTGGCAGGACGATTGCAATCTTCGTCTCGGGTACGCTGGCTCCCTCTGAAGTTCCTGCCGCGGCGGCGATCATCTCGCCGTCCACGCATTTTGGAAAAGCCTTTTCCAGCATTTTCATCATGTATTTGTCGCGCGCGCCGCCGGAGCTGCCGCCCATCACGACGCCCACGATGCGCTTGTTGCCGCGCTTGGCAGAGGTTGTGAGATTGAAGCCGGACGCCCGGATATAGCCGGTCTTGATTCCGTCAGTTCCCTGGAACCTGCCGAGCAGGCGGTTATGGGTGCGGATGGTCTGCTTCCCGTAATTGAATGAAGAGATGCGGAAATAGGGATAGTACTCGGGAAAATCCCGCTGGATGCGCAGGCTGAGCGTTGCAAAGTCCCGCGCCGTTGTCACCTGCGCCGGATTGGGCAGTCCTGAAGCGTTCTTGAAGGTTGTTTTTGACATGCCGATGGCCCGCGCCGTGCGCGTCATGCGGGCCGCAAAATTGGCTTCCGTTCCCTCCAGGTTTTCGCCAATAGCCGCCGCCACGTCATTGGCCGACCGGGTGACAAGCGCCTTGATGGCATCTTCAACGGAGATGGTGGAGCCGGGCCTCACCCCAAGTTTCGAAGGCTGCATGCTGGCCGCCCGATTTGACATCTTGAGACCGCTCGTCAGTTTAAGGCGCCCGGCCTTGAGGTCTTGGAACAGCACGTAAAGCGTCATGACCTTGGTGAGCGATGCCGGATGGCGCGGTCCGTCGATGTCGTTGCCGAACAGTATTTTCCCGGTCCGGGCATCAACGGCAATGGCTGAAAATTGCGGTTTGGCCGCGGCGGGCTGGTGAGAGCCTAAAAGCACAAGGCAAGAGAGGACCAAGATGGCAAGCAGGATGAACGGACGGTGCATTTGAGAACTGCGAATGGAAATCATCCTAAACTCATTCATTGGTACCCAAAACCGGGTATTGATTGACCACACAATTGGTCGAAATCATGATCCGACCGCCGCCTGAATTCCCGAAGCCCAAGAACGGAAATTGGTGATTCCAAACTTTCTAAAGGGTAAATTCATGAATCGCACCTGTTGATTTGATTTTCTCAATGTTGCATTGCAAAATAATTCTTGACAATTATGGTGCAGTGCACATATACGGCCCCATACGGTATGAAACTGATCCCAACGGAGAGCCCCATGATCAAGTCATTTGAAGATTTCCAGACCCTGAGCAAAGATGGTTATGAAGCTTTTGTAGCTTCGGGTGCCGCCCTGACCAAGGGTCTCCAGGCCATTGCCCAGGAAACCACTGATTTTTCTCGCAAATCCTTCGAAAAAGGCACGCAGGTTGTCGAAAAGGCAACTGCTACCCGGTCTTTTGAGGGCGCTTTGGAAGTCCAGCAGGGCTATGCCAAGGAAGCTTACGAAGCTTTCGTAGCTGAAGCCACCAAGCTCAACGAGCTCTATGTCGCAACAGCCAAGGAAGCCTACAAGCCATTCGAAGCCAGCTTCGCAGCTTTCGGCCTCAAGGCCCCCAAGTAAATAATTCCAATTTCCGGAAAAGCCCGTCGCTCAAATCGGCGGGCTTTTTTTTGCGCTTAGAGTTCAACGACGAGCGGCACGTGGTCGGAAGGCTTCTCCCAGCCCCGCACGTGTTTTTCGATATGCGCTGAAACCAGAAGGTCCGCCGCCTGCGGCGACAGCATCATGTGGTCAATCCGGATGCCATTTCCCTTCTGCCAGGCGCCGGCCTGATAATCAAAAAATGTGTACTGGTCGCCAGCCGTTGAATGCAGCGCCCGGAACGCATCGGTGAGCCCCAGGGCTTCAAGCTCCTGAAACTTCGCCCGCGTCGCAGGCAGGAACAGAGCGTCTCCCATCCATTGGCTGGGGATCTTTGCGTCCAGCGCCTTTGGAATGACATTGTAGTCACCCGCCAGAACCAAGGCTTCTTCCTGTTTCAGCAGGTCTTTTGTGTGGGCCATCAGGCGGTCTATCCAAGCCAGTTTATAAGGGTATTTCGGCGTGTCTGGAGGATTGCCATTGGGCAGGTAGATGGAGGCCACCGTGGCGCTGCGCGAACCGTCAACAACGGTCGCCTGGATATAGCGAGATTGTTCATCGGATGTATCGCCCGGAAGTCCGCGGACAATATTCTCCAGCGGAAGCTTCGAAAGGATGGCCACGCCATTATAGGTCTTCTGGCCGAACACCGCGGCGCTGTAATGCAGCTCTTCAAAAACCGCCGACGGAAAATTCTGATCCTCGCATTTGATTTCCTGCAGGCACACCACATCAGGCTTGGCTTCGCTCAGCCAGCGGGTGACCGCCTCGAGATGCGCCTTGACTGAATTCACATTCCACGTCGCAACGCGCATCATTGACCTCTGCCGGACGGATTAAATTGTAAAGCTGGTTCCGCAGCCGCAGGAGGCTTTGGCCAATGGATTTTGCACCTTGAAGGACTGGCCAATCAGGTCATCGACGAAATCGACGGTGGATCCCGACATGTAACCGAGAGAAACAGAATCAATCAGAACCGTTGCTCCATCTTTTTCAATGGCGATGTCATCATCATTGCGGTCCGCGGCAATGGCGAAGTCATATTGAAAGCCCGAGCAGCCGCCGCCATTAACCGAGATTCTGAGGCTGTGCGGCTGGGCTTGGCCCGCCGTTATCTCACAAATCCGGTTTGCGGCGCGGGCGGTAATGTTTACAGTGCTTTCCATGGGTATTTATGTCGGTCCTGGGCGCCGGATTGTCAATGGTGCGGTAACATGAAACGTCACACGGCAAGCTATGCGGCGAGGCCTGAGGAGAGCAGGGGCAGGCTGTTCCCCGAAGCCGAAAGCCCGCCGCGCTCGGCTTTCGAGCGTGACCGGGACCGCGTCATCCACTCCTCCGCCTTTCGGCGCCTCAAACATAAAACCCAGGTTTTCGTGTATCATGAGGGCGACCACTACCGCACCAGACTCACCCATTCCATTGAAGTTGCCCAGGTCGCAAGGTCCACTGCCCGTGTCCTCGGCCTCGATGAAGATCTGACCGAAGCCCTGGCGCTTGCCCACGACCTAGGCCACACGCCCTTTGGCCATGCCGGCGAGCGCGAACTCGACAAGCTCATGGCCCCCTATGGCGGCTTCGATCACAACGCCCAGTCCCTGCGAATCGTTACAAAGCTGGAGCGGAAATACGCAAAGTTTGATGGCTTGAACCTGACCTGGGAAACCCTCGAAGGCCTGGTCAAGCACAATGGCCCGCTGATCGATTCCCGTGGCCATGCCCTTGGGCATTTCAAGGAAAGCGGCTTGCCGCAGGTGATCATTGAATATGCCGAAGCGCATGATCTCAAGCTTGCAAGCTTTGCCTCCGTCGAAGCGCAGGTCGCAGCCATTGCCGATGACATCGCCTATAATGCCCATGATATCGACGATGGCCTCCGGGCAAAACTTTTTGATATCATCGATCTCGGCGATGTGCCGCTGGTGGGTGAGGCGCTGTCGAATGTCCTCAAAATTTATCCCGGCCTGGAAAGATCGCGCATCATTCACGAGACGGTGCGCCGCGTGATCTCGGCCATGGTCACCGATGTGGTGGCCCAGACGAAAAAAAATTGTGCCGACGCCAACTTAAAATCCAGCGATGAAGTGCGCGCCCGGAAGCGCCCCATGGTGCAGTTCTCACCTCAAATGGCCGAAAACAACCGCGTGCTGCAGGCCTTCCTGTCGGCGCGGATGTATCGCCATGCGCGCGTTCTTGAAATCATGGAACGGGCCCAGCGCGTCATCCGTGATTTGTTCGAGGCCTACATGAACGATGCCTCGCTCTTGCCCGAAGACTGGCGCGAAGAGAACGTCCAGGGTGACCGCAGCCATTACGCCCGCCAGGTCTGCGATTTTCTCTCCGGCATGACGGATCGCTTTGCCCTGGAGCAGCACAAGCGCTTGTTTGACCTCGACCCGCTTTTCAGGTAGGCAGCAATTTCAACAACTTAGAATGATAAAATGAACCTCTTTGGACACTTTCAGGCGCTCGTAAGAGCCGAACTTTCGGCCATGATGTCGGCAGGTGAACTGACACCCGGCCTTGATATTTCCCGCGTCACGGCGGAGCCGCCGCGCGACGCCTCCCATGGCGATGTAACGACCAACGCGGCCATGGTGGTGGCCAAGGCTGCCGGCATGGCGCCGAAAGTGCTGGCCGAAATTCTGTCCAAACGGCTGGCAAAACAGCCCGACGTTCTGTCCGCCGAAGTCGCCGGTCCCGGCTTTATCAATCTCCGCCTCAAGGAAACCTTCTGGCCGAAAATCCTGAACGCCATTCTTGATCTGGGCGATAGCTACGGCCGTTCAGAATTAGGCAAGGGCATCAAGACAAACGTTGAATATGTCTCGGCCAATCCGACCGGTCCCTTGCATGTCGGCCATTGCCGCGGCGCTGTGTTTGGCGATGCCTTGGCCGCACTTCTCGAAGTGACCGGCTATGACGTCAGCACCGAATACTACATCAACGATGCCGGCGCCCAGGTTGATACGGTCGCGCGCTCGGCCTTCCTGCGTTATAAGGAAGCACTGGGCACCGACATTGGTGAAATTCCCGCCGGCCTTTATCCCGGTGAATATCTCATTCCCGTAGGCCAGGCTCTTGCCGCCGAGCATGGAAAAAAACTTCTGTCGATGAGTGAGGAGCAATGGCTTCCCATCGCCCGGCAAAAGGCCATCGCCATGATGATGGATTTGATCAGGAGCGATCTCGCCAGTCTGAAAATTTATCAGGACATTTTCTTCTCGGAAAAATCCCTGCATGACTCCAACGAAGTGCGCGACACGGTGGCTGATCTCCGCGCCCATGGCCATGTCTACGAAGGCCGTCTGCCGCCGCCGAAGGGCGAATTGCCGGAAGATTGGGAGGACCGCGAGCAAACCCTTTTCCGCGCCACGGAGTTTGGCGATGACATCGATAGGCCGCTGCTCAAGTCCGATGGCTCCTACACTTATTTCGCCTCCGACGTTGCCTATAGCCGCAACAAGATCAGGCGCGGCTTCAACGAACTGATTTATGTCCTCGGCGCCGATCACGGCGGCTACGTCAAAAGGCTCGAAGCCGTGGCCGCCGCCATTGCAGGCCCGGGCAAGGTCGAGGTTATCGTCAGGCTCTGCCAATTGGTGAAATTGTTCCGAAACGGCGAGCCGGTGCGCATGTCAAAGCGGGCAGGGGAGTTTGTGACCCTCCGCGAAGTTGTGGACGAGGTTGGTCCGGACGTGGTCCGTTTCATGATGCTCTACCGCAAGAACGAGGCGCCCCTCGACTTTGATTTCGCCAAGGTCACTGAGCAGTCGAAGGACAACGCCGTTTTCTATGTGCAGTATGCTCACGCCCGTGTCTGCTCGGTATTGCGCAATGGCGCGGAGGTTGGCCAGGCCGGAGTTAACCATGATTTTTCATTATTGGTCGACGAAGCCGAGAGGCATGTGGTAAAGAGATTGGCGGAATATCCAAAAATGTTGGAGGGCGCAGCACTTGCCCACGAGCCGCACCGCATCTCGTTTTACCTCTATGAGCTCGCCAGTGACTTCCATTCCCTCTGGAACAAAGGCAAAGAGTCGCCGCAATTAAGATTTATTGTGAAAAATGAGTTAATATTAACCGATACGCGCCTCGCTTTTCTGCTGGCGATTCGCTATGTTTTGGGGAACGGACTTCGCCTCCTGGGTGTTAACCCGGTCGAAGAGATGTAAAACGGAAATGGTGGGTATGGATCAAAATTCCACAAATGACGCCGATAAACGCAATTGGCGCGAGCGTTTAGGCATTGGCGGCAGGGAAATGCCCCGCCTTTCAAATGAGTTCACCAAGGCTCCCGAGCCCGTTGCTGAGGACGCAGCGCCTATGCGCCCGGCCCAGCCGGTGGCAAAACCCGCCCCGATGGCTCCACGCATGCCCATGAAGGCTAGCGCGGCGCCCGCCTCCGGGCCGCAGCAGCAGGCCCGCCCGGAAGGCGGTCCGCCGCAGGCTCCTGATGCCCTGGCTGAGAAACTGCGTTCCCAGCGCGCTGCTGCCGAAAGATTGGCCGAGCAACGGGTGACGGCGGCAAAACAGCGGGCCGAAAACGCCCCAAGCGCTCCAGCGCCAATTTCCGCCAAGGCTCCGGTGGTTGCCGCGGCTCCGGGGGAAAAGCCAAAATTCAGTTTCGCTGATGAGGACACCAAGGCGGATTTTGGCCGCGAGCCGCGCTCCCTGCCGCCCAGCCGGCCGCCGCAAAGGCCGTCCCCGCAGCAGCCGCAGCTTTCGCCGCCCCGGCCGCCCCTCGGTGGCCAGCCCCGGATACCAACGGGGGCACTCGCCCAAGGCTTCCAGCCGCAATACCGGCCCCAGCCGCCGCGCGGCTATTCGCCATCGGCCTATGTACCGCCGCCACCCCTGTCGCAACCCCAGCGGAGCTTTAACGGCCCGATGCTGCAGCCCCAGCCTGGCGAGCCGCGGTTGCAAACGTCCCGGGTAAATCCCGATGCCTACCGGCGCGGCCCCCAGGATGATTTGGGCTATGCCGGAGCAGGCTACGAAAGCTCACGCGCCTTGCAGCGCACAGCGGCCCTGCGGGCCCCGGCCTATGACGACGACTACGGCGATGAGATTTTTGAAGATGCGCCAGCCGCAAGGTCTCAGCGCCGCGCCAGCGCCAATGACTACAATCAGGCCTACCGCGAGAATGAGGGAGCCTACGGCGGCGAGCCCCGGCGTTCCAGCGGCCCTTGGCTTCTGCTGCTGTTCCTGATGCTCGCGGCGGGGGCGGCCGGGGCTGGCGTCTGGTACTATAATGTCAACGTCAAAACCGTGGCAACCAATAGCTCAACCGATACGGCGCCGGTCGTTTCAGCGCCTGAGCAGTCGGCCAAGTCGGCTCCCGAACAGCCGTTGGACGGGCAGTCGAACTCCACCGGTTCGGCGACGTCGAGAAAACAGATCTATGACCGGATCAGCGGCGATAACGAGGTTCTGGGAGGCCAGGTGGTTCCCACCGAAGAGGCCCCCATTCAGCCGGAAGCCCGGCAGGGCGATGCGGAGCAGATCCCCGAACCGGCAGGCGGGTTCGATTCATTCTCGGAAGGCAGCGATGCGCTTCCCTTGCCAATGCCCCCGCCGCCGGGAAGCAGCAATGATACGCAGGGCGCGCTTTCAACGCCGGCTGCCAAGAATACTGCGGCTTTGAGCTCCCCGGCCACGGCGGCAAATCCAGCCAGCACGGCGCCGGGTTCAGACATTGCCCCGGTGCCAGGTGAGACTGCAGCGGCGGCTAACCAGCAGGCCACGCCGCCCGCAGCACCCGCGCCTGCCACGGAAGAAATCGTCGATGAAGAACCAGCCCCGGTGGTTAAAAAGCCGGCCGCGAAGAAAGCCAAGGCTGTTGCCGAAAACAGCAATGAAAATTTGGGCGCGGCGCCCGTTGTTCTCGTGCCTCCCGCCGATCCCGTTGAGGGCGATCAGTTTGCCTCTGCGCCAATTGTCGTAGATCAGCCCGTGGCCGCCCAGCCGGCCCCCGTCGTCAAAAAGAAAAAAACCTTGCTTGGCCTGTTCAGGGGAACCAATGACGATGTGCCTGCCGCGCAAGCAGCGCCCGCTGCTCCAGAGCAGCAAGTGGCCTCCATTCCCGATCCCGCGCCGGCCCCCGCCCAGGTTGCAAGCGGCGGCAGCGGATATTTTGTCCAGCTCGCCTCATTCAAATCACAGGCCGAAGCCTCCGCCGAATTCGGCCGGCTGAGAGCCAGGCACTCCGGCATCATTGGAACCCTTCCTTCAGCCATCAACCCCGCCACCGTTGGCGGCAGCACCCGTTACCGCCTGGCCGTTGGCCCCGTGGCGTCGCGCGACCAGGCCACCAGGATTTGCACTTCGCTGGTCGCCGCCGGCGAACGCGACTGCCTTGTCCGCAAGCAATAGCCCAATTTCAGCATCATGAAAATTCGCAGCTTCATCAGTGGGTGCGAAGGCACGCAACTGTCTTCGGTTGAAACCACTTTCTTTCACGAGCAAAATCCCTGGGGCCTCATCCTCTTCAAGCGCAATTGCGAAACCCCCACCCAGATTGCAGCACTCACCTCCGCCTTTCGTGAAGCCGTTGGCCGCAAAGACGCGCCCGTGTTCATTGACCAGGAAGGCGGCAGGGTGCAGCGCCTCGGCCCGCCCTCCAACTATTGGCGGAAATATCCCTCAGCCCGCGCCTACGGCGATCTCTATGCAAAGAGCCCCCTCGCGGCCTTGCGCACCGCGCGCCACGTAGGCCGCCTCATGGCCGAAGACCTGATTGAAATCGGCATCACAGCCGATTGCCTCCCCGTTCTGGATGTCCCCCAGGCCGGCGCCCATGACGTCATCGGCAACCGCGCCTACAGCCTGCATCTTGAGCACGTCATGGCCCTGGCGCGGGCCCACACGGCGGGCCTCATGGATGGCGGCGTGCTCCCGGTCATGAAGCACATACCCGGCCATGGCCGCTCGGAAGTCGACAGCCACCATAATTTGCCCGTGGTCAACGCCAGGCGGCAGGAATTGGAGCAGGTTGATTTCCCGCCCTTCGCCGCCTTCGCCGATGCACCCATGGCGATGACCGCCCATGTGATCTATTCCGCCTTCGACAAGACCGAACCCGCCACGCTTTCCCGGAAAATCATCAAGTCCGTCATCCGCGGGCAGATCGGCTTTCGCGGCCTTCTGATCACCGATGATCTCTCCATGAAGGCCCTGTCGGGAAGCTTCGAGGAGAAATGCACCAAGGCCCTGAAGGCTGGCTGTGACATGCTCCTCCATTGCAACGGCGTGCTGGCCGAAATGCGCGAAGTGGCAGCTGCCGCGGGCGAACTGAAAGGCAAGGCCATGCGCCGGGCCAAAACCGCGCTGAAGTCCGCCCGCAAGCCGCAAGCCTATGACAAGAAGGCGGCGCTGAAGGATTTGGATTTGGTCGTTTCCGCTTGAAAGTGGGGATAAGCTAAGGTCTGGCAAGCGAATCACCCAGGCTTTTGGGAAGTTGTGAAATTGAAATGACGGACGAGAACGAAACTGCCGTGCAAAAATTATGGCCTGATGGCGAAGGCCCCCTGCGCAAGGAATCCGCTGCCAATTCCGATGCCGCCCTGATCGTCGATGTCGGCGGCTTTGAAGGCCCGCTTGATTTACTCTTGGAGCTTGCCCGCCACCACAAGGTTGACCTCGCGCAGATTTCCATTCTGGCGCTCGCCGAACAATATCTGGCCTACATCGACAACGCGCGCAAAATGCGCATTGAAGTGGCCGCCGACTATCTGGTGATGGCCGCCTGGCTCGCCTATCTCAAGTCGCGCATGCTCATCCCCATGCCGCCGGGCTCCGAGGATGAACCCGCCTCCGATCTGGCCGCACAGCTCGCCTTCCGCCTGCAAAGATTGCAGGCCATGCGCGATGCGGCGGCCAAGCTCATGGCGCGCAATATCCTGGGCCGTGATGTTTTTGGCCGCGGCAATCCGGAGCCGCTGATTGTTGAAACCCAGCGCGAATATGCCGACAATCTCATTGACCTGCTGAAAGCCTATGCCGAGCGCCGTCAGCGCAAGGCCAGCCACCAGACCTACACGCTCAAGCGCCATGCCACCTGGTCCATCAAGGAAGCCCGCGAGGCCCTCGAGCGCCTTGTCGGCACCATGGATGATTGGAGCACCTTTGACCGCTGGCTGGAAGAATACCTGGCCCCGCCTGACATGCGCCGCTCGGTCAGGGCCTCAAGCTTCACCGCAAGCCTTGAACTCGTCCGCGAAGGCCTTATTGAACTCCGCCAGGATGATGCGTTCCGCCCCATCTTCATGCGCCGCCGCGCCTAATGTCACCGGGATAAAATTATGGTACAAGCAAACATGAACATTGATGCAGGCGACGCTCCAGAGGCAGATGATATGGAAGCCTCGCAGGCCGTGGTGCGGATGCATCCCCGCGCCGACCGGAGCCAGCACCTCCGCATCATCGAAGCCATTCTCTTTGCCGCTGAAGCGCCGGTCGCCATCGAAAAGCTCCAGGCTTTTTTCCCGGAAGGCACCGATGTCGCGGCCCTGCTGGCAGATCTTCAGGCCAACTACGCCAACCGCGGCGTCAACCTCGTGCAGATCGCCGGCCACTGGACGCTGCGCACCGCCGAGGATTTGAGCTTCGTCCTGCGCCGCGAAACCTTTGAGCAAAAGCGCCTCTCCAAGGCCGCCCTCGAAACCCTGGCCATCGTCGCCTATCACCAGCCCGTCACGAGAGCCGACATCGAAGAAATCCGCGGCGTCGTCATTTCCAAGGGCACCCTCGACATCCTCATGGAAATCGGCTGGGTAAAAATGCGCGGCCGCAGGCGCACCCCCGGCAGGCCCGTGACCTACGGCACCACGGACTCATTCCTCAGCCACTTCGGCCTGAATGAAGTCACCGATCTTCCCGGCCTGCAGGAACTGAAGGGGGCAGGGCTGCTCGACGCCAATCTCCCGCCCGACTTCCAGATGCCGCTTCCGCGCGGCAGCGACGAGCTCACAGCCGACGAAGATCCCCTCGATGGCGACGAGCACACGCCCCTTGAAATGCATCTGCCCGAGGGAATTGAGAGTTCGGAAGAGCCTCCTTCTGAGTAGGCATTTATCGTGAGCATAAGCCGTTCTACTTCCAAACTATGGGAAATTGGCTGGCCGTTGGGTTGGGGAGAATACGCCAGAGCACGTTCAAAGGCCTACGTTCCCTATCCAACACCAGAGGCAGCCTCTCCGCCGGACAAGTATGCTTTTGAGTGGGAACCGGGTTTTGACAAGGTAGGGGATTGTGTCTGGCCTTGGCACCCCTCTGACGTTGCTATGAAGCGGAGCCTGGCGTTAGAAATTGCGCAGAATTTTAAGAATGTTGATATCCGCCCCGTGATCGTAACGGGTGCGCCGCGTCGAAAAGGAAAACGGGCCAAGCCATATGAGCCGATCGAGTTCGCGGCCTTGTGGCCA
>CADEEO010000056.1:8276-19302 GCA_902826365.1 uncultured Hyphomicrobiales bacterium | reverse complement strand
GGCTTGGCTCTCTCAATGAGCGCGCCCATGACATGAACAATACGGGTCACAAGCGCCTCTTCCTTCCAGGCCCCATAGGGAAACGCAGCGTTGTCCGCCGCGTAGATCAATTCGGCGTTTGGCAATTGCGCCCGAACACAGGTGGCAACGGTCAAACCACCCATGCCGGAATCAAACAGAAGAATGCGGGGGTGCGTCATTCCTTTGGCCCCTTGCCCCGCAAATGCGTGCGCGTGAGCGACGAAACCATGCCGCGCAGCGAGCGGATTTCCTGTTCGGTCAATGCCGCCCGAGCAAACATGTTGCGCAGGTTCATGCGCATCGTCGGCCTTTTCTTTTCGGTCTTGAAAAACCCGGCGTCATCCAGTTCCCGTTCCAGATGATCAAAGAATCCGTAAAGCTCCTCCTTGGTGGCAAGGCGCGTGTCTGGCGTTTGCAGGCCGGGGCCATCAAGCGCTGCCAGTTCCGGCGTTTGCTGCCCAAGGCTTGACGCATGTTCCTTGAACCATTCATAGCCCATGAGCAAAACCGCTTGGGCGATGTTGATGGAGGCAAAGGCCGGATTCACCGGTGCCGTCACAATGATATCAGCGAGCGAAACTTCCTCGTTGCTCAGGCCCCAGCGCTCTCGCCCGAAGAGAATGGCAACTTTTTCGCCGCGCCCCACGCGCGCCCGCATGTCGTGGCCCGCCTGCTCCGGGGTGATCACTTCCTTGATCATGTCGCGCGGCCGCGCCGTGGTGGCATAAACATAATTCATGTCGATAAGCGCCGAAGGCAAGTCATTGAAAACTTTCGCCCCGTCCACAATCCAGTGCGCGCCCGACGAAGCCGTCACCGCCTTCTCATTGGGCCAGCCGTCGCGCGGCGCCACAAGCCTGAGTTCATGCAGGCCGAAATTAGCCATGGCCCGCGCCGCGGTACCAATGTTCTCGCCAAGCTGCGGATGCGCCAGCACCACCAGGGGCGCCGGCCCCAAAACCTGATTCTGCGTCTTGTCGGTGCCAGCCATGTCCCCACGGGAAATAGCGAAGTTGAAAGCGGGACGCTAGCTTTTCCCACTCAGCGTCCGGGCGGTGCGCAGTTCCGGGAACCAGCGCGACCAGAGGAAGGCCACCGCCATGGTCCCCGCCCCGCCAATGGCCACCGCCGCCACCGCTCCTATCCAGGCCGCGACAACTCCGGCGCGGAACTCGCCCAGTTCATTGGAAGCCCCGATGAAGACCCGGTTGACCGCGTTAACCCGGCCCCGCACCGCATCCGGCGTCCACAATTGCATCAGGGTTTCCCGCACATAGACGCTCACCATGTCACAGGCTCCCATGAGGGCAAGGGCAGCAATCGACAGGGGAACCGATTTCGAAAGCCCAAACACGATAGTGCAGAAACCAAACCCGGCCACGAACAGAAACAGGATCACCCCGGCATGGTCCTTGATCGGAAATTTGGAAAGCCAGATGGCCATGATGATAGCCCCAATGCCCGGCCCGGCCCGCAGCAGGCCAAGGCCCCAGGGGCCGACTTCAAGAATGTCGCGGGCATAGATTGGCAGCAGCGCCACTGCCCCGCCGAGCAGCACGGCGAACAGGTCAAGCGAGATCGCCCCCAGCACAATCTTCTCGGACTTGATGAATTTGAAGCCCGCCAGCAACGTCGCAAGGCTTGTTTCCTGTGCATGATTCAACTGCGGCACGCGGCCAATCAGAACCACGCAGAAAATTGCCAGAGCCATCAGGCACATCGAAACACCGTAAGCGACCTCACCGGAAATCCCGTAAAGCAAGCCGCCCGCCACGGGGCCTGTGATGGTCGTGATCTGCCAGGTCATGGAGTTCAGTGAAATGCCATGCGCCAATGCCGTCTTGGGCAAAAGATTTGGGGCCAATGCATCGGCCGCCGGATTCATGAAGGCCCGCGCCGTGCCGAATCCCACCAGGATCACAAAAATCGGCCACACATGCCGGAAGTCCGAAAGTGTGAAAACCAGCAAGCCCAAGGCACAAGCCACTTCAACAAGCAGGCATAGAGCAATGATCAGGCGGCGATTAAATTTGTCGGCAATAAGCCCTGTCACCAGCACCAGTAGCAACGCTGGCAGAAATTGCGCCAGTCCCACAAAGCCAAGATCAAGCGGATTGCGGGTAAGGTCATAAACCTGCCAGCCCACCGCCACCGACATTATCTGCACGGCAAAACCTGCGGAGCCCAAGGCCGCCAGATAAAACACGTAAGGTCTATGATGGAGGGCATTGGACGAAGCCAACGCCGGAGGATCAAGAGCCGTCATGCGGAGACGGGTGCCACAACATCAACGGTAAGTCAAAGCGGGTTTTAGGCGCGATCTTCGCCCGTTCCCAAAAAAACCGCGCGCACAAAATCGCGGTAGAGCATCACTTGTCTTGGCAGGAGATCCTTATCCTTAAGGACACGCGACAGGATTATGCCGCCATCGACAAGCCCCGACATCATGTCAGCAAGCGCATCAAAATCCACCGGAATTTTCGGCGGATAGCGCTTCGCAATCAGCTCGAATCGCTCGCGGAACCGCTTGCGCCAAGCGAGAAGCGCCGAGGCATTCAATTCCACCACATCGCGGTTGAATAATTGCTCTTGGTAACACACCGAAGCAATGATGCAGCCGGGATGCGCTTTCGGAAGGTCAGACATCACTTCAGCAAGCATCTTCAGCCCGACGAGAAAGCCATGCAAGGGATCCTCATGGAGTTCATCGGCACGCTGAAACAGATCGCCAAGCAGGGTTTCTTCGTGGTCGATGTAACGCTGGAGCAAAGCCTTGGCGAGGTCGCTCTTGTCGGGAAAATGATAGAAAAACCCACTCTTGGTAATGCCCACGGCGGTGATGATTTCTTCGATCGAGGTTGCAGCAAATCCTTTGGCGAGAACGGCCTCTTCCGCCACCTCGAGAATGCGCTCGCGCTTGCTGCTGCTCCGATTCAAAACTGCTGTCATCACTGTACCATAAGTGCAGTTAAGGCCTGCCGGGGTTCACTGCGGGCCTGCAAAGGAACTGCCCTTCATCACCTAACTGCATGATCTATATAGATGTTTATGATTGTTGGAAAGCCTTGACCATGGGCTTTGTAGATTTCATCGGCGCTCTCAACCATTTTGCCGCCATGCAGAGCGCTTCCGCGCGCCGCAAATCACAGCACTGGAGAAGATTATGACAAAGTACCGGCAAAGCCTGCCGCAATTGAACAATCGCCTGTTTCTGACAGACGGCGGAATTGAAACAACAATCATCTATCACGACGGCATCGACCTGCCCTATTTCGCGGTATTCGATCTTCTGAAAACCGAAAAGGGCACCCGGGTATTACGTGAATATTACAGCCGCCATGCCGCAATCGCCCGCGCCAATGGCCTGGGATTCATCCTTGAATCGCCAACCTGGCGGGCCAGCGCCGACTGGGGCGTGAAGCTTGGCTACACGCCGTCGGCCTTGGCCGATATCAATCGGCAGTCCATCGCTTTCCTCGAAACGCTCCGCAAGGAATTCGAGACCGCCCAAAGCCCGATGCCGATCAGCGGCTGCATTGGCCCGCGCGGCGATGGCTACGACCCCGGACGCATCATGAGCGAAACCGAAGCCGAGGATTACCACAGCGGCCAAGCGCAAGTCTTTGCAACAACAGCCGCCGATATGGTGACCGCCATCACAATGACCAACATCAATGAGGCGGTTGGCCTGACGCGCGCCGCCAAAGCTGCGACAATACCAGTGGCAATTTCCTTTACCGTGGAAACCGATGGCCGCCTGCCTTCCGGCGAGCTGCTCCGCGAAGCCATTGAAGCCGTCGATAGCAGGACAGGAAATGCTCCGGCCTACTACATGGTCAATTGCGCCCACCCAACCCATTTCGACGGCGCTTTGGTCAAGGTGGACTGGACCAAACGTATCCGCGGCATTCGCGCCAATGCCTCCAGGTGCAGCCATGCCGAGCTTGACAAGGCAACGGAACTTGATGCGGGAAACCCGGCGGAATTTGGCCAGCAATACCGCGCCATTCGTGATCGTCTGGGCCACATCAACGTGCTTGGTGGCTGTTGCGGCACCGACCACCGCCATGTGGAGCAAATCGCCCTCGCCTGCCGCAAGGCGGCATAGGACAACATCTCAGGGGGCCTTGTGCCCCCTTTTTCTTCCAGTTTGCCCCCTCATCATGCGCCTGCTATAGCAACGCCGAATTCCAGCCCAAAATGATGAGGTCTCCCAAATGAGCAAGATAAAAGTCGCCAATCCCGTGGTTGAACTCGATGGCGACGAGATGACCCGCATCATCTGGGACCTGATCAAGAAAAAGCTCATTCATCCCTATCTCGATGTTGATTTGCATTATTATGATCTCTCCGTGGAAAACCGCGACGCGACCAATGACCAGGTGACGATTGACGCCGCAAACGCGATCAAGAAGCACGGTGTCGGCGTGAAATGCGCCACCATCACCCCTGATGAGGGCCGCGTAAAGGAATTCAGCCTCAAGCAGATGTGGAAGTCGCCCAACGGTACCATCCGCAACATCCTGGGCGGCGTCATTTTCCGCGAGCCCATTATTTGCAAGAACGTGCCGCGCCTTGTGCCCGGCTGGACCAAACCCATCATCATCGGCCGCCACGCCTTTGGCGACCAGTACCGCGCCACGGATTTCACCTTTCCCGGCAAGGGCACGCTCACGATCAAGTTCGTGGGTGATGATGGCAAGGTCATCGAAAAGGAAGTGTTCAAGTCACCCGGCGAAGGCGTGGCCATGGCCATGTACAACCTGGATGACTCGATCAAGGAATTTGCCCGCGCCAGCTTGAACTATGGCTTGAACCGCAATTATCCGGTTTATCTCTCAACCAAGAACACTATTCTCAAGGCCTATGACGGGCGCTTCAAGGATATTTTCCAGGCGATTTTTGATGCCGAGTTCAAGGCAGACTATGATAAGCGCGGCCTCACCTATGAGCACCGGCTGATTGACGACATGGTGGCCTCGGCCATGAAATGGACCGGCGGATATATTTGGGCCTGCAAAAACTATGACGGCGACGTTCAGTCCGATCTCGTGGCCCAGGGCTATGGCTCGCTCGGCCTCATGACCTCCGTCTTGATGACGCCTGATGGCAAGACCGTGGAAGCAGAGGCAGCGCACGGAACGGTGACGCGCCACTTCCGCCTGCATCAGGAAGGCAAGCAGACGTCAACCAATTCCGCAGCATCGATCTTTGCCTGGACCGGCGGTCTCAAGCACCGCGCCAAGCTTGACGGCAACGCGGCGTTGGCGAAATTTGCCGGCACATTGGAGGCGGTCACCATTGCAACCATCGAAGAAGGCAGCATGACAAAGGATCTGGCGGTCCTCGTTGGCCCAGAGCAAACGTGGCTCTCCACCGAAGGCTTCCTCGACGCCATCGACAAGAACCTGCAAAAAACCGCCTGATTGGCTAGGCTGCCTGCTGGCACGCATCCAACACAAGCGGCAAGTCCATGGGCTTGCCGAAAAATCCGAGGGCGCCGCCCTCCATGGCTTTTTTGAGCAGGTCATCGGCGCTGTAGCCAGTCATGAAATAGACCTTGGCGTCGGGCCGCTCCTGGCGAATTTCCAGGAAGCTGTCGACGCCGTTTTTGCCCGGCATCATCACGTCAAAGAAACCGAGGTCAAAGGGTGTGGCACGATAGGCGTCAATGGCCTCCTGGCCGCTGTAGGCAACCTGTACCTTGTGGTCGTCCAAGGACAAGAGCTCAGCCAATGAGTCCGCATTTTCGGTATTGTCGTCGAGTACAAGAATGGAAAGTGTCCGCGCCATGTCAGGCTGCCTCCTCTAGTGTTTCAATGATCGGAAACCAGGCAGTGAAGCATGCGCCCTCGCCCAGTTTGGATGTGACCTCCAGCCCGCCCCCGTGCTGTTCCAGAATTTTCTCAACCGCGGGCAAGCCAAGGCCTGTACCGAAGCTCTTGGTCGTAAACAGCGGTTCCTTGATCTTCAAAAGATTCTCTGGCGGTATGCCGGGGCCATTGTCGATGACGCTGACTTCAACGCCCCGGCCCGTCCGGCCGGATCCGATCGTGATTTTTGGGGCAAAATCCGCGCCGCCGGACGGGGCATCGCCCTTCCCAACCAGCGCTTCTGAAGCATTGCTGATCAAGTTGATCAGGCAGCGGCTCATGCGCTCCGCATCGATGGCCGCAACCAGGCCGCCCAGGCCCAGGGTGCATTCGATGGTCACAACCGCCGGCAGCTTGGCCGCTTCTTCTTCGATGATCTTTGCAAGCCAGTTATCAAGATCAAAAAGCTTGCGTTGAACCGGCCGGGTACGGGCAAAATCCAAAAGCTGGGAGATGATGTTGTCGCAGCGCACAACGCCATTGTCGATTCGCTGCAACTGCTGTTCCACACCCATGCCCTTGCCCTTGATCTTGCGGTCAAGCACAAAGGCGGATGTCCGGACCGCCGCCAGCGGATTGCGCAACTCATGTGCAACCGTGGCTGTAAGCTGGCCAAGCTGGGCCATGCGCCCTGCCTTCACCATTTCTTCCTGGGTGGCCTTCAGCTTCTTGATGTTATCAGAAAGTTCCTGATTGAGCCGCGTGACCTGGTCATTCACAGTCTGCAGATCACTGATCTTGGTTACATCGACAAATGTAACCATCACCGAGCGGCCTACGACTCCGGCATTATCCAGCCATCCCGAGGAGACGACCATCGCCCTGGCAACCGCCCGTCCGCGCGACATGAGATCAGTCTCGAACCTTGTGGCTGTTCCAATCATGTCCGCAACGCCTTTGTCCGGGCCGAGGGCCAGCATGTCTTTGGGGTCGGCTGCTGCGAATTCAGTTTCAGTCATCCCAAGGATGGCAAGCAGGAACGGGTTCACATAGACCGTGTTGCCATCCTCATGGAGATGCCAGATTCCGACTGGAACCGTTTCAGCAAGGGCCCGGTATCGGGCCTCCTTGGCTTCAAGTTCCGCCTCATAGCTTTTCATCCCGGTTACATTGGTGTTTGTGCCAACCAGATAGGTGGCGCCATCGGAGGTGATGACGCGGGCCTTGCGCGTGAGCGAATACACGGTTGATCCGTCGGTGCTGGTCGCGAGTTCCATGAATTCCCTGGGCTCCGGCGAACCCAGCACCGACTGGTCGGCCTCCATGAATCTTTTCGCCTGGTCCTGCGGATAGAAATCGGCATCGGAAAGCCCCAGAAGCTTCTCCGCCTCCGACCCTATGATCTTGCAGTGGGCCTCATTGGAAAACACAAAGTTGAGCTTCTCGTCCTTGACAAAAATCGATGTCGGCAGCAGATCCAGAATTTGCAGCAGCGCATCAATATCCGTGATGCGGGATGGTGGTGTTTTTCCGAACATGGACATCGCAGTTGCTTTCCCCGGTGCAATAAACAAAAATCAGGCAGCCAGTTTTTCAAGCCGGACGAGCAGGTCTAAAGGATCAAATGGCTTGTTCAGTATCCCAGTCAGGACAACGTCGTCAAAAAGCGCAAGCTCCTTGCCGTGCTCAGCTGCATTTCCCGTAATGATAATTGTCGGGACACTGCGTCCCTGCTTCTTCAGCGTGTTGTAAACTTCGATTCCGTTGATCAGCGGCATTCTCAGGTCGAGCACGAGCACATCCACACCGCCTGCCACAACGCGCGATATCGCATCGCGCCCGTTGCGGACCAGTTCGCAACGGTAGCCGTTTCGATTGATGAGCTGGGCCAATGTCGGGCCAAAATCAGGGTCATCCTCGGCCACCAGCACAATCCCGGACGTTCCAAGCCCTGAAATCGAATCGAGAACCTGGTAGAGATTCACCGGCTTGGAGAATACGCCCATGGCACCCCCGTCAATGGCCTGCTGAAGGAGCTGTTCCACGCTGTAGCCGGTCATCATGTAGACCTTGGCAAGCGGTTTAAGTTTCTTGATTTCAAGAAAGCTTTCGACGCCGTTCTTCCCCGGCATCATCACATCCATGAAAGCGATGTCGAAGTCTTCCTTGAGATAGGCCGCAATGGCGGCTTCGCCATCATAGACGACGAGCGGGCGGTGGCCCTCCATCTCGAACAGCTCGCCAAGGGAGTTGGCATTGTCGGCATCATCGTCAACCACCAGTATGCGCAGTGAATGTTTCATGCTGCTTGCTCTCCGCTATTCTCGTGTATGGGCAGCCACAGTGTAAAAGTTGCGCCCTTGCCCTCAATTGAATCGATGTCGAGGCCGCCTCCATGCTGTTCCAGTATCTGCTCCACCGCGGAAATTCCCAGCCCCGTGCCGAAGTTCTTTGTCGTAAACAGCGGCTCGCGGATTTTCGACAGGTTGTCTGCCGAAATGCCCGGTCCATTGTCAGCCACGCTGATTTCGGCGCCGCGCCCCGTCAGCCGTGTTCTGATGGTAATGATCGGCGTTTCGGTAAATCTCGCTTTGGGATCATCGCCTTTGCCAACCAGTGCTTCCGAGGCATTGGCAAGCAGGTTGATGACGGCGCGTTCAAATCGCCCGGGCTCAAGGTTGACAAGCTTTTCGCCAAGGCCGAAATAGCATTCGATCGAAACCATATCCGGCAATTTCTGCGCTTCCGCTTGAACCAGCTTTTCAAGCCAGACATCAAGAACCGTAGGTTCGGCTTTGATCGCCTTGGTTCTTGAAAAATCCAGCAGTTGGGTAATAATGTTGTCGCAGCGGATGACGCCATTGTTGATGCGTTGCAGTTGCGGCTCGACGCCGAGCCCCTTGTCCTTGATCTTGCGCGCCAGAAGATATGTCGAGGTGCGGACCGTGCTGAGGGGATTTCGAAGCTCATGGGCAACTGTTGCCGTCAGGTTGCCCAGCTGCGCCATCTTGCCCTTGCGAAGCGCCTCGTCCTGGGCTTCCCGCAGCTTGGTGATGTTATCGGTGAGTTGCCGGTTAAGCGTGCCCATCTCGCTGTTGACGTTCTGGATTTCGTGCGAGAACGTGAGTGCCTGCTCGTGTGACGAGGCAAGCTCGTTATGCGCCTTCTCAAGCTCAATGAATTTCCGTTTGAGCAATCGCCCCATGAACTGCCCGTAGAATGCGACGGCGCAGATGACAAATGCCATGAGCACGCCAATGTAGAATTCATAGTTTCGCAGTTTGGTGACCGTTCTGTTTGCATCTTCAACTGCGTTGAGCTTCATCCGCCCAATCAATTGGTTGAGGTCCTTGATGGCGAACCTGAGCGAGGAATAGCGTTCGACGATGCGGGTGACAGCCGCCTGTGCGGCCTCGGCATCGCCGGCGTCAACCAGCAAATCTATTCTTTCCGCGTGCTTTTCGATCTCGGTCATGGTGGTGTCCATGCGCCGCAACAACGCGAGAGCCTTGTTTGCAGGCTTTTCATCCGTATGTTGCGGCAGCAGGGCGCGGAGCCGGTTTATCTCCTGGCGGAATTCGTAGGTCTTGGATTTGAACATGGATTGCGCCTGCGCCGGCGCCTTCGTGCTGAGCACTTTGACGTATTCTGACTGCGCATCGGCGGCCGAGTCGGCAATTATCCATGAGGAAGCCAGTTGGCGGTCAAAAAATGCGGATTCTTCGACGCTGGCCTGGTAAACGCCAATGACCCGATGGCTCAGGTACAGGCCGCAGAAAATGGCAACGAGATTGAACGCGGCAATCAGGAAGTAGACAAATTGCACGCGGGGCCATGAATTTTGGCCATTTGGTAGTGCTGCCGTCCCCAACTCCGTTGCTCCCGCCTGCTTCCCACAGCATTGAAAAGCTACGGTGCTCCAATTATGGTAAACAAATGGTTGAAATTCCCAAATCCGGCATGAAAGAGCTTAAAATCATGGATCATTTCTCGGGCGGCTGCCAATGCGGAGCGGTCCGTTTTCAGGTTACTGGCCCCCTTGGGAAGGCCGGAATTTGCCACTGCCGCATGTGCCAGAAGGCCTTCGGCTCCTGGGGCGCGGCGCTGGTTTCCGTCCCCGCCAAAAACCTGGCGTGGACCAGGGAGCGACCCATCGAGTTCCGGTCTTCGGCCATGGTGGCGCGGGGCTTCTGCGCCAAATGCGGAACCCCCCTCCACATGCGCGAGGACGGCGACGAAAATTTTGAACTTGCCATCGGCGCATTCGACGAGCCCTCCAGCATTGGTCCGCTTACCGAACAGGTGGGCGTGGAAGGCCGGGTTTCATGGTTCAAGGACATGCATCTCCTGCCGGAGCATACCACCGCCGAAACACGCACCCCGCAGGACCTCGCCAAGCTGAAAAGCCTGCAGCATCCCGATCACGATACGGATCACTGGCCATGAACCCCGCCGTTACTGGAGGATGCCAGTGCGGCCGTGTGCGCTATGCCATCAGCGGCCCCCTCTTTAACGCCCATATCTGCCATTGCCGCATGTGCCAGAAAGCCTTCGGAAATCTCTTTGCGGCCCTTGCCGGCGTGAATAAGGCCGATGTGCGCTGGACACTGGGCGAGCCCGCCTATTTCCGCTCGTCGTCCGTTGTCCGGCGCGGCTTCTGCCGGGACTGCGGCACGCCGCTCACCTTTGCCTATGACCACACGCCCCACATGAACATCTCAATTGGCTCGCTGGATAATCCGGCACAGGTCAAACTGGAAAATCAATACGGCATAGAAGGCATGACGCCAGCCTTCCCAGCCCTCCATGCATTGCCGGGATCACGCACGGAGGACGACATTTCACCCGAGGACTTGCAACGGCTAAAAAGCTTCCAGCACCCGGACCATGATTAGCCGGCAATCACGGCCCTGATTGCCGCCAGCGCTTCATCCGCTTTCCCGGCATCGGGGCCGCCGGCTTGCGCCAGATCAGGCCTCCCACCGCCGCCCTTGCCGCCCAGCGCGGCAGCGCCCGCCCGCACGAGGTCAACAGCATTGAGCTTTGCGGTCAGGTCAGCGGTAACCCCCACATAGAGGCTGGCCCGGCCTTCTGCATTTGTGCTGAGCAGCCCCACCACGCCCGAACCGAGCTTTGCCTTGCCCTCATCAACGAGGCCCTTCATGTCCTTTGAGTCCATGTCGCCCAGAATG
>CADEEO010000056.1:0-8266 GCA_902826365.1 uncultured Hyphomicrobiales bacterium | reverse complement strand
ATGCCATTGATGGTCTCGATGTCGCTGTCGCCAGCCGAGACTCCTCCGCCCAGGGCAAGCGCCTTCCTGGCTTCGGCAAGATCGCGCTCCAGCTTCCGCCGCTCATCCACCAGGCTCTCGACGCGGCTCACCAAGTCCGCAGGCGAGGTTTTCAGAAGGGTCGCTGCAGCTGCAACGCGCTTGTCCTGCTGCTCAAGATAGTCGCGCGCCGCAGGGCCTGCCAAGGCTTCAAGCCGCCTGACGCCCGCCGACGAACCGCTTTCAGCCAGGACTTTGATGAGGCCGATATCGCCGGTGCGCGAGACATGCGTGCCGCCGCACAGTTCCAGCGAATAGATTGGCCGGCTGGAGCCTTCCGGATTGCGCCCCATGGAAACGACGCGTACTTCATCGCCATATTTTTCGCCAAACAGCGCCATGGCCCCCTCGGCAACCGCCGCATCAACCGACATCAGCCGTGTGTTGACTGGATCATTCTGCAGGACAATGTCATTGGCCATGGCCTCGACAGCGGCAAGTTCCCCTGCCGACATGCCCTTGTTATGGGAAAAATCAAAGCGCAGGCGGTTGGGTTCAACCAGCGAACCTTTCTGCGCCACATGTGTGCCAAGGGTCTTGCGCAGCGCTTCGTGCAACAGATGCGTGGCCGAATGATGCTGGCGGTTGCCGGAACGGCGCCCGTGATCGACATTGAGTTCCACTGCCTCGCCTAATGCCAGCGTACCGGACTCAACCTGACCCACATGAATGATCAAGTCACCCAGGCGCTTTTCGGTGCCCGTCACGCGGAATACCCCGCCGCTCGCCGACTTGATGATCCCGTGATCGCCGGTCTGGCCCCCCGATTCTGCATAGAACGTTGTCTGGTTGGTGACGATGGCCGCCGTGTCGCCGGCCTTCAGCGATTTCACCTGCTTGCCGCCGGCAACCATGGCCGTGATCACGCCCTCGGCTTTTTCCGTTTCATAGCCCAGGAATTCGCTTGCCCCCACCGCATCGCGGATTTCAAACCAGACCGCGTCGGCCTTGGCATCGCCTGTTCCCTTCCAGGCGCGGCGCGCTTCGGTCTTCTGGACGTCCATCGCCTTCGAAAAAGCATCGGTGTCCACCAACACGCCGCGCGAGCGCAAAGCATCCTGGGTGAGGTCAAGCGGAAAGCCATAGGTGTCGTAAAGCTTGAAGGCGGTATCGCCGGCAAACACATCGCCGGTCTTGAGTCCCTGGGACTCCTCGTCGAGAATGCGCAGGCCCCGTTCCAGGGTTTTGCGGAAGCGCGTTTCCTCGAGGCGGAGCGTTTCGGTGATCAGGTCCTGCGTGCGCTGCAGCTCCGGATAGGCCGCACCCATTTCATGGACCAGGGTGGGAACCAGCTTCCACATCAGGGGTTCGCGCTGGCCCAGAAGCTCCGCATGGCGCATGGCGCGCCGCATGATCCGGCGCAGCACATAGCCGCGGCCCTCGTTGGAGGGCAGCACGCCATCGGCAATCAGGAATGACGAAGCGCGCAAATGGTCGGCGATCACCCGGTTCGACGCTTTGTATTTCCCTTCGGCCGGAACCCCGGTCCTCTCCACGATGGCCGCGATGAGGGTGCGGAACAAATCCGTTTCATAATTGTCGTGGGTACCCTGCAGAACCGCGGCAATTCTTTCCAACCCCATGCCCGTATCAATGGATGGCCTGGGCAGGTTGATGCGCTCACTTTTGCTCACCTGCTCATACTGCATGAACACCAGGTTCCAGATTTCAATGAAACGGTCGCCATCTGCGTCAGCACTGCCCGGAGGCCCGCCCGGAATCTTGTCGCCATGGTCATAGAAAATTTCCGAGCACGGACCGCAAGGGCCCGTATCGCCCATGGACCAGAAATTGTCCGAGGTCGGGATGCGGATGATGCGGCTGTCGGGCAGGCCGGCAATTTTTTTCCACAGGCCAAAGGCCTCGTCGTCCTCTGAGAAAACCGTGACCGTCAGTTTGTCCGCCGGCAACCCGTATTCCTTGGTGACCAGCGTCCAGGCCCATTCAATGGCATCGGGCTTGAAATAGTCGCCGAAGGAAAAGTTGCCCAGCATTTCAAAGAACGTGTGGTGGCGCGCCGTATAGCCCACATTGTCGAGGTCATTATGCTTGCCGCCGGCGCGCACGCATTTCTGGGCCGTGGTGGCCCGGCTGTAGGGGCGCCGCTCCGCCCCGGTGAACACATTCTTGAACTGCACCATGCCCGAATTGGCAAACATCAGGGTCGGGTCATTGCGCGGCACAAGCGACGACGACGGCACGATTTCATGGCCGCGGGCGTTGAAGAAATCAAGAAATGTCGAGCGGATCTGGGCAAGGCTGGTCATTGAATATCCAAGGGTTTGGCGAACGTAACAGTGGGATGCTCTTTAAGATGCGATAGCCCGTCCTGTCCAGAATTTCCGGAAGCGCATGGGTATCCCTTTCAAAGCAGAACAGCGCCCTCCGGGGGCACGGAGGGCGCTTCGCCTGCGGTGTGGGGGACACACCAACATAACCTGCCGCCTCAACTCAAACGGCAGGAATTCCTGAAGAGTGAAATCTAGTCGTCGGACTCGTCGGCCGTCGGCGCCACCGTGATCTTGGCGGCAATCAGCCCTGCATTGGCGCGGATGGCCGCCTCGATGGCATTGGCCATGTCGCCGTTGAGCTTGAGGAATTCCTTGGCCTTGTCCCGGCCCTGCCCGATGCGCTCGCCATTATAGGAGTACCAAGAGCCGGATTTCTCAACCACCCCGGCGGTGACGCCGAGATCGACGAGTTCGCCAACCTTGGAAATGCCCTCGCCATACATGATGTCGAACTCAACCAGCTTGAAGGGCGGCGCCACCTTGTTCTTGACCACCTTCACCCGGGTCTGGTTGCCGACCACCTCTTCACGGTCCTTGATGGCGCCAATCCGGCGGATATCAAGGCGCACCGAAGCATAGAATTTAAGGGCATTGCCCCCGGTCGTGGTTTCCGGGCTGCCAAACATCACGCCGATCTTCATGCGGATCTGGTTGATGAAAATGACCATGCAGTTTGATTTGGAAATCGACGCGGTCAGCTTGCGCAGCGCCTGGCTCATCAGGCGGGCCTGCAGGCCGGGGAGTGAATCGCCCATTTCCCCTTCAAGCTCGGCCTTGGGCGTGAGTGCCGCCACGGAATCAATCACCAGGATTTCAATGGCCCCGGAGCGCACCAGCGTATCGGCGATTTCAAGCGCCTGCTCGCCCGTGTCGGGCTGCGAAATAAGAAGTTCCTGGACATCGACCCCGAGCTTTTTGGCATAGCCGGGATCCATGGCGTGTTCCGCGTCGATAAAGGCGCAGACACCGCCGCGCTTTTGCGATTCCGCAATGGTCTGCAGCGCCAGCGTGGTTTTGCCGGAGGACTCCGGGCCATAAATTTCAATCACCCGCCCGCGTGGCAGGCCGCCAATCCCCAAGGCGATGTCGAGACCAAGGGAACCCGTCGAAATCGCTTCAATTTCAACAACCGGGTTGGACCCCAGCTTCATGATTGAACCCTTGCCGAAAGCCCGTTCAATCTGGCCTAGCGCCGCATCCAGCGCCTTGTTCTTGTCCATTGAAGTATTCTCAACTACCCGAAGATTCGTCTGCCCCATCGCCCATACTCCTTAAGTCAGATGCCTCGCTCGGTGCAATCACTTCCTTTGTACCAGCGATGTTGACGTTATGTTCTAATTTTGTTCCAAAAGCAAGAGGTATTTGCTTGGGTGCTCGAAAAAATTATTGAACCAGGTTCTCGACCGCCTGACCCACGGAAAACAGAGTCTGGTCCTGCCCCCACACACCCATCAGCATAAGGCCAACGGGGGCAGCACCCGGCTCACTCACCGGAATCGAGATGGCGCAGCAATCCAGGAAATTTCCCACATAGGTATTGCGCAGGCTCATGGAATTGTAGCGGAGATAATCTTGGTCCCCCTCAAGCGCCGCTATCGGCGGCGGGACAATCATGACCGTGGGCAGAACAACGGCAGAAAGGCCCTGCGTAACAGCGCTGAAGCGCCGGACCATCTCATCCCGCCGTTTCAAGACGGAAAGATATTCGGCAGCGCTAATGCCCGCCGCCGCATCCAGGCGCATGCGCACCCGGGGATCATAATCACCCCCCTTACGCGCAATGAGATCGCGGTGCTGAGCAAAAGCTTCCGCCGCCACAATACCGCCCTTGATCGTCAGGCCCGGCATCTCCAGCAACTCTTCAAACGCGAGATCAACAAGCGTGGCGCCGGCTTTTGAAATGCGGGATAGCGCACGCTCGTAAGCCGCCGCCACATCTTTATCCAAGCCTTCAAGCACGGTGGTTTTCAAAACCCCAATCCGCAGGGATGAAACCTCGCGCGCCGCAATCTTACCCTCCCAGTCTCCAGCCATCAACGCATCGGTGGCGGCACAACATGCCACCGAATTTCCAAGCGGCCCGACGGAATCAAACCGCGATGAAAGCGGATAGGCACCCCGCGTACTCACCCGGCCCGTGCTGGGCTTGTAGCCCACGATGCCGTTATAGGCGGCGGGGATCCGGCAGGAGCCGCCCGTATCCGTCCCGACGCTCAAGGCACACATCCCGTCCGCAACGGCAACCGCAGCACCCGATGATGAACCTCCCGGAATGCGCCCGGTATTCCGGTCAAAAGCCGAGCGCGGCGTCCCGTAGTGGGGATTGAGCCCCACCCCCGAATAAGCAAACTCCGTCATGTTGGTCCGGCCCAGCACAACCAGGCCGGCCGCTTTCAAGGCGGCAATGGCTGGCGCATCCACAAGCGCCGGGGCCGCATCCTTCAACACCTTGGAACCCGCCGTGGTGACCTCACCCGCCAGATCAAACAGGTCTTTCACCGAAATGGGAATACCGGCGAATTGCGATGGCTGGCGGTTCTGCCGCCGCAGCCGGTCTTGATAGTCTGCCGCTGCCGGCGCCCCTTCCGCGTCAACTTTGATGAAAGCCCGGGCGCCCTCGCCAGCCGGATCGGAAATTTTTGCCAGCGCCTGCTCCACCAGCTTGCGCGAGGAAGTCTTGCCCTCGCGCAATTCGCTGGCAAGCCCGTCCAGTGTCCATTTCCGCGCCATCAGCTTTCCATCACTTCCTTGACCTTCTCAACCAGCTGCTTCAGCGAAAACGGCTTGGGCAGGAAGGCAAAATCCGTTTGCCCTTCAAGGTTTTTTTCAAACGCATCCTCGGCATAGCCCGAGACGAAGACCACTTTGGTTTTCACCCCGCGCTTGCGCAATTCGCGCAGCATCGTCGGCCCGTCCATTTCCGGCATGACCACGTCCGAGAGGATAAGGTCAAACGGCTCTGTCTGGGTTTCCATGACCTCAAGGGCGCTTTCGCCCGAATCCGCCTCCACCACCGTATAGCCGCGCGAGGTCAGCGCACGAATTGCAAAGGCCCGCACCGCATCTTCATCCTCGACCAGAAGAATGCGCCCCTTGCCGGTAAAGTCGGAACGCGCCGCCTTCACTTCTTCCTTGGCGGCCGCAGCCGCAATCTCGATGTCCGTCGGATAATGCCGCGGCAAGTAGATGCTAAAGGTGGTGCCCTTGCCCACCACGCTGTGGCAGAAAATGAAGCCGCCGGTCTGTTTCACAATGCCGTAGACGGTTGAGAGGCCAAGCCCCGTGCCCTTGCCCACTTCTTTGGTGGAGAAAAACGGCTCCCAGATTTTCTCCACAATTTCAGGCGCAATCCCCGATCCCGTATCGCTCACTTCGCACAGCACATATTCGCCAACTGGCATGGGGTCCCGGATGATGGCACGCGACTCTTCCACACTGATGTTCTTGGTCTTCACCGACAGGGTGCCACCGCGCGGCATAGCGTCTCTGGCGTTGACCGCCAGATTGATGATCACCTGCTCGAACTGGTGCACGTCAACCAGCACCAGGCCAAGATCGCGGCTGTGGCTGATCTTGAGTTCAACTTTTTCGCCCAAAACCCGGCCCAGCAGGTTGTCGAGGTCCGACATGGCGTCGGTGAGCGAATGCACCTTGGGCTGCAAGGTCTGCTTGCGCGAAAAGGCCAGCAACTGGCGGACCAGATTGGCGGCGCGGTTGGCGTTCTGCTTGATGCTCATGATATCGGCAAAGGCCGGGTCCGTGGGCCGCATCTTGGCCAGCAGCAGATCGGCAAAGCCAATGATCGGAGTGAGCACATTGTTGAAGTCATGGGCAATGCCGCTGGCCAACTGGCCGACCGCCTGCATTTTCTGGCTTTGCGCCAGCTGCACTTCGAGCGTCTTGCTCTCGGTCTTGTCGACGGCGAACACCGTCAGGTTCTTTCCCAGACCCTGCAGCCGCGCAAAAGAGAATTGAACCAGGCGCGGCTGCTCACCCATGATGGTGGCGTCAACCACCACCATTGCATCGTTCTTGTTCTGAAACTTGTCCAGGCCGCTGCGAAGCTCGCTCCGGTCACTCTCAACCACCACGGAGGCAAAGCTGGCGCCACGCTTGGCCCGGTCCGAATAGGACAGGAATACCGGGTTGGCCGACTGGATGATGCCCTGGTTGTCGATTTCCGCAATGCCGATGGGGGCAACACCGGCAAAGCGGGAGAGCGCCTCCCGGTCTTCACTCTCTTTCGTCAGCCGCCGCGGCACAATCAGGGTGCGGGCCGGCAAAGCCTTCGACTTGGCATCAAAATCCACCCGGTGGATGATCTCCACCGGCAGCGCCGCCCCTTGGCGCGTTTTGAGGTCAAGGCTGAACAGCTCGGTCCTGCCGCCGCCAGCCAATGGCTCAATCGAGGTGAGCAGCTTGGCTCCGGTTTCACCCAGAACATCGCTGAGCTTGAGCTCGCCGTTCTGGCTTTCGGCAATATCAAGGCCCAGCCATTCGGCCAGGGTGGCGTTGAGATAGTCGATCTTCTGGTTGGGCAGCGACGAGAAGAAGCCGGCCGGCGCATGATCGAGGTAGGTGATGATGAACTGCAGGCGGCCAAAGGCCTTCTCCTGCCGGGCCCGGTCCACGCTCACATCCTGCAGGCGCCACAGAACCAGGCCACGCTTTTCCTGTCCGGCCAGCGGCGCCACGCTGATCTTCAGCCACTTCGGCGCATCAGGGCTGGCGCCTGCCGCGGTGGACCCGGCGGGCAAGCGGATTTCCCGGGAATCTGATTTGCCCTCAAGGGCGGCCTGCGACAGCTGATAGATCGGCTCCACAAAGGCCGCCTGCCCCGCATAGAGCAGGTCAAATCCAACGAGGCGGCCCACCCCCGCCGCCGCCGTCAATTTCAGGAAGGGCGCGTTGCCGTAAATGGCGCGCGACTTGTTGTCAGTCACCACGCAGGCATCGCCTATGGCATCAGTGAGGCCGTCGAAGAAGGTGCGGGTCTGGTTCTGCCGGTCAAAGCGCACCAGCCCCGCCATGAAGGCAAAAATGGAAAACAATCCGGCCAGCGCCAGCACCGCCCCGGTGTACAGAAGGCCGCGTGAAATCGCGTCCTGCAATTGCCAGACGGCGGCGCCCACCGCGGCGGCAAGCAGCGCGGCAAGCGAGAAAGACAGCACAACTGAGACCCGGCGAGAAGCCGAAGCCATGCCGGCCACCTCATTTCCACCGCGCTCCGCCATTTAGCTCCCATCCCCGAATCATTCGAGTATAGACGATTCCCGGAATTTCGGATTCCTCTCCACTCAACCAAAATTTATGGTATGATGCCGCCACAGCGTGAGTTTTTGTAAGGAGACGGCCCATGGAATTACTCGCCCCCTATATGAATTACATCATTACCGCAGGGATTGCGCTTGCGGTTTTGCTGGCGGGCATTCTACTTTACAGGCTTTTGAGCGGGCCGGTGATGGGCCGCAAGGGCCAAAGGCTGGGCATCAGCGAGTATCACGAGATCGACAAGACACGCCGCCTGGTTCTGGTGCGCCGCGACGAAACCGAGCATCTCATCCTGATCGGCGGCGGGCAGGATCTTGTCATCGAGAGCGGCATCAGCCTCAATTCCGGCATGGACGACGTGCGCGAGGCGCCGCGCCCTCCCATTCCAATCCGCCAGGCGCCCCGCGCGCCCGTGTTCGGCGACCGCCGCCCGGCGCTGAGGCCGGTCGAGCCGCCGATGATGTCGCAGCGCAATTACGAGCACGAAGAGAACTGAGGCGGAAAACCTAATTCCTCCGTCTACGGATGATTATGGGAGTGGGCGTCAACTCATGGCCGCCGCCTTTCCATCTTGAGGAGAGAAGGTGGAGGGGATGTCCCCGCCCCGGCTTCAAGCCTGCATATGC
>CADEEO010000055.1:4336-19465 GCA_902826365.1 uncultured Hyphomicrobiales bacterium | reverse complement strand
ATGCAGGCTCTCGAGGAGGCAAGGCCCGCTGCCGAACCCGAGCCGTGGCGGGAGATTCCCTTTGAAGAGCTTTTTGCCGCTCCGGAGGCTACGGAGCCCGAACCCGAAACAGCATCGCCTGAACCAGAAGCAGTTTTGGCGGAAGCGGAACCCGCATGGGTCGAACCCGAAGCCGCTTCCCCCGACCCCATAGCAGTTCTGCCCGAGCCAGAACTGGCTTGGATTGAACCTGAAACAGCAACGCCCGAACCAGTAGTGGCTCTGTCAGAGCCAGAACCGGTAATGGCCGAACCTGAATTGGTGTCGCCCGAGCCTTCCGTCGTTATAGCGGAACCGGAAGTGGCGATAGTCGAACCCGAAACGGCTTTGCCTGAACCGGTGGCAATTATACCGGAACCTGAACTGGCAGCGATTGAACCCGAAGCAGCTTTGCCCGAACCAGCAGCCGTTATCGCGGAACCGGAACCGGATTCAGAATTAGCGGCGGCTGAACCCGTTATCGCTTCACCCGAGCCTGAAACTGCTGTGCCCGAACCTGTCGTGATCACCCCCGAGCCGGAACTGCCTGTTGCCGAGACAAAAATGGCGTCTCCGGAACCCGAAACCGTTATTCCCGAACCGGTGGCAGCCGCGCCCGTGCCTGTCGCCGTTGCCGAAGCGCCTGAAATCGAAAAGCCCAAGCCCGCGAGCGGGAAACCGTCGATCCGCCGCAAGTCCCAGGTCCCGAATGGAAAATTGGGGGCTGACCATTTGCCAACCTCGGGCATCATGGTTCATGGAATTGGCGACGTTGCCAAAGCCATTTACTCCACGCCTTCGCCCACCGACCGCACCGCCTTTCTGGCGGAGGTCGCCGCGCTGGCCGCTGCCGATGCGGCATGGGAAAAAACCAAAGCCGATCTTCCATTGATTATTGCCGACCAGGCTGCCAAGCCAAAACCCCAGCTGCGGCGCGTCAAGCCGGCCGATGATCCCTTCGCCAAGCACGCTCTCGATGAGCCCCATGAAAGGCCGGCCGATGCAAACGCCGATGAAGATGCCGGTGAGTTGGCCCGCTCGCTTCTCGATATGATGCTGTCAAATCCAAACGCCGGCCAGCCCCAGGAGCGGGCTCTTGCCGCCGATGCCCTGCTGAAACTGGTGCCGCGCATCCCCTTCAAGTCGCTCGTCCTGGTTGTTGACCGTCTCTCCATCATGGAATCGCCGCCCCATCTCCTCGTCTCCAAACTCATCAATGATCCGCGCATCGAAGTCGCAGGCCCCCTGCTGGAGCTCTGCAACCACATCAGCGACCAGGTTCTGGGCAAGGTCATTGCCACCGGCCACGTGAGCCTGATGCGGCTGATTGCCCGCCGGCGCAGCATTTCGGCAACGCTAAGCGACCAGCTTCTCGAATTTGATGATCCATCGGTTTTCCTGACCCTGGTCCGCAACAGCGGCGCCAGCTTCTCCCACCATGCGTTCCCCAAACTGGCCGAACATGCCCAGCGCCACCACGCCCTTCTGGCGCCTCTCGCAACCCGGCCCGATTTGCCCGCTCCCATTGCCTTTGAACTGTTCTGGTTTGTGCCCGCTGAACTCCGGCGCTACCTCCTGTCGCGCTTCCTGACGGATTCGGAAACGCTGACCAAAATCCTGAAAATCACCCACGCCATGGGCGGCGGCGAGGAGGGGGCGGAAACCAAGTTCCCCGACCGCGAGCAGATTGAATCCTTCATTGCGTTCCTGAACGCCGGAAAGCTCCCGGAAGCGGCCAGTCTGCTGGCCGAGATTGCCGCCATTCAAGCCGACAATGCGGCGCGGATCATTGCCGATGCCAACGGCGAACCCCTGACCATCGCCCTCAAGGCCATCGGCACCAACCGCGTCCGCTTCAGCGAGATTGTCGACATTCTCAAGGCCTCCGACTTCGGCATCCTCGATGCGGTCCGCAGCACGGCTGAGCTGCAGAATATTTTTGACTCCATGTCATTCAACAAGGCCCGCGTCCTGCTCACCTACTGGGATTGGGCCGTCCTGAAATCCGGCCCTTACGCCCCGGCAAACTGACAATTCAGGCCGCGCCGGAACGCGCTTGTTGCCGCCATTGAGCCGGCGGCAATCCGAACTCGCGCTTGAAGGCCCGGCTGAAAGCTTCATCGGACTCATAGCCCACCAGGTGCGCAAGCTGGCTGACGGTCTTGTTCGTCTCCTTGAGATGCAACTGGGCGGTGCGCAGCCGCCATTGGGTAAGATAGCGGATCGGCGGCAGGCCCACGAGCGCCGTGAAACGGTTGACGAAAGCGCTGCGTGACAGCGCCACCTCCCTGGCGAGGCCTTCCGCCGACCAAGGTGCGGCGATCCTCTGATGGATGAGCGCCAGGGCCCGCCCGATCTGCGGGTCCGAGAGGCCCTTGAGCCATCCGCTTTCGCGGTCATCAAGGGCAGACGCATAATTGCGCACCGCCTCCACCAGCAGCAGCTCCGAAAGCCGCGACAGGAGCGGCGACGAGGCGAGCCGCGCTTCCGCCAGTTCGCTGGCGGCAAGCCGCATGGAGCTCTCAATCCAGTCGCGCGACAGGCCCGTCCGGACATCCAGCTTGAGCAATCGCGGCAGTGCGGCAATCAGCGGATTGTAGAGTTCCTCGCTGGCAAGGAAGCCGCACATCATGCGCGTCCCGGCCCCGCCGCCGCCATGAACGATGCGGTCAAGCCCGCCATCCTGCTTCACCTTGATGAGTTCGCGTACTTGGACTGGCTGAAGCCCGGGGCCGCTGGCGACGGTGTGGGCGTCGTTGCGGGGCAGGAGCACCACCTCGCCGGGGCCAACCGTGATGCCGGGTTCGCCCTCGACGGAGATGTGAAGGCTTCCCTCGACGACAAAATGGTAGCCGATGATCTGCGCCGGCAAGGGCAGCAAGGGGCTGCAGTTCTGGGGAGTAATCTGGGCAAGGACGCTCCACGGCGCGGTGAAACAGGCGTCAAGGAAAAGCCCGCCGGTCAGCCGGACTGAACGCAGAACTTCAGAAAGTGGATCCATTGGCGCGGTCTTTCTGCTGATTTGGACGAACAGTCATGCCATCGGGCGGGACGGTCATTCCGCACCGTGGCGGCTCCCGTTAACACCAGGGCAACAAGGAAACTTTCATAAGCCGGGCCTTCTAGCGCGTAATTCAAGGGCTTCTCAAGCAAAATTCAAGCCCGGCTCAAAGCCTTTGGGAGAGGGCTGGCCTAAACACCACGCCACGAACCGGGCTCGCCGGCCTGACGAAAAACAGAGGATCAGTTGATGGCCCATGATACGTCTGCTGGTGAGCGCATCAGCTCGGTGCCACGCCCAGGGCGCAGTGGCGTCGTGGCCATGGCATCCCGGTTTGGGCGATTGCTTGCCAGGGAACTGATGCGGCGGAAAACCCGTGCCGCTCTTCAGGCGCTGGACAACCACCTGCTCAAGGATATCGGCATTTCGCGCGGCGCGATCGACCGCATCGCCCGCGATACCGCCGGTGAACGCCGCATCGCTGACAGGGCGGGGCGACCATCATTTACAACAAGCCAACCCAACCAAAGGAGAAACGACATGACGTCCAAGACTGCTTCACCCCAAAAACGTGTGGCCGTTGCCATGAATGGCGTTGATACGCCAGCCCTGCTGGCAACGATCAACGCCGTCGGCGGCCAGCCCGAGCTTGCAAAGTTCCAGTTCCGCGCCAAGAGCCGCTGGATTTCCGGCACCCATAGCGAAAGCACGATGCACGGCTTCTCCGGCGCTGGCGGTGAACACAAGCACAAGGCTTCCTACAAGGCTGAAGGCGATCATCCCGCCGTTCTGTGCGGCGCCGATAACGCGCCCACGCCGGTGGAGTGGGTTCTGCATGCGCTTGCTTCCTGCCTGACCGCCGGCATTGGCAACATCGCCGCGGCGCGCGGCATCAAGCTCCGGAAGGTCGAGTCGACCGTCGAAGGCAACATTGATCTGCTCGGCCTCCTCGGCCTGTCGGACCAGGTCCGCAACGGTTACCAGGGCATCAAGGTCTCATTTGAGATCGATGGCGATGCAACGCCCGAGCAGCTTGAGAAGATCGTCATGCAATCGAAGGCGCGCTCGGCCGTGTTCGATGTTGTCACCAACGGTGTGCCGGTCTCGATCGCAGTCAAAACACCAGCCTTAGCCTGATGCGCGCCGCCACCGGGCGATAATCCGGTGGCGGTTCTTTGCCCACATCCAGGGATCTGTCGATATGCTGAAGACTGATGTCGCCATCATCGGCGGTGGCCAGGCCGGCCTTGCCATGAGCCGGAGCCTTACGGCGCGTGGCATTGGCCACGTTGTCCTCGAGCGCGGCCGGATCGGCGAGCGTTGGCATTCCGAGCGCTGGAATTCACTGCATTTGCTGACGACGAACGCCCATAGCGCCCTTCCGGGCCTGCCGCACCGGGGCAGTGACCCTGAGGCGTTCATGCGCGCCGATGCTTTTGCCTCATATCTCGGGCGTTACGCGCGGGAAATCGCCGCCCCGGTGGTAAGCGGTGCAACGGTTGCCGCAGTCGAACGGGAGGGAGGCGGCTTTCGCATCTCGGCAAACGCCGGCCAATGGCACGCCCGCGCGGTCGTCGTTGCGACGGGCGCTTGCGACGTGCCTTTCCGCCCGGCAATGGCGGAGGTGCTTGCGCCTTCGATCTTGCAGATGGATCCCTCGGATTACCGGGAACCGGGGCAGCTCCCGCCAGGCGGCGTGCTTGTGGTTGGCGCATCGGCAACGGGCGTCCAGCTTGCCGAGGAGATTCATGCTTCGGGGAGGCCCGTGACCCTCGCTGTCGGCGGCCATACCCGCGTGCCGCGCCGCTATCGGGGCCGCGATATCTACGCCTGGATGGATGCGGTGGGCATGCTTGACGATCCGGCCCTTGCAAGCGGCAACCTCGATGCGGCGCGCCGCCAGCCGTCGCTGCAACTGGTCGGCGGCCCTGAACACCGCGACCTCGACCTGGCAGTGCTGCGCGCCCAGGGCGTCCGCCTCGTCGGCAGGCTCGCAGGAATCAGCGGATCCCGTGCCGAATTCAGCGGCGACCTTGAACGGACCACGGGAGCTTCGCACGTCCGCATGCAACGCACCCTGAAACGGATCGATGATTTCATCAGCGATCACGGGCTTTCAATACCCGTTGCGGATTCAGAATCGCGCGTTCCGTTCCTTGCCACCAGTGATTCATTTGCACTCGATTTGCAGCGCGGCGGGATTCGTTCAGTCATCTGGGCAACGGGCTACGTCCGCCGCTATCCCTGGCTCAGGGTGCCGGTCCTCGATCACAGCGGCGAGATCATCCATCGTGGCGGGGTCGCTGCCGTGCCCGGCCTCTATGTGCTTGGACTGACCTTCCTGCGCCGCCGGCGCTCGTCCTTCATCGACGGCTGCGGCTCGGACGCGGAAGACATCGCTCCCGCGATCCAGGCCCATCTCAACCTGTCAGCCAGGCAGGTGGCCTGATAGGGGCGGCCAAAATTTTGAACCTCAAATGGGCGGGATGAAAGGCTGTTTGATCGCTTGGAACACCGGCAAGGCCTCAAGCCGCTGCGCATGGGCATCGAGCTTCGGAAAGTCGCCAAGCGAAACCAGTCCCGGATGCGCTTCCCCAACAAAGCCCAGCACCGTGGCGACTACGATATCCGCATGGCCGATCTTGTCGCCAAACCAGTAGTCCGTGGTCCGGCTGGCGCGGTCCACCTCTAGGACATCAAGAACCGCCCCGATCTGTGCCCGGCAGCGGTTGACAAAGGCCTCGGACACTTCCTTGTGCATCCGCCTTTCATAGAAAAGGCTCACGGCCTTGTCGCCAAGGCCCGTGGCAAGGGCGGCAACTTTCAGCGCCTGGTGCCGGGCGGGTTCCTCTCGGGGAAACAGGGCGTGCTCAACCGGCACAAGACTGTCGAGATAGTCTAGAATGGCGTGGCTTTCGATCAGAGTTTCGCCCGTGTCCAGCACCAGCGCCGGCACCCGGGTGAGCGGATTATAGGGCCGGAGCTTGTCCGCATCGCTGAACGCCGACCACGGCCTATGGCTGAACGGCAGGCCATAAAGTGTGAGCGCAATGCCGACGCGGCGTACAAAGGGCGAGTCATATTGACCGATGAGGATCATTTGGGGAAGTTGCCATGGTGCGGGCACAGGCAGCAAGTGGCCTTCCACTATTAAGAATATTCTTCAATTCTTCGTGTGAAAGTAAGTATTCAGAGGAGAAATCCAAAGAATCGGGGTAGGGAATACTGTAAAGCGAAAACAATGTAGTGCATCAAGCTGCTCAAATTGGGGGATCACCATGGCCGATGTTTTGGAAGCAAAGAGGAGTCTCGTCGACCTTACGGCGGAAATCGTGGCGGCCTATGTCGGCAAGAACACGGTTGCCCAAACCGAATTGCCCAAGCTTATAGGCGATGTTCACCGCGCACTCTCTGGCGCCATAAGCCAGCCCGCCGCCCGCGAGGAGCAGGCCGACATCAAACCGGCGGTCACGGTCAAGAAGTCCCTCACCGCCGACTATCTCATCTGCCTGGAGGACGGGAAAAAATTCAAATCCCTGAAGCGCCACCTGCGCAGCCATTATAATCTTTCGCCCGAACAGTACCGGGAGAAGTGGGGCCTGCCTGCGGACTATCCCATGGTAGCGCCCAACTACGCCCAGGCCCGCTCCAGCCTTGCAAAACGCATGGGGCTCGGACAGCGGAAAAGCCGGAAATAGACAGTTTCATAATTCTCGGTCCTGACTCTTGCGGATCAACGGACGTCGATTCATAAAGAAATGACCGAATCGGCCAACGATTCGGATGTTAGGGGCGGCGGTTAAATTGAAATCAGCAAGCACGGTTTTCCGGGCGCAACTTATTGTGCCTGAACAGCGGACTCTGTTCGATTACTGGACCAAAATGTCCGGTAAACGCAGCATGCCGTGCCGCGCCGATATCAACCCCGCCCATATTCCCCGCGTTCTCTCCGGCATCAGCCTGGTGGACGTGAGCCCCGACAAGGCGCGCTGCCGCATAAGGCTGGCGGGCACCAGGCTCCGCGAAATCTATGACCGTGAAATCACCGGGCTTTTTATTGAAGACCTGGATTGGGGCGACAAGCACGATTACTGGATCGCCGCCTACCGCCGCACCATTGAGGAGGGCAAACCCACCCAGGGTGTGGTTCGCGGCCCCCGCACCCACAAGGAGCATTTGGTGCAATACTGGCTGAAATTGCCGCTCGCCACCGCCAATAATGAGGTGGGAATGTTGCTCTGCTACGACTATTTCCAATCGGCGTCCGAAGACGCCCATATGCAGGTCATGGCGGCGCTGGGGTGATTAGAATTAAAATCCAAACTAGGCATTGATTCCTCAATCGGAAACTGCTAGCTCTCCTTGATCAGGAGAAAAGCAGCCATGGCCAAAGCCCGCCGTTCCGAACCAGCTCCCGCCTTCAACGAGAATGAAAGCCCGCTCTACCGGCTCTTCAGCCGCAAGGATTTCAGCGGCAGGCCGGTGATTTCCGAGTTTCAGTTCGCGGCGGGCGAGCGCTTGCGGGTGGACTACGAGCGCGCCCATTTCCAGCCGCGCATCACCTCATCCTGGGATGGCGAGCGGACCGGCGCCAGAAATTACGGCGCCCTCAGCGACAACCGCATTGCTTCGCTGTCCGATAGCGCCATCGATGCCCGGCGGAGGGTCCACAATGCCTTTGATGCCGTGGGACCCGAATTATCCGGCGTACTTTATTATATGTGCTGCCTGGCGGGCGGCTTGGAGCAGGCCGAACGGATGCTCCAACTGCCCCAGCGCAGCGGCAAGGCTGTTTTGGCCATTGCCCTTACCCGCCTTGCCCGCCATTACCGCCTGCTCAAGCCAGCCGAACGCAGTGCCGCGAGCCCGGATTTTGCCCATTGGGCCCTGGCCGATTTCCGCCCGCGGATTATGCCGCCAGAACCTGGCGCGCATCAGCCTTGATCCGCGCCACCATGGAGGCTAGCCCGTTTGAACGCTGCGGCGTGAGGTGATCCTTTAGGCCGAGCTTGGCAAAAATGGCCTGCGCATCAAGCGCCAGGATCTGCGCCGGGGTCTTTCCGGAAAAAATCATGAAGGTGATGGCAATCAGACCCTTGACGATGAGGGCGTCGCTGTCGCCGACAAACGTTAGCACTGAGCCATTATGCTGGGCGTGAATCCATACCTGGCTGGCGCAGCCGCTGACCTTGTACTGGGGGATGCGGAACTTTTCATCAAGCGGCGGCAGCAGCCTGCCAAGCTCGATGACATAGCGGTAGCGTTCTTCCCAATCGTCGAGAAGCTCGAAATCAGCCTGCAGGTTTTCAATTGTTTGCGTGCTCAAGGCCAGGCTCCGGGAGAAACTGTCTATCCCAAAGATAGGCGCTGGCTAGGCCATTCTCAACTGGTCTTGGGAGCGGCCGGGCCGCGCCAGACCGGAATGAGGTCACCCAGGCGCAGCGTTGACTGGGAGTTCTGCGGCAGCTTTTTGCCCGAAGCCAGCTTTGTTGAACCGGTCTCGATAGGATCGCTGCCATTGGCGATCTCGGGTTCAACTGCGGAAGGCGTACTGGCCTCATTCGCCCAGTCATAAATCAGGCGTACCCCATACTTGGCTTTAAGCTCCAGTTTATGGGCGACGAATCCCGCCGTTTCGCAAACGCCGGGCTGGCGCGCGCAGAAGGAGGCAAGGTCGGAAAATGTATTGGTGGCAACCTCAAGATAGCCGGTATCCAGGATTGCGGCATCGGCGACGCTTGGCCCAGCTTGGTTCACGTCCTCAGGCGCCGACGGCATGAAAACCGCAATGCCCGATAAAACGATAATTGTTCGAATAATACGCATGTCCTCACCCTTTAGTGCGGCAAATTGTAAGGAAAACATGTTTCTGACCGTTAAAAAAAATGCCGCGGAATCAAGTCGAATTTTGCGAAAATCCGCGTTTCCCCGGTAAGGCATTTTTTACCCTGCTAAGCAACTGAAAGAGCGGCAGAAATTCATGGAAAGACGGTGTTAACCAGCGTCCGGCAAGGTGGCGGAATTGGGGTGTTTGTATGGGTATGGGTTACAATTCATGAAAGATGTGCTGGAAGAAGGCGGATTACAGCTGCGCCCGCTCTCTATCCTGGCCCTCCTTGCCACCGCGACCTTGAGTTTTGCTATTCTCTATAATGCATTCCTCGGGCAAGTGGATGGGGCCGGCCGGCCCCGGTTCGTGGCTTCCCAGCAAACCACCGGTGGGGCCTCAACGCGGGTTGATGTCATTGCTTCAAACAGCCGGAACGCCACCATTGTCCTGAAATATGACCCGCGCGTGGAAGAGGTTCAGCGCGCACTGCTGGCAACCGGAAATTACCGCGGCATGGTTGATGGCGTTGCCGGCAAGAATACCCGCATGGCAATAGCCGCTTATCAGAAATCCGCCGGCCTTAGGGTCAATGGCGAAGTGTCAAATGAACTCATTGAGCATCTCCGCTACACCCAGCAGATTGCCGCGGCGGCGGAATTCACCGCCAGCGTTGAAAAGCTGGAAAAGAAACCCGGCGAGGCAGCGGCCCTGCGCCAGATCCAAACCGGGCTGGCCGAACTTGGCTATGCACCCGGTGAAATTACCGGCGATCTGACCAGCGCCACGATCCAGGCGATCATCCAGTTTGAAAAAGACCGGGGCCTGCCGCGCAAGGGCAATGTCTCCAGTGCTCTTCTTGAGGAAATTGCCAAGATGAGCGGTGATTCTCTGGTCGCCGCTGAATAGCGCGGCATTTTCATGCGCCTGAAATCAGAAGTCTGGGTCCAGGCCTTCATGCGCCGCTGCAGCGTTGAAGGAAAATACTGCACGGTTGCGAGCCGGGGTGCTGCCGAAGCAGGCGCGGTTTTTATCATCGTCAACCGGCTTGATGGGCGCTTTCACCTCTTTGGTCCGGCGCCTGGCCCTGCGTTTGACGAGAAGGGCGACCGGCGATTCGTTGAAGAACTGCCCTTTCCAGCAAGCGAAGCGGATGTCGCGGCGCTTTTGGCACGCCGGAAAAAATTTGATTCTGACCTGTGGATTGTTGAGGTGGAAGACCGTGACGGCGCCGCCGGAATAGCCGCCGCGAAAATCTGAAAACCGGTTAGTCAATTTTTAACCAAGTCTCGCCTTAACTGCAAAAAAGCGGAGCCAATCCGCGAATACGTCAGCGTCTGCGAGGAATGGAAGAATGAATGTCGTTTTGCAGTTTCCAGTAAACCGCGTTGTGCCGCGGGGTCCCGGCGATGCCGTTCTTTCCGCCGAGGTCGTGATTTTCCCCGGCGTCAGGATGGAGCGGCGCAAATTCAAGCTGGCAAAACCCGCAGCACCCGGCCGCAAACGCCGCGTTTCGCAGGCTGCAATCGACGAGGACATGGCTTAACGCCGGCTCAATATGCAACAGGGCGTCAGTCTGGCACCGCAGGTTGAGGAACGGCGCAGTGTTGTGAAAGGCTTTGCCGGCTTTGGCGCGGCCCTCCTTGCCGGTTTCCGCACGCATCTGATTCCCCACGTATTGGCCGCTGCAATTCTTGTCTCCGGCTTTGCCGCCGTTGAGTTCGGCGGCGGTTCCGATATCACCCCCTCATTCCAGGCCTTTGCCTTGAAATATCTCGCCATGGCGGCAACCTACGTGCTGCTGTTTCTGCTTCTCATAAAATTCCTCCGCATGGTCTTTGTTGATCGGCCGGAGAAGCCGCTGTCGCATCTGGCGCAGTGGGGGCTCAGCAATCTCGCCGATGGGCGGCGTATCGCCAATGGCATCCACGGCTCGCTCTTCACCTTCATGATGATGAGTGGTTTTACCATGTGGAAGAACCAGGTTGCCGTCCTCGGCCATTTCGCCTGGGACCGGAAGCTTGCATCGTTCGACCTGCTTTTGCATGGCGGCCTGCTTCCCCAAGATGGCCTGGCCGTTATTTTTGGCTTTCCGCTGGCGGCAAAATTTATCGATTTAGCCTATCTCATGTGGTTTCCCATGCTTTTTGCCAGCACCTTCATCATGTCATTCCAGCCGCGGCAGACATTTCTCCGCCTGCGTTTCATGATTGCCTTGGCGCTGGCCTGGGCATTGGGAGGCATAATCACGGCCAATATCTTTTCGTCTGCCGGTCCGGTCTATTTCGGACGCCTCAATCCTTTTCCCGATCTCTATGCGGGCCACATGGAGCTCATTCGGAGCCTCAGCGCATCGGCCCGGCTTGAGGCGCTGGTCTTGCAGGATTCGCTGTGGGCGGCCTATGCGGCCACGCCATCATTCTCGTCAATATCGGCTTTTCCAAGCATGCATGTGGCCATTGCCATGCTCGTTTTCCTGGCTTGCCGCCATCTCGGCTGGGGGCTCAAGCATCTCAGCGCTGCCTATCTCGCTCTCATTTTCGTGGGAAGCATTTTTCTCGGCTGGCACTACGCCATCGATGGCTACGCCGGAGCAGGGGTTGCGCTGATAAGCTGGTGGCTGGGCGGCGTGATCGCAAAGAAATATGGGCCAGATCAAACATCTCCAGTAACTGGATAGGCATCAACTTTTATGCAAAAGATGACCGCCAAATGGATTGTCAATCACCATCAACCAGCGCCCGTCGGGCTGTTTGCGGAGCACCACGACCGAAAGCCCGCTCTGCTCGACAGGTTTGCCGTCTGGCGCCTTTCCTGACATTTTCCACGTATAAGAATGAAGGGCAATATCGTCTGCCTTAACAACTTCGCGGCTCCCAATGGTAATCTTGGGGTCGAGCGCAAGAAACTGCTTGAAAGCCTCTCGCAACGCCGGCGTTCCCATGACGGGCATTCCGGGTTGAGCTACCATGACCGCATTTGGCTCAAAAGTGGCGAGAGCTCCCTCAATATCACCAGCGGAAACGGCCGAATTGTTCGAGTCTATTGTTGATTGAATTTGGGCATGTTCCATTGTCTGGCTTCCCTGATTATCTTGTGATTGGGCGTGAATTGACTGCATGCCATGCAGCAGGACGGCAAGGCAAATCAGCCTTTGAGAAATTTTTGATGTCATTTGAATTCCTCTGGTTACAGAAGAAATCTAAGGTGCATGCATGTCAGAAAGTGGCAGTGGTCATCGGTGAGCAACGCCCGGAGGATTCGGACTCGCGCCAAAGCTTTGTGAGATCGCGGCGGCGGCGTGGATATCGCGATGATGTTTCCGAAAGTGACGCAATGCGATCAGTGCGAAAGTGCCGTATGCCGTCTCTCAACTCACACCACGCCGAAATGAGCCGCCCGCCATCAAAGTAGCTAAGCAAAAAAGGCCATATGACACGCTCGGAATTCTTGCCCGTAGAATCGCTATAGTGAATGAGCAACTTGCGTTCGCGGTGAATTGCTCGCCTTACGGCCGGCATATCAACCGTCTCCTGCAACGAGTATTCACTCGGTCCAACGAGGAGATATTGCGCTTCAACACAATCAACAAGTTCATTGGGCATAACTGCGGTCAATCTTGCCATGGCTTTGCGCGCGGCTTCCGCCAATGGTTTGTCTGCCCTATCAGCTACCCAGCGCGACCCAAGAATGAGCGCGTCCACTTCCTCCACCTTAAACATGACCGGCGGCAAAAGGAATCCTGAGCGCAGAACATATCCAACGCCTGGTTCTCCCTCGATACCGGCCCCAAGCGCCCTCAATGAAGCAATGTCGCGGTAGAGCGTGCGGATTGAGACGCCCAATGCCTGCGCAAGATCGTTTCCGGAAACGGGGCGACGATGGCGTCTAAATTCTTCTATCAAGCTCAAAATTCGTTCGGCTCGCGAAATGCTGGCCTCCACTAAATCCACAATTCAACTCAACGGCTTTATCAGCGACCAGGAAGTCAAAAAGCTGCAAATTTGGTTCTAGGCCATATGGCCGTCTAAAGTCAAAGACGTCCGCAACCAATCATTGCCGTCTCAAACTATTTTAGCTCGTGGCTTTGCCGCAGGAACTTTTGGAAAGGGTTTCCGAAAGGCCTTCGCGCATTGCCTTGTCCATGGCGGGCACCCAGAACAGGGCAAACCCCCGCTCATCCGATGACAGCACTTTCCAGCCCGAAGCCTCGATTTCGTTTTCATCCTCCTTCAGGGAGAAAACATCCAGGACGCCGGGCGCCATCGCCAGCTGCAGGCTGAATTTGTCGACGCCGGATTGCTCGTCCGTGACCGTGTAGAGTGTCCTCCCAAATCTCGAATAGACCGTCAGGGTCCAAATCCCGTCGGGCAGGTTTGCATCCAGGGTGACGGGTCCCGACGTGAGATTGAACCGGCACAGCCCAAATACGGTGCCGCTGGGATATTCGGGGAAGATGGCGCTCTGCGCCGAGGCCGGCAGAATGAAGAAGGTGTTGTCGGGAACGTCGCTCGCCAGGCGGTTGAGGTTTCGCTCGAAGAGGAAGCCCGGCGCGAACAGCACCATGCTGATATGCACAATGATGGCAAGGACTGCCGCGACAATCACCCAATAGAGGTTGCGCATGATCAACAGCTCACCCGCTGCACGCTGGGGAGTTTAAGGTCGCTCTCCGTGTCCGTATTGGAGACCACGAGCTGGAGGGTGAGGGCGCCCTCGGTTGCGGGCCTGATCCAGTTTCCGGCGACAGGGAATCTCGCCATGGCCACGTTCAGCGAACCATCGGGTGCGCGCATGGCCTCATCGGAAGTCATTGCGGCGGAAGCTTCCTTGTCCTGGCTGTTCGATGGCCCGGCCGAGAGGCTCCACCAGCGCGATTCAAGGCCGTTGGCGGCGATCTTGTAGACACAGCCCGAGCTCAGCTTGCTGCCCTCGTCATCAAGCGAATTGGTATAGACCTGAAACAGCGATTGGGCGGGAGGCACGCGCCCTTCAATCAGAAAATGCGCCCGGCCATAGGGATTGGAAGCCGTTCCCGATGCCAGATCCCACATGCGCCAGTTGCCGGCGGCGCCGGCGGGCATTGATCCCACCGAATCAATGAACGCCAGGGCAGAGGCCCAGCCGCCAACTACGCCGCACAAAACACTGAAGATTTTTACCGAAACCCGCGCCATCAATAATCCTGCATCCTAGTCGAAAACATCCAGTATTTTCTTGACCACCGATTTTTTCTTCTTTTTCTTTTTCTTCTCCGGCTCAACCGGGATGAACAGATCCTCCATGAATGAGCTCCCTGAATCTGCATTGGCGTTGGCGCCCGGGAGGACCAGGGTTTCATCCGGCGTCTTTGCGACCTTTGTATTCTTGGGCTTCGCCGCTTTCTTGGCCGGCTTCTTCTCGAAGAGCGAGAACATGTCGTGGAGCACGACCGCAACGCCCTCGGCATTCGCAGGCGGGCTTCCCGTATCGATGCTGACTATGCCCGTTTCGTCATCCGGGATAAGCGCTCCATCCGGTTCCGTGGCCGCGACGGAATAGGTGTCATCAAGCGGAATGCCCGCAAGGCTTGCGGGCTTCTCGCCTGTTTCGGCCACTTCCATGATCCGCTTCCAGGCAGCTGCCGGAAAGAGGCCGCCGGTTACGTTCCGCATGGGCGTAAAATCATCGTTGCCGACCCACACGCCGGTCACGTTGTGGGCGGTGAAGCCAATGTACCAGGCATCGCGGTAGGACTGGTTGGTCCCGGTCTTTCCGCCCTGCGGGGTGAAGCCGAGATCAGCCCGGCGCGCGGTCCCGTGTTTGACGACTTCCTTCAGCATGGAATTCAGCTCGGCAACCTTTTCTTCCGGCACCACCTGCTTTTGCGGCTTGGCGAATTTGGCGCGGTCATAGATGATATCGCCGTTGGGCCGCCTGATTTCCAGAATTGTATAGGGTTCAGCGAGCTTTCCGCCGCCGGCAAATGTCGCATAGCCCCGCGTGACGTCCATCAGGTTCAGGGCGCTGGTGCCCAGCACCATGGGCGGCCAGGTTTCAAGTTCCCCCTGAATGCCCACGTCATGGGCCGTCTTGATGATCGCGGGCCTGCCGATGTCAACCATCAGCCGGACCGGAACCGAATTCAAGGATTTGGCCAGCGCGGTTGTAAGCGGGACTTTCCCGAAATACTTGCCTCCATAATTTCCAGGCCTCCACCCGCCAACCGCGACAGGGTTGTCCAACACAATGCTGTCCGGCGTGTATCCAGCAAGAAGTGCCGCCAGATAGACAAAGGGCTTGA
>CADEEO010000055.1:1548-4326 GCA_902826365.1 uncultured Hyphomicrobiales bacterium | reverse complement strand
GAACCGGTTTGCCGCTCGGCATTAGTGGCCCGGTTGAACTGGCTGCTTTCATAATTGCGCCCGCCCACGATGGCTTTGACCGCGCCTTCCGGCGTCATGGTCACCGAAGCCATCTGTGAGAACCGGTTGCCCGGTCCTTCCGTGTCGACGATGTCATTGAGAATTTTCTGGGCCGCCGCTTGCAGCTTCACATCAACCGTTGTCTTGACCTCGATCACGAAATCGCTGAGCAGGCGTTGCTCTTCGAGGAGCGCGATGGTTTGGTCGTAGGCCCAATCGAGGAACCAGTCAGGGCTGTCGAGGCTTCTTTGCGCAATCACCGGCGGCGGTTCGCGCCGCGCCTGCAGCAATTCGCCCTGGGTGATGAAGCCCGCATCAAGCATGCGGTAGAGCACCACATTGGCCCGGGCCTTTGCCACTTCCATGTTCTGGTGCGGCGCATATTTTGTTGGCGCCTTGAACAGGCCTGCCAGCATGGCCGCTTCCGAAAGATTGACGTCGCGGACGGACTTGCCGAAATAGAATTGCGCCGCCGCTTCCACGCCGTAGTTGCCGCCGCCCAGATAGGAGCGGTCGAGGTAGAGCTTCAGGATTTCCGGCTTTGACTTGCGCGCCTCGATCCACAGCGAGAGGAATGCCTCATGGACTTTGCGGCGGATGGTGCGTTCGGGAGTGAGAAAAAGATTCTTGGCTACCTGCTGGGTCAGCGAAGAGCCGCCCTGAACGACGGTATTCGCCCGCGCGTTCTGGATGATCGCGCGCATCGTTCCGATGACGTCCACCCCGAAATGTTCAAAGAAGCGGGCGTCTTCCGTGGCAAGCACCGCCTTGATCAGCGTCGGCGGCATTTCTTCAAGCGGAATGGCGTCGTCCTGCTTGATGCCGCGCTGCCCGATGATCTCGCCATTGGCATCGGTGAAGGTGACGGCGAATTCCCGGTTCTTGTTCCAAATATCGCCGGTGCCGGTGGTGTCGGAAAAGGGCGGAAGGGCAAAGGCCAGGAGGCAGAAGGCAATCACCATCCCAAAGGTGGTGAAATCATCGACGGCGTCGATGAGGAAACGCCGCGGGCCGGTGACCTTGAACCGGTAAACAAATGAGGAATAGGCCGAACCCCAGCGCTTCAGGGCATCCCAGGTTTCAAAAACGCTTGAGCTCACGATCGAGTCGAACGCCCAGAAAATCCGGAAAATGGGGTTGCGATTAGGTAGTTTTGCCACGTTTTTTGTCCGGTAGACTCGTAATGAGACCTTGCTGGGAATGCTTATACAGCAAATTGCGGGCCGATTTAGGCAAAATCACGCCTGATGGCAATTGCCCATGGGGCACGGTAGGGGTTAAGACGGGCCCATGACAGGCGATTTGCCCTTTTGGAAAACCAAGACCCTCAACGAGATGAGCCGGGCCGAATGGGAAAGCCTGTGCGACGGCTGCGGCCGCTGCTGCCTGAACAAGCTGGAGGACGAGGATACGGGCAAATTTCTCTACACCCGCGCCGCCTGCAAGCTGCTTGATGTCAAGACCTGCCAATGCACCGATTATCCCAACCGGGCCGCCCGCGTGCCCGATTGTGTCACGTTAACGCCTGGGAATGTCGGGGAGTTGGGCTGGCTTCCCAAAACCTGCGCCTACCGCCTGCTCGACGAGGGCAAAAGCCTCCCCTGGTGGCATCCCCTGGTGTCAGGCCGGGCGGAGACCGTCATCGAGGCCGGAATTTCGGTCAGCGGCGAAGCCTACTCCGAAGAAGGCATCACCGTGGAACAGCTCCTTGACCACATTTGGAAACTGCCCAAGGCGAAGCGCAAATCACTTTAATTTGCTCGGCCTCGAATCTCCATGAATTTACAAATTTGCCGATTTTTACTAAAGCCAGTTCATGCCTTTGCGGACACGCCTGACAGAACGGTTCGGAATCGAACATCCGGTCATTTCAGCCCCGATGGGCTTTGTTGCGGGCGGCAAGCTCGCCGCCGCCGTAACCAATGCCGGTGGCCTCGGCTTGATTGGCGGAGGCTATGGCGATGCGGAATGGCTGGAGCGTGAGTTCGCCGAAGCGGGGAACGCGCGGGTCGGTTGCGGCTTTATCACCTGGTCGCTGGCCAAGAAGCCGGAACTGCTCGATCAGGTTTTAGCCCGGTCGCCGGCGGCACTCATGCTATCATTCGGATCGCCAGCACCTTTTGCCGGGCGCATCAAGAAATCCGGAGTGCCGATGATCTGCCAGGTGCAGTCGATGGCCCACGCCCGCCAAGCCGTTGACGCCGGTGCGGATGTGATTGTCGCGCAAGGCGGCGAGGCAGGCGGCCATGGTGGAAACCGTTCCACTTTTACGCTCGTTCCCGAAGTCGCCGACTTTCTCGCCAAGACTGCGCCCGGCACGATCCTCGTCGCGGCGGGCGGCATCGCCGACGGGCGCGGGCTCGCCGCAGCCTTGATTCTCGGCGCCGAAGGCGTGTTGATCGGCTCGCGCCTGATCGCCAGTTCCGAAGCGGCTGCGCCGCTGGGATTTCAGCAGGCAATCACAGCGGCGGACGGTGATGCAACGATCAAGACAACGGTGATTGACGTGGTCCGCAATTATGAGTGGCCCGCTGAGGAATTCAGCGGCCGGGCGCTCAGGAACCGCTTCGTCACCGCCTGGCACGGGCGCGAAAGCATGCTGGCCGAATCCAAGGTCAATGCCGTTGAGAATGAACGCTACTGGAAAGCCTTCCACGCGGGAGACGTGGACAATACCGGAGTCTTTATGGGCGAAGCGGCTGGATTGATTCACGATGT
>CADEEO010000055.1:0-1448 GCA_902826365.1 uncultured Hyphomicrobiales bacterium | reverse complement strand
GACCGCTACTACGCCGATTGCGTGATCGGCGGCGAAGGCTCCTTCTCGCTGCCCGTCACCTCCATCGGCAGCCTGGCCGAAGCAATCCGGATGAAACTGCTGCGCGAACTGCTGTCTGCGGATGGAAGCGGGAATGCCAACGGGAATGTCATCCCGGTCGCAGCAGAGCCCACCACCGATTGCCTCGCCGGCGAAAAAGAACGGGCCCGGCGCAGGGATAATTATTGATCGGTGCTGGACAGGTAAGGTCAGATTAAAATTAGTTCTAACCTGGTGAGAAGACCAGATAATGAAGCCAAGCTTTTTGGCGAAGAACAACTAGTTGACAAACTCGTTGAATTCATAGGTAGATGCAGCACACCAAATAGGCAGTCAGAGGCAGGTGATTGTGACAACTCATGATGCAATGTCGAAATTGGGAAAAATTAGCTGCTGTCTGGCCGTGTGTGTTGCAATTGCACAAACACTTTCATTCCTGGAGTATTCCATTTTACCAGCATCAGCGCAATCCAAGAACCATTCTGTTACAAAGAATTTTCATCTAGCGGCTGTTTTGGGTGACGAAAATCGAATTACGGCAGATGAATATGCCAAACAACGTGGTCTAGAGCTGTCGACCCTTCAAAGAATCTATCCCACACGCAGTTTCATATGCGGCGGAAATAAATCGCAAGCCAATATCGTTCTGCAATCCGATGTCATACTGATCACTGCTCACGCAATTTATGATGATCAGTGCCAACTTGAAAAACAATTCAAGAATTGTGTTCTGCGTGACATTAATGGCGAAAATTATGAAATTGAGTCTGGATCTCTGAAATCTGGAATACAGATTGCTCTGTCGATGAATTTGCCGTGCGGAATAGACGACGCAACGGGTCATACTCGAATACATGACTCAATAAGAGAATATGACTGGGCAGTTCTAAAACTTGAAAAAAGAGTGCCCAATGTATCCCCCTATCAAATCAGAGCCCCTTTGATTTCGGAACAGAGCAAATCCTATACGGTGTTCGCGACTTCTGCTGCGAATTTTGGCAAGAGGGGCAACAGACCCTCGAACTTTCAGTCCTGCTCATGGCGGAATAGTTTTGAGACCCTGAGCGGCGGATACATGATGATGACAGACTGCGATGTTGGTGGATGGATGTCTGGGGCACCACTGCTCGCTGGTAATGTGATTGAAGGAATCCAAGTCAGCGGAACAGTGGCAGAGAACGGACTTCCCTTTGAATCACGCAGGCGATTTTCAACTGCTCTGCCCGTGTCCAAGGATATAGACAATGCGCTTTTTGAGTTAACTGGCAAACGAGGCATGCGAGGTATTAAATTCGCTTTGACCACCAGAACTACGGAAGAATTTGAATAAGCAAAAGGTTTGATGGTGTTAAAATCTGCACGGACTTCACATCACCAGCTCCGCATGCACCAGATAGCGCTGTGATCCC
>CADEEO010000054.1 GCA_902826365.1 uncultured Hyphomicrobiales bacterium | reverse complement strand
GCCTCCTCGAGCGCCGCCTGGACGCCATCGTCTATCGCGCCAAGTTCGTGCCCACCATGTTTGCGGCGCGCCAGTTCGTGAGCCACGGCCATGTGAAGGTGAACGGCCGGCGCGTGACCATCGCTTCCATGCGCATCAAGGCCGGAGACGCCCTTGAGCTCACCGCAAAGTCCAAGGAACTTCCGATCGTGCTTGAAGCCGTCCAATTGGCCGAGCGCGATGTTCCGGATTATGTCGAAGTCGATCACAAGGCAATGACGGCGAAGCTGGTGCGCGTTCCCGCTCTTGCCGATGTGCCCTATCCGGTTCAGATGGAACCGCACTTCGTGGTGGAATATTATTCGCGCTAACAGTTTGGCGTTTGTTGAGTTTGAAACGGCGGAGATTTCTCTGCCGTTTTTATTTGAGCATTGAGGCGATGTAGGTGGCGAAGTCGAAGTTGGGCCGCTCGAGATGGGAGAGATGGCCGGGCTTGGCCATGTCGGAACAGAGGCCGCGGTAGACCCGCTCAGTGCAGCCCTTATCCTCGATATTGACGTCATCGAGCAGGGCCTTGAGCTGCCTGAAATGGCCCTGGGCATCCGGATCATTGGCAAATTCCGGCGACAGGCCGCCGCCGAAAATGACTCGCACCTGCCCGGCGCCGTGGGGATGCAGCGAGAGATACCAGAAATATCCCGGGGTCAGGGTGATGAGCAGGCTGGGGTAGATGGCCAGCAGGAAGGTCGTGCGGCGGCGGTCGCCTTCCATGCGCGTATTGGAAGGGTGCGCCAGGGCGATCTTCAGCGTGTCGTCCTTCAGGATAGTGTGATAGTTGAAGGTGGGCAGGCCCGGCGGGCAAATCATTTCGTCGAGCTTCGACAATCCGCCGATAGTTTTGGCATGGCAGACGGGGAGGTGGTAGCTCTCCATGAAATTCTCGGCCAGAACCTTCCAGTTGGTGTTCCAGATAAACTGTTCGTTGAAATTCTCGATGTAGGTTTCCATCCGGTAGTCGGCGATGAGGCCTTCCACATCGGCGAGTTTTTCCTTTGGCGAAACAGCACCCGGATTCAGCGTTATCATTACCCAGCCCAGCCATTCCTCGCAGCGGATCTGCGGCAGGCGGTAATCCTCCTTGCAGAAGCCCTCATTATGTTTCATTGCCGGTGCGGCGCGAAGCGAACCATCGGTGTTATAGCTCCAGCCGTGATAGGGGCAAACGATGCCTTTCACATTGCCGGTGCCTTTGAGAAGAATGGACATGCGGTGCAGGCAGACATTGGACTGGGCACGGAGCGTGCCTTCCCGGTCGCGGATCACCATGATGGGCTGGCCCGCAAGCTCAAGGGTCACGTAATCCCCGGGGTTGGCCAGCGCTGTGGCGCGGCCGACGCAGAACCATTCCTTGCTGAAAATCTGCTCCACTTCCTGGGCGGCAAATTCCTCGGAGGTGTACACGGCCTTTGGCATGGCGTGCGCCTGATTGAAGGGCACGGCGACATTGGCCTTCAACTGGGCGGCCGCATCAAGGGAGCTGATTTGGATGTTCATGGTTCACGTCTCCTCAAAGGCCAGTATATTCCGTAATTTTGGCATCGGCCAAGGCAAAGCAGCCGGCAATCGAAGGGTTGAGCGGCAATTCGCGGTAGGCGCCGATGGCTCCTTGCGCTGCGAGACGGCCGGCAAGGCCCGGTTCGTCGCCCGCTACCACCCAGATGAAGCCAAAGGCGGTTTCACGAATGGGCCGGGCCCCGGCGATGGTGAGCTTGGCGAAAATGTCATCGGGCGGCGTGCCGGGCTCAAAGACCGCGAGCATGGGGCCTGAAGCCTCGTGCGGCAGGGAGGCCTGGCGCATAAGGACGGCCATGACGGCAATCCATATGGCGATCACACTGAGAAACAGGCTGACGGCGAGGCGGTGGCCGGGCCAGCGCATAAGGTCAGGCCGCGGCGAATTTGGGGGCGCGCATTTCCTTGATCGGAAGATGCACGAGGGCCGCAAACAGTCCCAAGGCAACTCCCATCCACCAGACGGGATCATAGGAGCCGAACTGGTCATAGAGCCTGCCGCCGAGCCAGACGCCGAAGAAGGAGCCAATCTGGTGGCTGAGGAAAACGAAGCCATAAAGCGTTGCCATGTAGCGCGTGCCGAACATGACTGTGACGAGGCCCATGGTGAGCGGCACGGTGGACAGCCAGAGGAAGCCCATGGTGGCGGTGAAGATCAGTGTGGTGACCGGGGTGATGGGCAGCAGGATGAAGGCGGCAACGGCGACCGAGCGCAGGACATAGATCAGGCTCAGGGGGATTTTCTTCTGGTATTTGCCGCCAATGATTCCCGACATGTAGGAGCCCACCACATTGAACAGGCCGATGGCGCCCATGGCGATGCCGGCGAATTCCTTGCTGATGCCGTGTTCGGCCAGATAGGGCGGCAGATGCACGAGGATGAATCCAAGCTGGAAACCGCAGACGAAGAAACCGGACACAAGCAGGAGGTATGAGCCATGGCCGAAAGCGCCGCCAACGGCCTGACGCATGGTGATGTCGGCTTCGCCCGCCGTCATCTTCGTGCTAGAGCTGTTCTGCACCATGAGCGGCAGGGCGAAAACCAGAATGAGCAAGGTGGAGGCCGCCAATATGTAAAGCGCTTGTTCCCAGCCATAGGCGGCAATCAGGGCGCCTCCCAGAGGCGCAAAAATGAACTGGCCGAGCGAGCCTGAGGCGGTTGCGATGCCAAAGGCCCAGGAGCGCTTTTCCGGCGGCACAATGCGGCCCAAGGCAGCCATGACGATGCCGAAGGAGGACATGGCGACGCCGATGCCGATCAGGATGCCGGCGCCCAAGTGGAAGATGAGCGGGGCTTCGGCCACGGCCATTACCACCGTGCCAATGGCGTAGAGGATGGCGCCCGCCATCAGCACGCGGGCGGAGCCGTAACGGTCAGCCAAGGCTCCGGCGATGGGCGTGGCAATTCCCCAGAGCAGGTTCTGCAGGGCTAGGCCGAAGGAAAAGATTTCGCGGGGCCAGGCATGGGCCTCGGAGATCGGCGCGGTGAACAGCCCGAAACTGGAGCGTACCCCGAAGTTGACCATTGCCACGAGGCAGCCCGCGACGATCACCACGGCGGGGGTGAAGTACCAGGGAATTTGTTTTTCTGTCATGTTCATGTTTGCGGGCGGTATTTCCAGAAAACGGGGCCAAACTGGGCGATGGCAACGCCGAGAAGGATAATCGCGCCGGCAACCAATGTGGTGGCGGTAGCGATTTCGCCAAGGAGCAGCATTCCCGCCGTGATCGCAAATATCGGGACCAGGTAAAGCGAAGCGCCAACCGCCGTGGGGCGCAGCAGGCCCACCGCATAATTCCACGTGCCGAGGGTCACGAGCGTGGCGATGAAGGTAAGATAGAACAGCGAGAAGGCCGCATTCTGGTCCAGGCTAAGTGTGGTTTCCCAGGTGCTTGGCGATATGAAAAGCAGCGCGGGGAACGTTGCAATCGCCAATGACAATAGCGAGAGCTTCATTGTGCCATAAGTCTGGATGAGGCTTTTGCTGAAGACCACATAGACAGCCCAGAATGCACCGCTCATGAAAATCAGCAGGCCGCCGGTTATCATGCTGGAACGGCCGATATTTTCCTGCGCGTCGCCGCTGAAAAGATAGAGCGATCCGATGAACGAGACGATGAGCCCGATGATGGTGGGCACGGTCACGCGCTCGGCGCCAATCACGCTGGCAAGCAGGGCGATCAGCAGCGGCTGGGTTGAAATCACGATGCCGCCAATGGCGGCGGATACATGAGCAAAGCCGAAGACGGATCCGGCGAAGTAGCCAAACATGCCGATCAGTGAAATCAGCAAGAGGCGCGGGACATCCTGCCGGGCCACGGTAAATCCGCCGAAGAAGGGCAGCAGCACGAGGCAGCAGATGCCGGTGGCGACCGAGCGGATCACCAGCGCGTCGGCAGCGCCGGCTGCGAGCGAGAACGAGCGGATAAATGCCGGGGCCACGCCCCAGACCAGAACCGTAAAGCCGAGCGCCAGCAGCGGGAGGGAATTATTGTGCGGTTTCACGCGCCAGAACTTTTTTCACGGCGGCACGTTCGGCCATGCGGTTGCGGTGGTCCAGCACTTTGGGAAAGCGCTTGGGATCCACGCTGTCGGCCTCAAGCCATTTGGCGAGGGTGAAGAGATAGGGATCGGCAATGGTGTAGTCCGCGCCCATGACCCAAGGCCCTTTGAAGTATTCGCGCTCGATGAGCTCGAAGCAATCACCGACGTTTTGCGGCACCTTCTTTTTCATGGTTTCCCGCGCGGCCTCATCATCGCTCCAGCGGTAGCCGCGCATGCGGTGGGCATGGGCCACATGCACGGTCGAGCAGAGGTAGCTGTTGAAGGATTGAATTTGCCCGAGGCGGAACGGATCGTTCAGCGGCGCCAGATTGGCCTTGGGAAAGCTTTGCGCGATATAGACCAGAATGGCGGGCGTTTCGGTGAGGATGCCTTGGCCGGTCACGAGGGCGGGAACCCGGCTCTTGGGATTGATCTTCAGGTATTCCGGCTTGCGCTGATCATTTTCGGCAAAGTTCAGGCGCTTGGCTTCATAGGCCGCGCCGGAGTCCTCCAGCGCGATATGGGAGGCGAGGGAGCAGGTGTTATGGGCATAGAAGAGGGTGAGCATCAGGGCAGGATGCTTGAGGAATTCGTGGTCGTCAATTCGTGAAAGCGCTGGGCTGATATGATTTAAGCTCTGTCATCCCGGCGGACGCCGGGACCCAGGCTTTCAGCAGACGAGCTACTCCAAGTCTGGGTCCCGACTTTCGTCGGGATGACAGAAAGGGGTTGTTTAAGCGATAGCCTTCTCGGCCAGCAATTGCTTCAACTCACCGGACTGGAACATTTCCATCATGATGTCGCTGCCGCCGACGAATTCGCCCTTGACGTAGAGTTGCGGCACGGTCGGCCAGTTGGTGTATTCCTTGATGCCCTGGCGGACCTCATCGGAATCCAGCACGTTGATGCCCTTGAAGGGCACGCCCATGTGGTTGAGAATCTGCGTGGCTTTGCCGGAGAAGCCGCACATGGGCATGTCGGGCGTGCCTTTCATGAAGAGCACCACGTCGTTGCTCTTCACCTCATTGTCGATCCATTTTGCAATGTCAGTCATTTTTCTTGCTCTCTCAAAATTGAAACCCATTATTTTTGATAATTGTCACTCGTAAGATTCGTAGGATCTTTTGGTGGGAAATGGCTATCTCCCCAATTATCTCCTGGCTTCCGAGCAATCTTTTTGGATGCGAACCAAAACGGAAGCCCAACCAGAGCAATCAATACGATAACCGCAGATACCGTGGAAACATAGCCAGTCATAACGAGTCCTCCCGCACACTTGTCGTCAGCGCGAGCGCATGCAATTCGCCGCCCATGCGGCCTTTGAGGGATGCGTATACCATTTGATGCTGCTGGACGCGAGACTTGCCCTTGAAGGCTGCTGACATCACCGTGGCGGCATAGTGGTTGCCGTCGCCGGCGAGATCGCGGATTTCGACGCTGGCGTCGGGCAGGGCTTCTTTGATGAAGCGTTCAATTTCAGCGGCGGCCATGGCCATCGGTCAAATCCCTTAAAGCTCGCCCGACATATAGGCGGGGAACCAGCCTTCATGGGCACTTTTCAACTCAGCCAAGGATATAGGCGCTTGGCCCTGGACATTCAATGTAGCTTCGCCGGTTACGGTTCCTATGCGGATGACGTCGATGCCCTTGACGTGGGCCTGGGTAATGATTTTGACAGCTTCGGCGGGTTTGCAGGCGAGGACATAGCGGGCCTGATCCTCGCCGAAGAGGGCTTCGTGGCTTATGGCGTCCAGCTTGGCTCCGAGGCCGGATGCGAGGGCCATTTCGATGGCTGTTGCGGCCAGGCCGCCGTCAGAAATGTCATGTACGCCAGTCACTTGGCCATGGTTGATGAGGTTTCGCACGAAGTCGCCGTGGAGCTTTTCCCTGGCCAGATCGACGGGCGGGGGAGCGCCTTCCTCGCGGCCCAGGACCTCGCGGAGATAGATGGATTGACCCAAGTGTGAGCCGTGGCCGCCGAGCAGCAGGATGGCTTCGCCGTCGGCCTTGAAAGCCAGCGTGGTCATCTTGCTGAGGTCGGTGAGGAGGCCGACTCCGCCGATGGCCGGGGTGGGCAGAATGGCCTGGCCGTTGGTTTCGTTGTAGAGCGAGACGTTGCCGGAGACGACGGGATAGCCGAGCGCGCGGCAGGCGGCGTCGATGCCTTTGATGGCGAAAACGAGTTGGCCCATGATCTCCGGCTTTTCGGGATTGCCGAAATTCAGGTTGTCGGTGATGGCGATGGGCTCGGCGCCAACGCAGGTGAGGTTGCGCCAGGTTTCGGCCACGGCCTGCTTGCCGCCTTCAAAGGGATCGGCCTCGACATAGCGCGGCGTCACATCGGTGGTCAGCGCAATCGCCTTGTTGGGGCCAACGCGCACCACGCCCGCATCGCCGCCGGGAATTTGGGCGGAGTTGGAGCCGATCAGGTGGTCGTACTGTTCCCAGACCCAGCGCCTTGAACACATATCGGGCGCGCCGATGATTTTCAAAATGGCGGCCTTCAAATCATTGGGTGCGGGCACATCCTTCAAAATGGCGAGCTTCATCGGCTCTGTCCAGGGCCGGTCATATTCCGGTGCCTCGTCGCCCATCTGCTTGATTGGCAGATCGGCTTTCACTTCGCCTTCGTGCTTGATGATGAAGCGTAGCGTATCTGTTGTCTTGCCGACGATGGCGAAATCCAGGCCCCATTTGTGGAAGATGGCTTCGGCCTGTTTTTCCAGTTCGGGGCGCAGCACCATGAGCATGCGCTCCTGGCTTTCCGACAGCATCATTTCATAGGCCGTCATGTGGTCTTCGCGGCAGGGCACCATGTCGAGATTGAGCTCAATGCCGAGATCGCCCTTGGCGCCCATTTCAACCGCTGACGACGTGAGGCCCGCAGCACCCATGTCCTGAATGGCGATGACGGCGCCGGAGGCCATCAATTCCAGGCAGGCTTCGAGCAGGCATTTCTCGGTGAAGGGATCGCCCACCTGCACGGTGGGGCGTTTTTCCTCGGCGTTGTCATCAAACTCAGCTGACGCCATCGTGGCGCCGTGGATACCATCGCGACCCGTCTTGGCTCCGAGATAAACCACAGGCAGGCCAACGCCCTTGGCCTTGGAATAGAAAATCTTGTCGGCATCGGCGAGGCCAACGGCCATGGCATTGACCAGGATGTTGCCGTTGTAGCGGGGGTGGAAATTCACCTCGCCGCCAATGGTGGGAACGCCGAAGGAATTGCCGTAGCCGCCGATGCCGGCGACGACGCCAGACACGAGGTGGCGGGTTTTGGGGTGATCGGGAGCGCCAAAGCGCAGGGCGTTGAGGGCGGCGATGGGGCGGGCCCCCATGGTGAAGACATCACGCAGGATGCCGCCCACGCCGGTGGCCGAGCCCTGGTAGGGTTCGATGAAGGAGGGGTGGTTGTGGCTTTCCATCTTGAAGACCACGGCCTGGCCATCGCCGATATCCACCACACCGGCATTTTCGCCGGGGCCCTGGATAACCCGGGGGCCTTTGGTGGGGAGCGTCTTCAGCCATTTTTTGGAGGATTTGTAGGAGCAGTGCTCGTTCCACATGGCCGAGCAGATGCCCAATTCCGTCATGGTGGGTTCGCGGCCCAGCAGCTTGAGGAAGCGGGCATATTCGTCGGGCTTGAGCCCGTGCTGCTTGACGATGTCGGGGGTGATTTTGGGGGCGGGGGCTTTTGTCATGTTGCGGGCGGTTTAGCCGCCCGCAAAGGGATTCACAACGGCATTTGGACGATATCCCCGGTCAGGCCGCAGCCTGGCCCTCAAAAACGCGGTGGCCGAACTGGTCCGTAACCTTGGCCTGGCCGAAAGGCTCGGTGCCTTCACGGACCAACCGGTCCAGGCGCACACGGAGCGCCATGTTGGCTTCCTTGAGGGCCACTTCCTGCTCGAAATTTGGCTGCTCTTTCTTGAAGAGTGACTTAAACATTCTGACCCCGCTCATATCTCGTTAAGGCTGCTGTTTCATTGACAGTAGAGCGGCAATCGGCGGCATTAATCTACGGTTAACTCTGGGGGTCGTGAATGAGTGGTTTCGCCGTTCAATGACAGTTTAGGCAAATTGCAGCAAGTTCACGCGGCATTCACCCGGCAGAAGCAGGAGGATTTTACCGGCACATCGGCGCGTGCCGTTGCCAGATCGAGGCGCTGCTTGATGAAGGTGGCCTCGTCATGTTTTCCCAAGCGCATGAGGCATTCATGGAAGCCGTGGAGGCTCCAGATATTGTCGGGATGCTGGCAGGCGCGGGAGAGGGTGCCGTCCAGCCCTAAATCGGCACGGTAAATGGCTTCGGCCTCTTCAACCCGGTTTTGCTCGAGCAGCAAAGCGCCCAGGGCATGGCGCGTAGGCTGCATGAAGCCCCAGGGTTCGTCATAGCGCATGGTGTCGTAGAGTTCGACCGACCTGTGAAGGTGGGCAAAGGCCTTTTCGTAATTGAACTTCCGGTATTCGATTTCACCTTTCATCATCTCGGCGGCGACGGCGAGAATATCGAGGTTGGTATTGTTGAACAGGCAGCGGGATTCCGGCACGCGGGCCAGGGCTTCGTCAAACAGGCGGGCTTCCTTTTCCGCCGCCGGCACATTGAAGCTGGCGGCATAAGCCACGGCTTTGGCGTAATGCAGCATGGCGGTGGTCACGCAATAGAGTTTTTGGTCGGCGGGAAGCGGGGCGGCGATGATGTCCTGCCACTTTCCGAAACGGACATAGACGTGGAGTTTGATCGAGACAAAGGCTTCCAGCCAATCGGCCATGGGCGGCGACTCGACGCGCAGCAGGTCTTCTGAAATGGCGGCGGCCATTTCTTCTGCTGCTTGGAGAGCCGAGCCATATTGGCCGAGGAACATGGCGCCGTAGGTTATGAAATGATAATTGTGGCAGCGGTAGAGGGAATAGAAATTAACCGCACCTTCGCGGGCCAGGAATTTCCGGTCGGCGATGGTGGCCAGTTCGTTGCGGTCGATCACATCCTTGTAGTTGCCGCAGAGGACATCGATGTGGGTTGGCATGTGAATGAGATGGCCCGCATCGGGGACGAGGCTGCATAGCGCGTCGCCGGCCCGCAGGGCTCGCTCCGGCGTGGGCGACATTTCCATGAGGTGGAGATACATGTGGAGGACGCCGGGATGGCGCATGCCGTGCGGCGCTGCCATGGCGCGCTCCAGAACGGCAATGGCTTCCGCCGTATCGGCTCCTTCGGCGGGCTTTCCGGTCTTGATGTCCCAGAGCTGCCATGGGGTGCGGTTCATGATCGCCTCAGCGAAGAGGGCCGCCACATCCAGGTCATCCTGGTGGGCGCGGTAAACCTCGCGCATGGCGGCGGCGTAGTCATCGTTCCAGATGGGCGTGACATGGCCCGGTTCGTTCAATGGGTAGCGTTTGGCAAGAGGGCGTATCAGGGCCTGTTCAACCGGGCTCGCGTGCTTGAGAAGCTCCACTGCCTGTTTCGCCGCGGTATGCGCAAGATTGAGGGAGTTTTTCAGGTCAGCGGGATCAAAGGCCACCCACTGCTTGTTGTAATTGGGCCCTGCCGCATAGGCGATGCCCCAGTGGGCCATGGCGCAATTGGGATCGTGCTTGGCGGCCTTCCTGAAGCAGCGCACGGCCTCGTCATGGTTGTAGCCGTAACACCAGAGCAGCCCGCGATCGAACCAGAGTTGGGCTTCTTTTGATGTTGTGGTGACAGAGCGTGTGTAAGTGCCGAGATCATAATAGTCCGACATGATGTTCCTCCGCGCGAGAGGAACCTATCATGGGGACGTTCATGCCGCCAGAAGGCCCTCAAACAGCGGGCGGCAATCGGTCTTGCCGTGGAGCGGCTCGATCATGTTTTCCGGATGAGGCATCATGCCTATGACATTGCCCGCCTGGTTAACGATGCCGGCGATGTCGTTCATGGCGCCATTGGGGTTGGTGCCTTGGGTGTAGCGGAAGACAACGCGGCCTTCGCCTTCCAAGGCCTTCAAGGTTTCCTCGTTGCAGATATAGTTGCCTTCGCCGTGGGCCACGGGGCAGGAGACGATGGCGCCCTTTTTCATGCGGTTGGTGAAGAAGGTGGAGTTATTTTCGACGGCCAGTTTCACTTCGCGGCAGACGAAGTGGAGATGGGCATTGCGTACCAGCGCCCCGGGCAGGAGGCCCGCTTCGGCGACGATCTGGAAACCATTGCAGACGCCCAGAACCTTGAGCCCTTTTGCAGCCTTGGCGCGGATATCCGCCATGATAGGCGAGCGCGCGGCGATGGCCCCGCAGCGGAGATAGTCGCCATAGGAAAAGCCGCCAGGGACAACCACGAGATCGACTTTGGGCAATTCCGGATCCGTGTGCCAGACGGACAAAGGCTTGTTGCCAGTAGTGGCCTCCAGGGCGCGCATCATATCAGTTTCACGATTGATGCCGGGGAAAACGACGACGGCTGATTTCATGCGAGCTCTATATCATAATTCTCGATCACCGTATTGGCGATGAGCTTTTCGCACATGGCTTTGACCGCGGCCATGGCTTTGGACTTGTCGGTTTCGGCGACATCGATTTCGAAGTATTTGCCCTGGCGCACATGCTCCACCCCGGCAAAGCCGAGGTGGCTCAAGGCTCCCTCGATGGCTTTTCCCTGCGGGTCCAGCACGCCTTTTTTCAGGGTGACTTTTATCTTGGCTTTCATCAGGTATCGCTCTTCACGAGTTTGGGCCTGGCGCGTTCGGGTTTTTCGTTTTCGCTGATGATGCCCAAACGCTTGGCCACTTCCTGATATGCTTCGACGAGGCCACCCATGTCTCTCCGGAAACGGTCCTTGTCCATCTTGTCGTTGGTCTTGGTGTCCCAGAGCCTGCAGGAATCGGGGCTGATCTCATCGGCCAGCACAATGCGCATCATGTCGTTCTCGTAGAGCCTGCCGAACTCGATCTTGAAATCGATCAGCTTGATGCCGATTCCGAGGAAAAGCCCGGTGAGGAAATCATTGATGCGGATCGACATGTGCATGATGTCGTCGATTTCCTGGGGGGCGGCCCAGCCGAAGGCGGTTATATGCTCTTCCGACACCATGGGATCGCCGAGCGCGTCATTCTTGTAGCAGAATTCAATTATGGAACGGGGAAGGGCGGTGCCTTCCTCAAGACCGAGGCGGGTTGCCAATGAGCCCGCGGCCACATTGCGCACCACGACTTCAAGGGGAATGATCTCCACCTCGCGCACGAGCTGCTCGCGCACGTTGAGGGAGCGGAGGAAATGGGTGGGGATGCCGAGGTCGTTGAGCCTCGTGAAAATATACTCGGAAATGCGCTGGTTGAGCACGCCCTTGCCTTCGATCACGGCCTTTTTCTGGGCGTTGAAGGCGGTTGCATCGTCCTTGAAATGCACGATCACCGTGCCTGGCTCTGGGCCCTCGTATAGGATCTTGGCTTTGCCTTCGTAAATCCGGGTTCTTCTGCTGGTCATATGCAATATCCTCATCAAAACCCTTATCCACCCTTTTAGCACAAAACCAGCGGGCGGTACTCATAGTTCACATGTTTCGACAATATGGCGACGGTTCCCGCCAATTGCACGGGCTTCTACTTGAACTTATTGCATTGCACAACGGTTTTGAATGGTTGATTTGGGCCATGCGACTAGCTATCTCAAGGAGATAAGCGGAAGTGGAGACCAGCATGACTATGGATAAACGCCAAAAGGGCTTCGAATCGAAATTCGCCCATGACGAAGAGATGCTTTTCAAGGCCAACGCCCGGCGCGCCAAGCTTTTGGGCCTGTGGGCCGCCGAAAAACTGGGCCTTTCGGGAGCCGAAGCCGATGCTTACGCCAAATCCATGGTTGTTGCCGATTTTGAAGAGGCTGGCACAGAGGATTTGTTCCGCAAGGTGCGGAAAGATTTCGACGCCAAGAAGGTAGAGCAGTCGGACCACCAGATTCGCCGCCACATGGATGAACTCCTGGCCGTTGCGGCAGAGCAGATAAAGGCGGGATCATAATTGGCCACGCAAAGTTTTGACCTAAAGGCACGGCTCGCCAACAGGAACGAGCCGTTCCTGTTTTCATGGATGACGGTGCCCAGCCCGCAGCTGGCGGGGCAATTGGCGCGGCTGCCGCTCGAAGGCGTGTGCCTTGACATGCAGCATGGGATGATCGGTTTTTCCGACGCGGCTCCGATGATTGCCGCCATCAGCAGTGCGGGACGGCCCGCCATCGCGCGGATCCTGTGGAATGAGCCCGGCCTTATCGGGCAAGTGCTTGATGCGGGTGCGGCAGCGGTTATCGTTCCGATGGTCAACAGCAAGGCTGAGGCCGAGGCTATGGTGAAGTCCGCCAAGTATCCGCCGCTGGGCGGGCGCAGCTGGGGCGGCTACACGGCATTCCAGACCCACGGAATGCCTGCGGCGGACTATCTCAAGCGGGCGAATTCCGTGACGCAAGTGTTTGCGATGATCGAAACCCAGGCGGCCCTTGACGCGGTGGAGGAAATCGCCGCGGTTCCGGGCCTGGACGGGCTTTTCGTGGGTCCGAGCGATCTATCCATTGCGCTTTCCAATGGCGCCGGCATCGACAAGACGGCCAAGCATACGCTGGAGGCGATGAAGCGGATTGCGGCGGCAGCCCGGAAAAACAATCTGGTTGCCGGGGCCTTTGCCGGCTCTGCCGATGTCATCAAGACCTACGCGGCGATGGGCTATACGTTCATGGCGGGGGCCGTCGATGTGGACCTTATGCAGGCGGGGGCCGAAAGCCTCATGAAGGCGGTAAAGGGCGTTTGACGTCCGCCGCCTTTCTTGGGACAATGAGGCCATGATGGACAAGCGCGCTCCGCTCATTCCGGGCTATGAAAAAATCCTCGACAGGCTCGTGGACATAGCCCTTGCGGCTGGTCCCATCGGCAGCCAGACGGACAAGTATTTCACCAATACGTCGCGCATTGTCGCGGCCCATGGCGACACCGATGTGACGTTTGCCGTGTTCATGCGCCGGCGCGTGGTGGCGGCCCTTGAGCCCACCATCCGCATGGTGCAGCGGCTGGTGCCAACGGCGCGGGTGAAGCGGTTTTACGAGGAAGGCGACATTGTTCCTTCTGAAAGCAAGATGCTGGAGATCACCGGCTCCATGGCCAAGCTTTCGGAAGTTGAAACGCTGGTGCTGCAGAAGATCGGTTTTCCGTGCGTATCGGCCAACAACGCCTATGAAATGTGCCGGGCCATTCCCTATGCGGCGTTCATGGATATGCACGCGCGCCATGGCAGCGGGGCGGAGATGAACATTCTCGCTTCCTATGGCGCGGCGGTGGGAAGTGCGGCGGCCAAGCATGCGGACAGCAACGTGAAAGGTTTTGTGGGCTCGTCACAGGATTTGACCGCGCCCCTGTTTGGCGCTGCAGCCGGCATGGGAACCATGCCGCATGCGCTGGTGGGCTATACGCAGGGCGACGTGCTCAAGGCCATGAAACTTTTTGCCGAAACCATTCCGGAAGCGAAAACCCTGATCGCGCTTGTTGACTACACCGGCGAGGAAGTCACCGATTCCCTGCGCTGTGCCCGCTGGTTCTATGAAGAGGCAAAACTTCAGCACAAGAACAAGGTTTTTGGCGTGCGGCTTGACACCCACGGCGGGCGCTTTGCAGAAGGGCTGGACTATGAAAAGTCTGTCGATACGGTGGGGCACTGGCTGGGCGTTGCGGGCGAGTACAATATCGTTGAGCAGGTTCTGGGGGGCAGGGCCTTCCAGCTCGATCCCAACAACATTCTGGTGGACAAGGTACGGCGCATTCTGTTCGGCAAGGGCGTTTCAGTGGCCTCCATCATCCATGTGCGCCGGGCGCTGGACAATGCCGGCTATAAGCAGGCGCAGATCGTTGCGTCATCCGGGTTTGATCCGCAGAAATGCCAGGTCATGGGAGCTGCGAAAGCGCCGCTTCACATGGTGGGCACCGGCAGTTTCCTGCCGGCAACGCTCACCGAAACCTACGCCACGGCCGACATCATTGCCTATGACGGCGCGCGCCGGGTGAAGGTGGGCCGCGAGTTTCTTTTCGATTAGTTCACCGGCATGTGAACGGCAGCCTTCTTGCGCGTTGCGCAAATCTGGTGTTTCTTTAGCGCGGGGCATACGGTCAGGGGCAAGCACTGTGATGATTCGATTCCTCTCATTCCTCAGTCTCGTCATTGCAACCACTCTGTTTTTCGCTTCTCCCAGCGAAGCCAAATGGGGTGCGGCCAGCGGGCCGGCGGTAAATGTTGTGATTGATATTTCGTCGCAATCCATGTCGGTCAAGGTCAAGGGCTGGCCCTACGGCCGGTGGAAAGTTTCAACGGCGCGGCCGGGCTATCACACGCCGCGCGGTGTTTTCCGTGTGCAGCGGACTGCGAAGGTTTATTATTCGCGGAAATACGATAATTCGCCCATGCCGAATTCCGTGTTCTTCAAGGGCGGCTATGCCATCCATGGCAGCTATTATGTAAATTCCCTGGGACGGCCCGCATCCCATGGGTGTGTGCGGCTTCACCCATCCCATGCGGCGAAGCTGTATAATCTGGTTCAGAAGTATGGTTCCCGGTCAACGCGGATTACGGTTGTCAATTGAAAGTCTGCCTTGACCCGATAAACTTAAGTCAAATCAGTTGCTTACTTGCTGTCCGTTCAAACCGCCAATTTTGTTCACGCCTGCTTAACCACGCCACCAAGCCGGAGGTGTTTACCATGAGCAGTGAACAGCAATTAACAGTCTGAGGCTAAATTCGCTCTCTTGTATTAACATGTTAACGGGAGAGCGGCATGACTTATGGTTCAGTTGGCGTCGCATGGCGGGTTTGCCCGGCTTTTCCCTATTTTTGGGACCGTGCATGGCGGTAGACTTCCTCCCATCAATTGGACTGCGCGAGCGGGCTAAAACCGGAAGCCTGTTTGGCAGGTTCCTGTTTTTCCTGATCCCGATATTTGTCGTGGCCTCGATGCTTGGCCTGGGATTGGTGTCAAACGTCTTTCTGCGGGCCGAGCGTGACAGCATCAATAAACGCATCAGCACTTTCACAACCCGGATTGCCTCCGTGCTCAAGGAAGAGGCCCAATTGGGCAACGGCAAGCTGAACGTAAATCTCGTCAACCTTCTTTTGCTTGATCCGGCCATACACTGCGTGGAATTGGTTGGCCGCAGCGGCCATGTGCAGGCGGAGGCGCCCCGCGAAACCGGCTGCAAAAATGCCGGCAACAGGAAAACCGTTGTCGTTCCTTTTTCCGATTCCCGGGGTTCGCAGCTGCGCGTGCAATATGATGAAGGGGAAATCGCAACTTCCGAGAAAAGAAAGGAGCAATTCAGCGCGCTTGCGATGCTGATCGGCCTGTTTGTGGCCATGGGAGCGAGCTGGTTCAGTTTCCGCTCAATAGTCGAGCGGCCAATGAAAGTTTTGCTCGAGGCCATAAGAAGCGCCGGGGCGAGCGGCGATGTGGCGATTGCCAAGCACCAGGCCGCCGATGAAATGGGCGAGGTGATCGGCGCATTCAACGAGATGCAGGTGAAGCTCGGCGAGGAAGCGCGCCGCAACCGGGAAGCGCTTGAGCATGTTGACCGGCTTTATAACGAAACGCCGGCCCTGATGTTTTCAATCTGCGCCAATGGGTTGGTGCTAAATGTCAGCGGCCATTGGCTTGAGCAGACGGGCTATGTCCGCGAAGACGTCGTAGGCAAGGCCTTTTCCAGCTTCCTGCGCAGTTCGCCAGGGAGCCATGAGTCCGGCTTTCCGCTGGCAGAGCTGAATGAGCGGCAGGAGCTGCGTGACATCCCGCTGCAATTGGTGCGCGGGAACGGAACGGGCATGGATGTGCTGCTTTCCGCCGTAGCCGATAAAATGGACAATGAGGAAAATGTCTGTTTTCTGTGCGTGCTGAACGACGTCAGCAGCCTCAAGGAATCGCAAAAGAAACTCCGCACCCAGGTGGTGACAGACCTTCTTACGGGCCTGCCGAACCGGCAGGGGCTTTTTGAATACCTTTCGGCGATGAAGCCAGCATCCGAGAAGTTCATCGAGAGGGTCGCAATTCTTTATATTGATCTTGACAACTTCAAATGGGTGAATGAAACGCACGGCCATGAGGCAGGCGACAGCCTCCTCATTGAAGCTGGCAGGCGGTTGCGCAGCTGCCTGACTGCGGCGGACTTTCTCGCGCGCCTTGGCGGCGACGAATTTGCCGTCGTGCTCCGGGGGCTTAAACAGGACGATGATGCCGTTGCCATTGGGCTCCGCGAGCTCGGCGTGCTGGTTGCGCCATTCCACTTGGGCGAAGTTGCGGTGCATGTGGGCTGCAGCATTGGCATTGCGCTGCTGGGCACGCACTCCAGCAGCGCGGAAGAGCTGCTGCGCCAGGCTGACCTTGCGATGTATAAATCGAAGCAGCAGGGCAAGAACCGGATATCGGTCTATACCAGCGACCTTGGCGATAAGGCGCTGACGCGGGCCCGGGTGACCGACCAGATCCGCGAAGCCCTGCGCCATAATCAATTGCGCCTGTTTTACCAGCCGGTGATTGACCTCAATAGCCTCCGGGTTGTTGGGGCGGAAGCCCTGCTGCGCCTGCAATGCCCGGACGAGGGGCTGATGCAGCCTACAGACTTCATTGCGGTGGCTGAGGAAACGGGCCTTATGGGCTCGGTTGGCGATTGGGTTGTGGGCGAGGCCATTTCCAGCCTGCAGCAGGAACGGGCTTTCGCGCCGGACACCAAACGCTATCTCGCCATCAACCTGTCACCGCGGCAATTGGACAGCGCCTTTACGGCCGATCTCGTCAAGCGCCTCAAGAATGCGCCGGCCCTGGCCAAGACGCTGGTTTTTGAAATCACGGAAACGGCGCTGCTTGAAAATGAGGAACGCTTTTCACAATTTTTTGCCGATATCCGGGAAACCGGTGCCCGCATCGCGCTCGACGATTTCGGCACCGGCTATTCATCGCTTGGCCACATCAGCCGCTATCCCGTCGATTTTATCAAGCTGGACCGCAGCTTTTCAAGGCTTCTCAGCCGTGGAAACGAAGCGGAAGCCCAGCGGGCGCGCGCCCTGATCAAGGCCACGGCTACGCTCAGCGCCGAACTTGGGATTGCAATTATCGCCGAGGGCATCGAGGACATCGCAACGCTCGACCAGTTGCGCTCCTATGGCATTGGCTTTGGGCAGGGTTACCTGTTTTCGTCGCCGCTTCCGGCAAATGCGTTCCGGGACTGGGCCCAGGCCTTCACCGGAAACAGCGAGGCCGGGCGGCAGGCGGATATCCGCGCCGCGTAAATTCACCACTTCCCAAATGTGCCGGGCAATGCCAATCTGGCTTTGATCGGCAGGCAATCAGCTAAACCGGGTGTGCCAATTGTTCTGACCCCTCATCAGATGGAGCCCGCTGGAATGAAATTCGGATATTTCGCCAACCCCACCAACCGCAACAACAAGCCATTCGGCAAGTTGATGCAGGAGCAGGTTGACCTGGCGCAATACCTGGACCGCCATAACTGGGATTCCGTGTGGTACACGGAGCATCACTTCTCCTATGAGGGTTTTGAGGTTGTTCCCAATCCGGTTCTGATGTCCACCTGGACCGCCGCCCATACCAAGCGCATTCGCATCGGGCAGGCGGCCAACATCATCACTTTCTGGCACCCCCTGCGCTTTGCCGAAGACATTGCGATGCTCGACCACATGTCGGGCGGGCGCATCGAGGTTGGCGTCGGCCGCGGCATTTATGGGCGGGAAGCGCTGCAACTCAACAAGATGGCGGACACCCGCAACCCGGCGCAGAATTTCCGGATATTCGCCGAAGCCCTGGAAGTTGTCCGCCGGGCTTGGTCGAACCAGTACTTCGAATTCCAGGGGGAGTTCTTCAAATTTCCCGATCCCGGCTTTGTGTGGGACCACGGCATGTCGCCGAAGAGCGCTGACTACCAGAACATGGAAACCCTGGAGCTGCAGAAGCTCACGGTTGTTCCGCGAACGCTGCAGCAGCCGACGCCGCCCATGCACCAGGTGGTGGATGGCCATTTAGCCATTCAATATGCGGCGGAGAACAACATGGGCGCCATGATGTGGATTCCGCCCACTGATGCGCTGAAGCCCCGGTTTGAACTGTACCGCGACAAAAAGGCAGCAAAGGAACAGCGCGCGGTAAAGCTCGGCGAAGGCGTCAGCCTGGTGCGCGACATGTTCTGCGCTGAAAGCAAAGCGGAAGCAAAGCGCCTGGGCGGGCAGGGCATTGTGGATTACCTGCGCTGGGTGTGCCATTGGCGCGGGCTTGATAATCATCGCCATCTTGGCGAAGAACTGCCCAAGACGGAGAACAAGTTGGATCTGCTCTCGGTTGATTTTCTCGATGAGCGCAATTTGTTGTTCGGAACGCCTGATGAGATTTCGGCCCTCATTGAGGAACTGATCGAGGTGCTGAATTTGCAAACCCTGCTGGTGTGGTCGCATTTTCCGGGGGTTGAGCATGAGGTTGCGATGCGTTCGGTAAAGCTCTTTACCGACGAAGTGATGCCGCGCTTTAAGGGCCGGGTTGGCCTGCACCAGGCAGCGGAGTGAACGTATGAAGCCGAGCATCCGCAAGACCGTGACGTTCATTGAAACGACTTATATTGAAGGCGGGCGGGCGCCGGACGTGCCGGTTGAAATGGCGGGCGTTGCTGCGGTGATTCAGAACCCCTGGGCGGGCAAGGGGTTTGTTGAAAATCTCCGGCCTGAAATCTTGGCCATGGCGCCCATATTGGGCGATCTGCTGGTGCCGCTTCTGCTCGAACAGCTTGGCGGCGGCGAGAAGATCGAGGCCTATGGCAAGGCGGCCATTGTCGGCTTGAACGGCGAAATTGAACATGCCTCGGGGCTTATCCATACATTACGGTTTGGCAACAAGTTCCGCGAGGCCGTCGGCGGCAAATCGTATTTATCGTTCACCAACAAGCGCGGCGTTGCCGGTTCTTCCATTCAAATTCCGATGATGCATAAAATCGACGAGGGCTTCCGTTCGCATTACCTGACGCTGGAATTCGCCGTGCCCGACGCGCCGGGACCGGATGAAATCCTGGTTGCCATTGGCGCTGCCACCACAGGCCGGGCCTTCCCGCGCATTGGCAACCGCTACACGGACAAGGAAGAAATGGCGGCCGAGAAAAAGGCGTGAAGCAGCTTTCGCTTCATGGCACTGCGGTTGAAATTTTCGGCAAAGGGCCGCCGGTTGTCCTGCTTCATGGCGTTGGCCTGAACCAGTCGATATGGGCCGGGCAGGTGAAGGCGCTGGAATCCGATTTTCAAGTCATCACCTATGATCTGCTGGGACATGGCCGAAGCGCAGCGGCAGGTGTAAATGCACGGCTTGCTGATTGGGTGGATCGACTTCGCAACGTTGTTCGTGAGTTGACGTTGTGGAAATTTGAGCT
>CADEEO010000053.1 GCA_902826365.1 uncultured Hyphomicrobiales bacterium | reverse complement strand
AAAAGGCTCTGGGCCCCATGGCCGCGTGGTTTTGAAAGATGTTGAGAACGCCAAGCCCGGCGCGGCCCCTGCCGCCAAATCCGCCGGCATGCCGCAAGGCATGTCGGATGAAACCGTGCTCAAGCTCTTCGAGCCGGGCTCCTACGACCTCGTGCCCCATGACGGCATGCGCAAGACCATTGCGCGCCGCCTCACGGAATCGAAGCAGACCGTTCCGCATTTCTATGTCTCGGTGGATTGCGTGCTGGAAAATCTTCTGCCGCTACGCGAACGCCTCAATCTCCAGGCACCCAAGGACAAGGATGGCAAGCCGGCCTGGAAAGTCTCAGTCAATGATTTCATCATCAAGGCCATGGCCATGGCCCTCATGAAGGTGCCGGACGCCAATGTGTCATGGACCGAAAACGCCATGGTGAAACACCACCACGCCGATGTGGGCGTGGCCGTTTCCATCCCCGGCGGCCTGATCACCCCCGTTGTCCGCAAGGCCGAAACCAAGGGTCTCACCCAGATTTCCATGGAAATGAAGGATTACGCCGCAAGGGCCCGGACGCGCCGCTTGAAACCTGAGGAATACACCGGCGGCTCAACCTCCGTCTCCAATCTTGGCATGATGAACATCAAGAATTTTGCCGCAATCGTGAACCCGCCCCAAGCCACAATCCTGGCCGTCGGCACGGGCGAACGCCGCCCCGTGGTGCGCGGCAACGACATCGTGATCGAGCACCAGATGTCGGTCACCCTGTCCACCGACCATCGCTGCGTCGACGGCGCCCTCGGCGCCGAACTCCTCACCGCCTTCCGCATGTATCTCGAAGACCCCGGGCTGATGTTGGTTTAGATTGTTAAGTCATGGTGTACTTATTCTCGGACTTTGGCTCGTTTTTCATAAGAAGAAACGAAAATGGAAAACAATAACTGGCAGCATCATTCTTTTTTTATGGGTTTGGCAAGGATTGATGCTAGCTTTTTACTCTGTCTATCCCGAGATGAGACCACCAGGTGTTTGATCGAATGAAAAACATCCTCGCATTTGGTGACTCACTGACTTGGGGCTTCGTCGCTGGGCAGGATGCGCGCCATCCGTTTGAAACCCGCTGGCCCAATGCGCTGGCGGCAGGTCTTGGCGGCAAGGCCCGTGTCATCGAAGAGGGCCAGAACGGCCGCACCACGGTTTTCGATGACGAGACGACCTTCGAATCCCGCAACGGCTCCGTGGCCCTGCCGCTGCTGTTGATCAGCCACCAGCCGCTGGACCTGGTGATCATCATGCTTGGCACCAACGACATCAAGTTTGCCGCCCGCTGCCGCGCCTTTGATGCGTCGATGGGCATGGAGCGGTTGATCCAGATCGTCAAGAACGCAAACTACATGGAGGGTTTCAAGATACCGGAAACCCTGATCATCTCGCCGCCTTGTCTGGTGCCGACGGAAGATGAATGGTTTAACAACCTGTGGGGCCACGCCATTGCAGAATCCAAACTCTTCGCCAAACACTACAAACGCGTGGCAGAGGAACAGAACGTGCATTTCTTCGACGCGGCCTCGATAGCCGTCGCCGACAAGACCGATGGCGGCCATCTTGATGCTGTGAATACAAAAGCCATTGGTGTCGCGTTGGTGCCGGTGGTGAAATCAATACTCGCTCTCTAACCTCATCATGACCGGGCTTGACCCGGTTATCTTCTGGAAATGGGAAGCGATGCTTAAGAAGATGCCCGGGTCAAGCCTGGGCACGATGAGAAAAAGGGAATGCAAGCCATGGCCGACAACAGTTTCGACGTTCTCATCATCGGCTCCGGCCCCGGCGGCTATGTGACGGCCATCCGCGCCGCGCAACTTGGTTTCAAGGCGGCCATCGTTGAGCGCGAGCATCTCGGCGGCATCTGCCTGAATTGGGGCTGCATTCCCACCAAGGCGCTGCTGCGCACCTCGGAAATCTACCACTACATGAAACACGCCAAGGACTATGGCCTCTCGGCCGACAATGTGTCCTACGATCCCGCCGCCGTGGTGCAACGTTCGCGTGGCGTTGCCGGCCGCTTGAACAGCGGTGTCACCGGCCTTCTCAGGAAGAACAAGGTGCAGGTGATCTGGGGCGAAGCGAAGATCACCAAGCCCGGTGAAGTCGTCGTGAGCAAATCCGCCAAGCCCGCCATGCAGCCACAGATTCCCGAGCCCAAGGGCACGATTGGAGCCGGCACCTACACCGCCAAACACATCATCATCGCCACCGGGGCACGCCCTCGCGCGCTGCCCGGCCTCGAAGCCGACGGCAAACTGGTGTGGAGCTATTTCGAGGCCATGGTGCCACCCAAAATGCCGAAGTCTCTGTTGGTCGTGGGCTCCGGCGCCATCGGCATCGAGTTCGCGAGTTTCTATAACGCCATGGGAGTTGACGTCACCGTGGTTGAAATCATGGATCAAGTGATGCCGGTGGAAGACGCCGAAATCGCCAGGATCGCCCAGAAGCAGCTGGAGAAGCTCGGCCTGAAGATCAAGCTCGGCGCAAAGGTTAGCGCGCTGAAGAAAGCCGCCAACAGCGTGACAGCCACGATAGAGCAGGGCGCCACGAAATCCGAACTCACTGTGGACCGCGTCATCTCCGCCGTGGGCGTTGTCGGCAATATCGAAAACCTCGGGCTTGAGGCGCTCGGCGTCAAAACCGAAAAGGGCTGCATCGTCATTGACGGCTTTGGCCGCACCAATGTGGCGGGCGTCTACGCCATTGGCGACGTGGCGGGACCGCCCATGCTGGCCCACAAGGCCGAGCATGAAGGCGTGATCTGCATCGAGAAGATCAAGGGCCTCGATGCCCACCCCATGAAGAAGGAGCAGATTCCGGGCTGCACCTATTGCCACCCGCAGGTGGCCTCCGTCGGCCTCACCGAAGCCAAGGCCAAGGCTGCGGGCTTCGAACTCAAGGTCGGCCGCTTTCCCTTCATTGGCAATGGCAAGGCCATCGCCCTTGGCGAGGACCAGGGGTTGGTTAAGACAATTTTCGACGCCAAGACCGGAAGGCTGTTAGGCGCCCATATGGTAGGGGCCGAAGTCACCGAACTCATCCAGGGCTTCGTCATCGCCATGGGCCTTGAAACCACCGAGGAAGAACTGATGCACGCGGTCTTCCCGCATCCCACCCTTTCCGAGACGATGCATGAGAGCGTGCTGGATTCCCAGCGCCGCGTCATTCACATGTGAGGGTTAATTGCATGCTACTTGAACCACGCCCTTTCGTGGGCCATATCTCAAGCAGGGCGCAAATCAGAGGGGCCTCGCATGGATACTAAGAACATCATTATCGCCCTGTTGCTGGGCCTTATCGCGGGCTGGCTGGCCAGCTTTGTCGTCGGCGGCTACGGCCTGTTCCAGTATCTCATCAGTGGCGTGATCGGCTCTTTCGTGGGATCCTTCGTCCTGAACAAGATGGGAATCGATCTTGGCATCAAGAATGAATATGGCCGCGACATTGCAACGGCCACCATTGGCGCGATCATCGTCATGATCATCGCAAAGATATTAACCTGAAGCTTAGTGGGAGAACGGAAATGAATAGTCTTATGGATCTTGGCGGTGGCGTGGGCTGGGTCGGAACCCTGTTGATTGGCGCCGTGGCTGGCTGGATCGCCGAGAAGCTGACCAAGTCCGACATGGGCCTGATTATGAACATCATCGTCGGCATCATCGGCGCCTATATCGGCGGCTTCCTGGCAAACGCCGCGGGCATTCAACTCGGGGAAGTTTTCCAGGGCTGGTTCTGGGGCAATCTGCTGGTTTCCGTTGTCGGCGCCGTCATTCTGATCTTTGCCGTGAAGATGTTGCGCGGCCGTTGAGCGAATTTTGAGAGGATAGAAAATGGAAGGTTTTGGCTGGATTATGACGATCATCCTCGGCGGTCTCGCCGGCTGGATCGCCGAAAAGGTGATGAAGTTCGATACGGGCCTCATCATGAACATCGTGCTCGGAGTCGTCGGCGCCGTAGTCGGCAACTATGTGCTAAGTCTCGTGGGGTATGGCATTGGCGGCTATCTGGGGCAATTGATCGTCGCTGTTGCCGGCGCTTGCGTCTTGATCCTGGCCTATCGCGCCTTCCAGGGCCGCTCCGCCTAAGCCGATGGCAACGCTCCTTGATACCCGGCTCCGCCATCCTGAAAAGGCCCACAGGGCCGATACGCCGCTCCTGCGCAAGCCGGAGTGGATCAGGGTAAGGGCGCCGGGTTCGCCCATCTACGCGGAAACCCAGATGATCGTCCGCGAGAATGGCCTGGTCACCGTCTGCGAGGAGGCGGGTTGCCCCAATATCGGCGAATGCTGGTCCAAGAAACACGCAACCTTCATGATCATGGGCGACACCTGCACCAGGGCCTGCGCCTTTTGCAACGTGAAGACCGGATTGCCCGAAGCGCTTGAAGCCGATGAGCCCGAAAGGGTGGCCGATGCCATTGCCCGCATGGGGCTGGCTCACGCCGTCATCACCTCGGTTGACCGTGATGATTTGGCCGATGGCGGGGCAGTTCATTTTGCCCGAGTCATCCGCGCCACGCGCGTCGCCACACCCACCACCACAATCGAAGTGCTGACGCCGGACTTCCTGAAAAAGAACGGCGCGCTTGAACAAGTCGTCCAAGCCCGTCCCGATGTGTTCAATCACAATCTCGAAACCGTTCCCGCTCTCTACCTGAAAATCCGCCCCGGCGCGCGCTACTTCCATTCGCTGCGCCTATTGCAGCGGGTGAAGGAACTGGATCCCATGATGTTCACCAAATCCGGCATCATGGTGGGCCTTGGTGAAACCCGCGAGCAGGTCATGCAGGTCATGGATGACATGCGCTCCGCCAATATTGATTTCATCACCATCGGCCAGTACCTGCAGCCCACCCGCAAGCACGCGGCCATTGACCGCTTCGTGACCCCCGACGAATTCAAGGCCTATGAGACCACCGCTTATGCGAAGGGCTTCCTGATGGTCACGTCCTCGCCGCTTACACGCTCGTCGCACCACGCGGGCGAGGATTTCGCAAGGCTGCGCGCGGCCCGGATCAATCACGCCGGACACTGATCGTTGCCCAAATTCTCCACCACCCACCGCGTAAATTTCACCCCTCAGCAGATTTTTGCCGTCGTCGCCGATGTCGGGAGCTACAAGGAATTCCTGCCGCTTGTTGAACGCTCCACCGTGCGCAACCGCAAGCCAGCGGTTGACGGCAACGAAAACTTTGGCGCGGACCTTCTCGTCGGCTACAAGAAAATGGGCATTCAGGAGTCCTTTTCCAGTCAGGTTCAGACCAGTCTAAAGGATCTTTCCGTAAGCGCTGTCTCGTCCGGTAACGCAGTCAAGAAACTCATTTCCTCGTGGAAAATCGCTGCCGTCGAAGATGGCAAGTCAGAGATCACCTTTGCTATAGACTACGAGATGAAAAGCCCCTTGTTACAAATGATCATGAAGGCCATGTTTGATAACGCCGCGCGGAAAATCATGGGCGCCTTCGAAGCCCGCGCCGCAAAGCTCTACAGGAGCTGAGCTTCAAGCAGGTCCAGCGCGACTTCAACGGAAGCCTTGCGCACGCCGCCGCGTCCGATATCGCCAAATCTTTCTTCGCGGTGGAGTGTTGCGCCATTTCTCTGAGCACAAGCGAAGTGAACCAGCCCCACCGGTTTTGCTGCCGATCCGCCGCCCGGTCCCGCAATCCCGGTGATTGAAACGGCAAGCGTGGCAGAGGATTTGAGAATGGCCCCATGCGTCATGGCCAACGCGCATTCGCGGCTTACCGCGCCAAACTCTGCAATGATCTCGGGCGAAACACCGAGCATCCCTATCTTCGCGTCGTTGGAATAAGTCACAAATCCACAGTCGAAAACATCGGATGAACCGGCAATGGATGTCAGTAATGCAGCCACCATGCCGCCCGTGCAGCTCTCAGCCGTTGCGATCTTGAAACCGCGCGCTCGGCATTTGTACAGAAGGGCCGCCGTTCTCTGTTCAAGGGTCATGGCAGGCGCACCGTTGCTGTTGCAAATGCCGCAAGTCCTTCGCGCCGTCCAATGGCGCCCAATTGCTCAGTCGTCGTCGCCTTGATGGCAATCCGATCCTTGGAAACATGGAGCAGGGGAGAAAGCAAAGCCTTCATCGCCTCTATATGCGGGCCAACGCGCGGGGCTTCCGCCAGAATGGTGATATCCACATTGGCAATAAGACCATTCCGCAAACTTAAGAGATCAACTGCCTTCTTCAGGAATATGGAAGAGGAAGCGCCTTTCCATTGCGGGTCGCTCGGCGGAAAGTGCGTGCCGATATCGCCTTCGCCCAATGCACCAAGAATAGCATCAGTCAGCGCATGCATCGCCGCATCCGCATCGGAATGGCCCTTCAGTTTTTTGTCATGGGGAATTCTGACACCACACAGCACCACACCATCACCGGCTTCAAACTCGTGGAAATCGATGCCCTGTCCCACGCGCACATCCAGCCGCTCGGAATTTGCCTTTGCAGTCAAAATTCTGTCTGCCTCATGGATATCTTCCATCGTCGTGAGCTTTTGATTTTCCGCCCGGCCCGCAATCACCCGCACCTTGATACCAAATTTTTCGGCAACCGCCGCATCATCAGTGAGGCCCTGCAAATTTTGTTCATGAGCCTTGGTGTGGGCGGCAAGAATGGCATTCAGGTCGAAGCCCTGCGGCGTTTGCACCGACCACAGGCTCTGGCGGTCCACTGTGCGTTCAACCAGGCCGCCGGGCGCATGCTTGATCGTGTCGGCGATGGGCAGGCCGGGGATGACGCTCTCGGATCGTTCAAGCTCGGCAATGACGTGGCTGATGAGGTCAGCCGAAACAAAGGGCCGAGCCGCATCATGAATCAAAACCCTTTGGGCGCCCGCACTGCTGCACGCGGCAACGCCGATACGGCACGAATCCTGGCGAGTGGCCCCGCCGGTAACCGGAGGCGCCACCCGCAAATCCCCGATAGCTGCGGCAAACAGCTTTTCGTGCCCCGCGCCAATAACGGTTTGGATATGCGAAACGCCGGGATGCTCGGCAAAGGCCTTGAGCGTCCACCAAATCACCGGCCTGCCGCCAATCAACTGATATTGCTTCGGCAGTTCCCCCCCGGCGCGAAATCCCGCACCACCAGCAACGATGACAACTGCAACCGACATAATTTTCGTCTAGCAGTCCCTCCGGCATGGGGCAATAAATGGTCTTGACGCAGTGCAGCATAAGCCTATTCTGCTTATAATATATGCTAGCAAGTTATCTGATGAAAAAATGAGCATTCAAATCGGACCCATCAAAACCCGCAATCGGGTTTTCCTGGCACCCCTGTCGGGCGTGACGGACGAGCCGTTCCGCGCCGTAGCCCACGCCCATGGCGCAGGGCTGGTTGTCTCCGAAATGGTGGCGAGCGAAGAATTGGTCCGCGCCAGGCCAGATATGGTGCGCCGGGCACGCGGTGCCGACAGGCTAAAACCCTTCGTTATCCAGCTTGCTGGCCGCGAGGCCCGATGGATGACTGAGGGGGCTAAGGTAGCCCAGGATTTAGGTGCTGATATCATCGATATCAATATGGGCTGCCCGGCGCGACAGGTAACCGGCGGCCTTTCAGGTTCGGCCCTAATGCGCGATCTCGACCATGCCCTGACGCTGATCGATGCCACAATTCAAGCCGCCCGGGTTCCGGTCACGCTCAAGATGCGGCTGGGCTGGGATGCGAGCTCGATGAACGCCCCTGAACTGGCGCGCCGCGCCGAGGATGCGGGCGTCCAAATGATTACCGTACACGGACGAACCCGCTGCCAGTTCTATGGTGGCAAGGCCGATTGGCATGCCATTCGCGCCGTCAAGGAAGCCATCAGCATTCCCCTGATTGCCAACGGCGACGGAACCTCCGTGGCGGACGCCCGCGCCATGCTGGCGCAATCCCTGGCCGACGGCGTCATGATTGGCCGCGGCGCCTATGGCAGGCCTTGGTGGCCTGGCGTCATTGCCAGTCAACTGGATGCGGGGTCTGGCATTGACGAACCCTCCATCCACAATGAGATGCGAATCGTTGCCGATCACCACCGGCATATGCTCGAAGTTTACGGTCCCGAGCTTGGCAACAAAACGGCGCGCAAGCACCTCGGCTGGACCATCAGCCGCCTTCAGGAGCGCAAATATCTTTCAGCCGAAAGCGCTGCTCTCTGGCGTCAACGCATTCTCACCTCGCGCGACAATGGCTATGTGGTCAATGCAATTATTCAACTCTACGATTCCCTTGAGACACTGGAAGCCGAGGCCGCATGATTGAAGCAGCAACTGTAGCCCTGACAAAAGTGCCGCCCCTGCGCTCAATTATTGATGCCTTGCCAAACCCTATCCTGGTTGTCGATGAAAACAACATCATCTGCTTCGCCAACAGCGCCGCCGAAGATTTCTTTCAGGCCTCATCCACCATGCTGGCCCGCCACAAGCTGGAAGATTGTATGCCGTTTTCCAGCCCGGTGCTGGAAGTCGTTGATCAAGTCCGGCAGTCGGCCGGCGTCATGAACGAGTATTCCGTGTGCGTCGGTACGCCCCGCATGGGCGGTGAGCGCATTGTCGACCTGCATACCGCCCTGGTGAATGATGATCCGCGCTTCGTGGTGCTCACACTTCTCCGCCGCTCTATGGCCCAAAAATTTGATCTGCAGCTCACCCATCGGGGTGCGGCCCGTTCCGTCTCCGGCATGGCCGCCATGCTGGCCCATGAAATCAAGAACCCCTTGTCCGGCATCAGGGGCGCGGCACAATTGCTGGAGCCGGTTCTCGAAAACAATGACCGTACCCTGGCCAAGCTGATTTGCGAGGAGACCGACCGCATCAGGGATCTCGTGGACCAGATGGAAGTATTCTCCGATGAAAGGCCCTTGGAACGAAAGCCCGTTAACATTCACGTAGTGCTCGATCGCGTAAAGCAATTGACGGCCGCCGGAATGCCCAATGGCATCCTCATCCGAGAAGAATATGATCCTTCGCTGCCCTCGGTGCTCGGCAACCAGGACCAGCTGGTTCAGGTTTTTCTCAATCTCGCAAAAAATGCAGCCGAATCCATCGCCGCTTCAGGGGAGGTCGGTGAAATCGCTCTAACGACAGCCTTTCGTCCCGGCGTAAAACTTGCCGTGCCGGGTTCAAATGAGCGCGTCTCCTTGCCCTTTGAAGTTTGCATTCACGACAACGGGCCCGGCATCAGCGAGGATTTAAGGCCCCATATCTTTGACGCCTTTGTCACAACGAAACCCCAGGGCAGGGGCCTGGGCCTCGCCCTTGTTGCAAAAATTGTGCGTGATCACGGCGGCGTCGTTGAATGCATTTCACGCGAGCGCGGCGCCACCTTCCGCGTCCTGCTTCCCGTGTTGCGCCAGCAAACCGATGAAAAATCAGAATCAAAAGGCAAAAATAAGTGAGCGCTAAAACCATTCTTCTCGCCGACGACGACAGCGCCATCCGCACGGTCTTGACCCAGGCCCTGAACCGTGCCGGCTACAGCGTGCGTTCAACCGCCACGGCCACGGCCCTCTGGCGCTGGGTGTCCGAAGGGCAGGGCGACGCCGTTCTGACTGACGTGGTGCTGCCCGATGAGAATGCCTTCGACGTGATCCCGCGCATAAAAAAACTGCGCCCCAATTTGCCCATTATTGTCATGAGTGCCCAGAATACCATTATGACGGCCATTACCGCTGCCGAGCGCGGAGCTTACGACTATTTGCCGAAGCCCTTTGACCTCAACGCACTCGTGCAGACCGTAGGCCGTGCCCTTGAACAATCTTCGAAGCCTGCTGTTTCGCAGGCCAGGTCTCCCGCCTCCGAAAACCTTCCAATCGTCGGCCGCTCGCCGGCCATGCAGGATATCTACCGTATCATCGCCCGCCTCACGCAGACGGACCTGACGGTCATGATCGTCGGCGAGTCCGGCACTGGCAAGGAACTCGTCGCACGCGCCCTTCATGACTATGGCCGCCGTCGCAAGGGCGCCTTCGTGGCCGTTAACATGGCAGCAATTCCACGTGAACTCATTGAGTCCGAACTCTTCGGTCACGAGAAGGGCGCATTCACTGGGGCCACGTCGCGCCTGGCAGGACGCTTCGAACAGGCTGAAGGCGGAACCCTGTTTCTTGACGAAATCGGCGACATGCCGCTGGAGGCGCAAACCCGCCTGCTGCGCGTTCTCCAGCAGAGTGAATATACCTCCGTGGGCGGAGTATCGCCCATCAAGACCAACGTCCGCATTATCGCCGCCACGCACCGGGATTTGCGCCAGCTCATCGCCCAGGGGCAATTCCGCGAAGACCTGTTCTTCCGCTTGAATGTCGTGCCCCTGCAGATTCCCGCGCTGCGTGAGCGTCTCGAGGATCTTCCCGATCTCACCCGGCATTTTCTCGAACGTGCTTCCACCGAAGGCCTGCCGCGCAAGGAAATCTCGCAGGATGCGGTCGCAGCGTTGCAGTCCTACCGTTGGCCGGGAAATGTCCGTGAACTGGAAAATTTGATCAAGCGCCTGATGGCCATGGAAAGCGACGATACAATCACCGCGGCTTCCGTGACCCGCGAGCTGGCAACCACGCCGGCAACAAAGCAAAATGGCAGCCAGCCCATGGATTTCGACAAGCCGGCGGAATTCTTCGAAAACTATCTCGCCGAGTATTTTGCCTCATTCGGCCAGAACCTTCCCCCCGGCGGCCTCTACGAACGCATGCTCGCCGAAATCGAGCCGCCGCTGCTCCGCGCCAGCCTGACAGCCACCAATGGAAATCAGCTCCGCGCCGCCGATTTGCTGGGCATTAACCGCAACACCCTGCGGACCAAACTGCGCAGCCGGAACATAAGGAGTATTCGCGGGCTGCATTAACCAATACTGTCGCAAATTCGCCACTATTAGTGTTGATTTCAGGCAACAGTAGTGTTGAATCAAGGCCATGGTCGAGAAGAGCGAACATCGCATAACCAGCAAGTTGCGCCGCCTGACTGGCTGGGCGGGTTTTGGTCTTGTGGTGCTGAGCATTGCCAGCGCCCTGACCACTTTTGTAATTTTGACCGGCCTGACATCCATCAATCCGACAAATGAGGTCATTGGGGCGCTTCTCTTGGTGAGTACGGTTCTCGTTCTCTCCATGGCGGCAATGGTGCTCGGACAGGTCGTCTTTTTGATAAAGGAGCGGCGCAGGGGCACCGCAGGGGCTGGCCTTCACATACGGCTCATATCGCTCTTCAGCCTGATAGCTCTTGTGCCCGCCATTATCGTTGCCGTGTTTGCCTTCGTGACATTCAGCAGGGGGCTCGATACGTGGTTTTCAGGGCGCACCCAAGCCATTGTGAATTCGGCCGTCAATGTTGCCGAGGAATATATAAAGAATACCGCTGAAGCCACGCGTGCCGACGTGGCAAACATCTCTGCTGATCTCAACCAGCAAAAAACGCTTTTTGATTCGGATCGTGCCGCCTTCGTCCGCCGCGTTGCCCGTCACGCCGCCTTGCGGGGCCTCGCTGGCGCCTTTGTATTTGACCAGAGCCAGAAACGCATTGATGTCAACGTGACGGCCAGCGACCGGGTCAAGTTCCTGGCGCCCACGCCTGACATGATCGCCCTGGCTGACAAGGGCGATCTTGTGCTGATTCCGCCGCGCGAAGGCGGCAATCTGGTGCGTGCGCTCATAAAGTTGCAGTCTTTTCCAACCCACTATTTCTATGTCTACCGCTTTATTTCCCCCGCGGTTATCGAACAGCTCACCAAGACTCGCGATGCCAAGGCGGAATACGACAGTCTTCTCAGGCAGCGCACCTCGGTGCAGCTCACCTTTGGCATGATGTATGCGCTCGTCGCCTTCGCGTTCCTTCTGGCCGCCATGTGGATTGGCTTGTGGTTTTCTGACAGGCTGGTGGCGCCAATCGTGCGCATCCTCGATGCGTCGCGGCGCGTGGCCCAGGGTGATTTTTCCGCCAAAATCAGTACCATTGAAGGCATAGGCGATCTGGAAACCCTGGCCCGCACCTTCAATTTCATGACCGATCAGGTGGCCCAGCACCAGGATGAACTGCTGAAGACGAATGACCAGCTTGACCAGCGGCGGCGCTTCACCGAAGCCATGCTGGCAGGTGTAAGCGCGGGGGTCATCGGCATTGATCCCGATGAAAAAATATCGCTCACCAACCGTTCCGCCCTGCAGCTTCTCGGCGCTCCCGAACAAAGCCTGCTCAGCCAGCCCTTCAGCACGGCGTTGCCGGAATTTGCCGCGATCTTTGAGCTTGCAAAATCCCGCCCGTCCGGTTTCGCCGAGGGCCAGGTGGACATGCAGTTGCATGGCCGCGATTTGAGTTTCACTGCGCGCATCACCACTGAGTCATCAGATGATGCCCAGCATGGTTTTGTCCTCACCTTTGACGACATCACCGATCTTGTTTCCGCCCAGCGCAACACCGCCTGGGCCGACATTGCCCGCCGCATTGCCCATGAAATCAAAAACCCGCTCACGCCCATCCAGCTTTCAGCCGAGCGCCTGAAGCGCAAATACAGCAAGCAGATCCAGTCTGACCGTCAGGTCTTTGAGCAATGCACCGACACGATCATCCGCCAGGTGGGCGATATCGGCCGCATGGTGGATGAGTTCTCGTCCTTCGCCCGCATGCCGAAAGCCGCGCCCGAACCCATGAACCTTGCCGAAGTGATAAGGGATGCCACCGTCCTTCAGCGCGTTTCAACCAGCGAAATCGATATCGATGTCGATGTCAGCAAGGCGGATTTTGTGTTCATGTTTGACCGCCGCCTCATCACCCAGGCTGTCACCAACCTGGTGAAGAATGCCAGCGAGGCAATCGATGGCCGGACACTCATGGAAAACATCGAGAAAGGACATGTGCAGGTTGAAGCCGGCATTGAGCGCGATGTGCCTTTCATCCGCGTGACCGACAATGGCGTGGGCCTGCCGAAGGAAAACCGCAATCGCCTGGCCGAACCCTACATGACCACCCGCGAGAAGGGCACCGGCCTTGGTTTGGCAATCGTCAAGCGCATCATGGAAGAACACGGGGGCCGCTTGCGTTTGCAGGACGCGCCCTCTGGCAAGGGTGCGCAGGTGACGCTCGAATTCTCCCGCCTTCCTGAACCTCTTTTGATCTCCGCTGAGTGAGTTGAGCAATGGCCGCTGACGTTCTGATTGTTGATGATGAAGCCGACATCCGTGAATTGATCGCTGGCATTCTGCAGGACGAGGGCTACGAAACCCGCCTCGCGCACAACAGCGACGCCGCGCTGACTGAAGTCAATCAGCGCCGCCCCTCGCTGATTATACTGGATATCTGGCTGCAGGGCTCCAAACTGGATGGGCTCGATCTCCTGCAAGCCATCAAGGAGCAGCACCAGGAGGTGCCCGTTGTCATCATTTCTGGTCACGGCAATATTGAAACGGCCGTCGCAGCAATCAAGCGGGGCGCCTATGAGTACATCGAGAAGCCCTTCAACGCCGACAGGCTGTTGCTGGTTGTGGGAAGGGCCCTCGAAACCAGCCGCTTGAAGCGCGAGAATGAATCGTTGAAAGGGCGTACCGGGGCCGATTCCGAACTGCACGGCTCATCCGTTGCCATGCGCCAGTTGCGCCAGCTTCTCAAAAAGATCGCGCCGGCCAACAGCCGCGTATTGATCAGTGGCGATATGGGCACCGGCAAGGAACTCACCGCGCGCATGCTGCATGCCCTGTCCACCCGTGCCGACGGACCCTTCGTCATCGTCAGTGCCGCTACCATGGCGCCGGAGCGCATGGAGGAAGAATTGTTCGGCATTGAGGCCGCGCCCGGCATCGAACAAAGGGTAGGGGCCCTGGAAGAGGCCCACGGCGGCACCCTTTTCATCGATGAAGTGGCCGACATGCCGCTTGTCACACAGGGAAAAGTTCTGAGGGTTCTCCTCGACCAGACATTCCAGCGCGTAGGCGGCGCCAAGAAGGTGCGCGTCGATGTCCGCATCGTGTCCTCCACCAGCCGCGATCTGGTAAACTTGATTGCCGAGAGCAAATTCAGGGAAGACCTTTATCATCGCCTCGGCGTGGTTCCGGTGCGTGTGCCGAGCCTCAGCGAGCGGCGCGAAGACATACCCGAACTGATCGACTACTTCGCCAAAACCTATTCCGCCGTGGCGGGCCAGCCGCTGCGCCGCATTGCCAATGACGCCATTGCCGTTTTGCAAACCCGCGAGTGGACCGGCAATGTCCGCGAGCTCAAGAATAATGTTGAGCGCATCATGATCCTGGCCAGCGGCGATCCGCAAAGCGAAATCACCGCCGCCATGCTGCCCTCAGATGTGGGAACCACGAACGGCGAAAGCGGCATGTTCTCCGGCGAGCATCTCTTAACTTTGCCCCTGCGCGAGGCGCGGGAGGCTTTCGAGCGGGACTATGTTGCTGCCCAGCTCTCGCGCTTTGGCGGCAATATCTCAAGAACGTCGGTGTTTATCGGCATGGAGCGCTCGGCTTTGCACAGGAAAATCAAGCTTTTAGGCCTGATCAGCAAGGGGGACGAAGAAGTAACCTAGCGGTTTGGCCCATTCCGCATTATGTGATAGCCTGAATTCAAGGTGAATAAGCGTTGGCCTCCAAAAACAGAGAAAAGAATATGGCACAAGAAAAACCGCAAAACCTGCAGGATACCTTCCTCAACCACGTCCGTAAGCAAAAAGTCCCGGTAACCGTGTTCCTTGTCAACGGCGTCAAGTTGCAGGGCATTGTCACGTGGTTCGACAATTTCTGCCTGCTGCTCCGCCGCGATGGCATGTCGCAGCTCGTCTACAAGCACGCCATTTCAACCATCATGCCGGGCGGGCCGATAACCCTGTTTGACGAAGAAAGCGGCGGCGCGTGAAGTCCAAAAAACACGCGAAGTCAGGTGCCGGCGTAGATTTCCAGATTGAAGGCCCAGAGCTCACCCGCGCGATGGTGATCCATGTTGAGCGCAAGAGCCGGGCTGAAAGCAAGGCAACGGATAGGGATGCGCAAAGCAAGCTCGCCGAAGCCATTGGCCTTGCCGAGGCCATTGACCTGGATATTGTAGATACAGTGGTTGCGCCGCTTCTGGCGCCCAAGCCCGCAACCTATATTGGTTCCGGCAAGGTGGCCGAAATCGCCAAGCGCGTTGCCGATGCGGAAGCCGAGCTTGTCGTCGTCAACGCCCAGCTCTCGCCTGTGCAACAGCGCAATCTCGAAACCGAATGGAAAGCCAAGGTGCTGGACCGCACCGGGCTTATCTTGGAAATCTTTGGCCGCCGGGCCAGCACGAAGGAGGGCATCCTCCAAGTCGAACTTGCCCATCTCAATTACCAGAAAAGCCGCCTCGTGCGCTCATGGACCCACTTGGAGCGCCAGCGTGGCGGCTTCGGCTTCATCGGCGGCCCCGGCGAAAGCCAGCTCGAAATGGATCGCCGCCTGATTCAGGAGCGCATTTCCAAAATCAAGGGCGAACTTGAAACCGTTGTTAAAACCCGCGATCTGCACCGCAAGGGCAGGGAGCGCGTACCCTTTCCCATCGTCGCCCTCGTGGGTTACACCAATGCCGGAAAATCCACCCTCTTCAACAAGCTTACCTCAGCCAATGTGCTGGCCAAGGATCTGCTCTTCGCAACCCTAGATCCCACCATGCGCAATCTCACTTTGCCGAGCGGCCGCACCATAATTCTCTCCGACACGGTCGGTTTCATTTCCGAGCTTCCCACCACACTGATCGCCTCGTTCCGCGCCACGCTGGAGGAGGTGCTCGCCGCCGATATCATCCTTCACGTTCGCGACGTCAGCCACGATGAAACCGAGGCGCAAAGCCACGACGTAAATCTTGTCTTGGAGGAGTTGGGCATTCATGAGGACCGCCGCAGCCAGATCATTGAAGTCTGGAATAAGGCCGACCTTCTCGATCCGCTCGCATTGGCAACCCGCGAAGCCCAGGCCCAGCGCCGCGACGATTGCGTGCTGGTCTCCTCAATTGATGGTCAGGGCATCGATGAGCTTCTTGAAAAAGTAGAGAAGCGCCTGGCGAAGAAAAGCACCGTCTATGACATCATGGTCGATGCCGCTGACGGCAAGGGCATGGCCTGGCTGCATCAGCGCGGCGAGGTTTTGACGCGCAAGGCCTATGCCGATGGCCGCACCAAGCTGTCCGTCAGATTTGATGCCGATACAGCGGGGCAGGCCCAGTCAAAATTCGGCAAGGCGATGAAGGCCAAGGCCTAGCCTAGGTGCTTCTCGAAGTCCTTGGCCGCGTTCCACAAGGCGTCCATTTCTTCCAGGTTTGAATCTTGCGGAGTCTTGCCGCGCTTTTCCAGCTCAAGCTCGATGTGCCGGAACCGCCGCGCAAACTTGGCATTCGTGGCCCGCAGCGCCTCTTCCGGGTCAATGCCCAGGTGCCGCGCCACATTGGCCAGAGCAAACAGCAAGTCACCGAACTCGGCAGCTTTGTCAGCTTCCGGTGCCGCGCGGAATTCGGCAATCTCCTCGGAAATCTTGTCATAGACATTGTCGACGCTCGGCCAGTCGAAGCCCACCCGGGCTGCCTTGGCTTGCAGCTTCAGCGCCCGGGTCAAACCGGGCAGGGCCAATGGCACCGAGGCCAGCAATCCCTCCGGCGGCGCCTTGGCCCGCTCCTTGGCTTTCATGTCTTCCCAGAAGCCCTTGGCGAGCTTTGCAGACTTCGCCGCCTCATCGCCGAACACGTGCGGATGCCGCCGCACCATCTTGGTGTTGACCGCCTCCAGCACATCATCGAACGTGAACGCGCCTTCCTCGGCCGCCATCTGCGCGTGATAGACACTTTGCAGAAGAAGATCGCCGAGTTCCTCGCACAGGTCAGCCCGGTTGCCGCGCGCGATCGCGTCCTGCACCTCGTAGGCTTCCTCGATCGTGTAGGGCGCTATGGTCTCGAAGCTTTGCTCCAAGTCCCACGGACAGCCCGTCCCAGGCGTGCGCAGGGCCTTCATGATGGCAAGCAGCGTCTCTATGCGGCGAGGGTCCATTTGACTGGGATCAATCGTCATCAGCTTCCATATCCGTAATTCGCATAATATATATTATGGAATATTTTGAGATCGGTAAAGGCGCACCAAGACGGGATTATTTGCCCCCATCAAGAGCTTGCCCCAATACCCTCATCACCTGGGCAAAGCCTGTTTGGGCCACGTCTTGGTGGCACAGACGGCAACCTTGTTGTAGTCCTTGTCCCACTCCATGCGCTGGCAATCGAACCAGTACGGCGTCTGCGTCGCCCACGCCGTGCTGCCGAACTTCGTTTTCAAAAGCTGCTGGGCCGTCTCCGAATAAGCCCGGTGGCGGCCATGCCAGTTGCAGCCATAGCGCGTTGTCTTGACCGCCAGTGCCAAGGCCTCCGGCGCTCCGTCATCACCCTTGCTGGCCTTGCCCCAGCGGATGGCGGATTGGCTCAACAGCCGTGGCGCGCCGGGCATCGCAGCCAGTGCCGCAACTTCTTTCCAGTTCACCGCCTTGATCATCGGATGCTGCTTCAGCAAGCCGTCCATCTTGGGCGCAAGGCTGTCGCGCAGCTTCTGGTCATAAACGGCCGCGAGCCCGCGATAGCTGTAATCGTCGCTATCGATCATGCCGGCATTGTTCTTGAGATCCAAGCGCAGCCCGGCAAGCTGCCGGTCGGTTTCCAGCGGGCACCACCAGTTGCGGTCATTGTGGTCGCCGGATGTTACGTCAGTCCAATCGTCGACGTTTTCCATCGCTGACCAAAGGTCCGGCGCGTTAACCAAGATGCCGAGGCGGGGGTTCCGCAAAACCATTAACAGCCGCTGCCGCTCAGGCCGGAGCTTGGGAAACTCCGCTGCGATCTTGTCAGCGCTTTCCTTGAGCTTCGGATTGGCCGCATAGAGCTTGTCCGTGTCCGCAGCCGTCGGCGTACCACCCCGCGCATAGCCCCGCGTCCATGCAACGCGTGTCAGTAACGCCTTCTGATCGCCCGAAAACATCGGATCATCGGCAAGCGCCCACAAGGTTTTGGCTGGCAGGAAATTCAGGATCGGGTTGGCCGTCTTTTGGCTGTTCTGGGCCAAAGCCGCTTTCCAGTGGGCCTCGTTCTCAGCCACCAGTCCCAGGAAATTGGCGAAACCGTCTGTGACCCCCGGCATCATGCTGGCGGGCATGGCGGACATATAAGCGGGCGTCAGAAGCTTATCACGCATCTTGCGGCCCTCAACAGCCATCCCCTCCCCCACCAGATACTGGCCAAGTTTTTGCACAACATTGTACTGGTAGAAGGATGACGCCTTGAGCGGCAGCTTGCCAAGCTCGTCATAGGCCTGATCAAAATGTCCCGTTGCCGCCGAAACGCGCACCGCTTGCGCCAGATAGGTGCCAAGGGCTGCCGTTTCTGGCGCATCCCCGCAGGATTTCTGCGCCGCATCGAATGCCCCATGCACCTTGCCCCACAGCGCTTCACGCGTGGCATTATCAGGCTTGGCCCGCAAGCTATTCAGCACGTCCAATGGCAATGCTGGCATCTGTGCGCCACTCGGCGTCACCGCCAAAGCCTGATCGAGATAGCTCGTGGTGCGTTGCTGCCACTTGTCGCCGACGAGCGACCATGGCGCCGCATTGTAATTTTCCTGCAGCGTTTGCCCCGCCATCATCCATAGCGCCATGGGCCGTTGCCGTGACGCATCGAAGATCGCTTTCGAGATCGTCGGGTTCTCCGGCAGCGTTCCGGTCAGCCACCAGTCATCGCGCTTGCCGCGGATGCCGGCGTAATCAATGTCATTAAGCGCCCGGGCATAATCAGCCTGCAGCTTTTCCGAAGCGAGAATATCCTTCGTCGGCGTCTCGATAACTTTGATGGAGTCGTCAATGAGCGCGGTCCAGCCGGCCGGCGTGTCTTCAAGATTGGCAATGTAGCCGAGAAGTTCCTGGGTGATGCCATGAACTGAAACAAGCGATGGATCGGCCAGAATGGCATTGGCTTCGGCCCGTGCCGCGACGACATCCTTTGAATTGGCCATGAGATTGGCAATGTTGTAGCGCGCCGCCGCCTTGTGCGGGGAATCCGTAGCGGCAATGGCGCGGAACAGCTCAATGGCCTTCGGCTTGTCCTTGTAGAAGACAACCGTTGCCTCCTGATAGGCCCGGTCCTCGGCCTGCATCGTGGGATGGGCCGGGTCAGCTTCTGTAGGTTCCGGCAGCGCGACGTCAATCGTATCTGGATTGCTGCAGACCCGCAGGACTTTTCCCTGAACCTTCAGCCACTGCTGCACATAAGCGTTGTCTTTCCCCAGCGTCGCAATGCGGCTTTTGAGCACTTGCAGCGGATAGCCGATGCGGCAGTCATAGCCGACTTCATCCACCGCCTGCCCCGGAGGCAAGGTTGCGGCCACCAGCTTCTTCCACGCGTCCTGGTTTTGCCAGGTGTCGGAGCCGCTGTAGGAAGGTTCGATCATCGGGTCGCCGAGCCCGTTCAGCACACGCCAGGTGCGGGCGCTGAAGGGGTTGCTGGCATAGGTATCGACCATGGCCGAAAGCTTGGCCGGATCGCAGACCTCCAGCGCCAGAGCCGAACT
>CADEEO010000052.1:4155-19838 GCA_902826365.1 uncultured Hyphomicrobiales bacterium | reverse complement strand
TCAAGGAAGTGCGCACCACCGCAACCGAAGCCGCCATCGCCGCCGCCTCCAGGCTGGTTGGCGAAGCGGTTCAGGGCGCCAAGGGCGGAAAGCTCATCGACGAATCCATCGCCGCGGTGAAGAGCCGGTTGAATTAATCGATCTGACAAGAAGAATGAAAACTCCGGCCTTTGCGCCGGAGTTTTTGTTTATTCCGCCGCTTCCATGTAATTCGCCATGGGCGGGCAGGTGCAGACGAGGTTGCGGTCGCCGTAGACGTTGTCGACACGGGCCACGGGCGGCCAATACTTGTCATTGGCGTAGCCTTTCAGCGGGAAGAAGGCCTTTTCCTTGGAATAGGGATGCTTCCAATCGCCAAGCAGCAAACGATGGGTGTGGGGGGCGTTTTTCAGCACGTTGTCGAGCTTGTCGGCCCTGCCCTCCTCCACTTCGGCGATTTCCTTGCGGATTTCGATCATGGCGTCGCAGAAGCGGTCAAGCTCGCGCTTGCATTCGGATTCGGTGGGCTCGATCATCAGGGTATCAACGACGGGGAAGGACATGGTGGGGGCATGGAAGCCGTAATCCACCAGGCGTTTGGCTACGTCTTCCACGCCGAGGCCGGTGCGCTCCTTCAGCCAGCGGAGGTCGATGATGCACTCGTGAGCCACAAAGCCGCCCGGCCCCGTGTAAAGCACGGGGAAATGGGGGTTGAGGCGCTTGGCCATGTAGTTGGCGTTGAGGATAGCGACGATGGTGGCCTTGCGCAGGCCCTCGCCGCCCATCATGGCGATGTAGGTCCAGGAAATCGGCAGGATGGAAGCCGAACCCCACGGGGCGGCAGATACGGCACCCTGCGACTGGTCCCGGCCTGCCGCGGGGTTGACGCCATCTACCACACTGTGACCCGGCAGGAAGGGTGCCAGATGGGCTCGCACGCCAATGGGACCCATGCCCGGGCCGCCGCCGCCATGGGGAATGCAGAAGGTCTTGTGCAGGTTCATGTGGCAGACATCAGCACCAAGTTCGGCGGGACGCACCACGCCCACTTGCGCGTTGAGATTGGCGCCATCCAGATAAACCTGGCCGCCATTGGCATGGATGATGGCACAGATGTCCTTGACGGCGGTTTCAAAGACGCCGTGGGTGGAGGGATAGGTGATCATCAGGGCGGCGAGATTATTCTTGTGCTCTTCGGCCTTGGTCTTGAGATCGGCCACATCGACATTGCCCTGCTCATCGCAGGCCACCACGACAACCTTGAATCCCGCCATCACCGATGAGGCGGGATTGGTGCCGTGGGCCGAAATGGGAATGAGGCAAATGTCGCGGTGTGTTTCACCGCGCGAGGCATGGTAGCCGCGGATGGCCAGCAGGCCCGCATACTCGCCCTGGCTGCCGGCGTTGGGCTGCAATGACACGGCATCAAAGCCGGTGATTTCGGCGAGCATGGCTTCCAGTTCTTCGAAGAGCTGTTGGTAGCCTTGCGTCTGTTCAAGGGGTGTAAAGGGATGGAGCAATGAAAAATTGCGCCAGGTCACCGGAATCATTTCGGTGGTGGCGTTGAGTTTCATGGTGCAGGAGCCAAGCGCTATCATCGCTTGATCCAATGCCACATCTTTTGCCTGCAAGTGGCGGAGATACCTCAGCATTTCGGTTTCGGAATGATACATCTCGAAGACCGGGTGAGTGAGGTAACTTGAGGTGCGCTGCAAGGACTTTGGAATGGTTTCCTTCGTCTCCTTGTCCAGCGCATCGATATCGGCGCGTTCCGCCGCATCGGTTTTGAAGACGCTGAGAAGGCGCTTCAATTCTTCGCGGCGCGTTGATTGGTCAAAGCTGATGCCGAGATGATCGGCATCGACATAGCGCAGATTGATGCGCTTTTCCTTGGCGCGGGCAAACAGCGCATAGGCGCGGCCTGGGGCATGAATGGTCACCGTATCGAAGAAGGATTTGGTGGCGACTTCATAGCCGAATGAGGTCACGGCGCTGGCAAAAATTTCGGCAAGGCGATGGGTGCGCGCCGCCATCCTGCGGATGCCGTCCGGGCCGTTATAGACGGCGAACATGGAGGCGATGATGGAGAGCAGGACCTGGGCGGTGCAGATATTGCTGGTGGCCTTCTCGCGCCGGATATGCTGCTCGCGGGTTTGCATGGCCATGCGGAGCGCCCGGTGGCCTTCGGCATCAATGGAGACGCCGATGATGCGGCCCGGCATGGCGCGCTTGAACTCTTCACGGGTGGCAAAGAAGGCGGCATGGGGGCCGCCATAGCCCATGGGAACGCCGAAGCGCTGGGCGGAGCCCACGGCAATGTCGGCTCCCAATTCGCCGGGCGAGGTGAGGAGCGCCAGCGCGAGCAGGTCAGTTGCCATGATGGCCATGGCGCCTGCACCGTGGAGCTTATCGATCACCCCGCGGTAATCGCGCACTTCACCTGAGGAACCGGGATAGGATAGGAGTGCAGCAAAGACTGTTTCCGGCTTCAGATCCTTAGCGGGGTCGCCAATCACAATGTCATAGCCAAAGGCGCGGGCCCGGGTCTGGATGACGCCGATGGTTTGCGGATGGGTATCGCGGTCAACGAAGAAGGTGTTGGCCGTTGTTTTCACCAGGCGCTTGGCCATGGCCATGGCCTCGGCAGCGGCGGTTGCCTCATCGAGAAGCGAGGCATTAGCCAGTTCGAGGCCGGTGAGATCGACGATTACTTGCTGGAAATTGAGAAGCGCCTCGAGGCGGCCTTGGCTCACTTCAGCCTGGTAGGGCGTGTAGGCCGTATACCAGCCAGGATTTTCCAGCACATTGCGCAGGATGACCTTTGGCGTGACGGTGCCGTAATAGCCCATGCCGATCATGGAGGTGAATACCTCGTTGCGGTCCGCCATATTGCGCAAATAGGACAGCGCCGTGCGCTCGGCCTTGGCCTTTGGCAAATCCAGTGGCCGCGCCGTGCGGATTTCCTGCGGCACCACCTTGGCGATGAAATCCTCAAGGGACTTTGCGCCGACCTCGCGCAGCATGTCGGTGGTTTCGGTATCGCTGGGGCCGATATGACGGCGGATAAAATTGGCGCCGGGTTCGAGATCGGCAAGGCTGGCACGGGACATCAATGAACTCCTCAGAGGCTTGCAACAAATTTATCGTAGGCGGCTTTATCCATCAGTTCGTTGATCTCGGCTGGATTGGAGATTTTAATTTTCATGAACCAGCCATCGCCTTCGGCGCCACGGTTGACGAGGGCGGGATCGCCCTCAAGCTCCTTGTTCACTTCGACAACCTCGCCGGTGACGGGGGCATAGACTTCGCTGGCGGCTTTCACGCTTTCAACGACGGCGGCATCGCCGCCCTTGGTTACCTTCTTGCCAACGGCTGGCAATTCCACAAAAACCACGTCGCCCAATTGCTCCTGGGCGTGGTTGGTGATGCCGATGGTGGCGATGTCACCGGCGAGGCTTACCCACTCATGGTCTTTCGAAAACTTGACGGACATAGGTGATCTCCTCAGCGTTTATAATTATGGGGAACGAACGGAAGTGCGATGATCTGGGCGGGCATGGGTTGCCCGCGCACGATGAGCTGAACCGCGGTGCCAGCCGTTGCGAATGCGGTTTCGACATAACCCATGGCCACGGGGCCATTGGCGGTGGGGCCGAAGCCGCCCGATGTAATGATGCCGATGGGGCGGCCACTTGCGTCGGTAACGACAGTTCCTTCACGAGCGGGAGCGCGGCCTTCAGGCTTGATGCCAACGCGCTTGCGTTTCGCGCCCGAGGCGATTTCTTTCTGCACGCGTGCAGCGCCGATGAAGCCGCCTTCGTTCCGGCGGCGTTTCTGGATTGACCAGAGAAGATCGGCCTCGACGGGGCTGGTGGTTTCATCGATATCGTGGCCATAGAGACACAAGCCTGCTTCGAGCCGCAATGAGTCGCGCGCGCCGAGGCCAATGGGTTTCACGTCCGGATTGGCCAGCAACATTTGCCAGAGGCGCACCGCGTCCTTGTCAAAGACCGAAATTTCAAAGCCATCCTCGCCGGTGTAGCCGGAGCGCGAGACATGGGCCTGAATGCCATCAATCGAAATGCCAGCATAGTACATGAAGGGAATATCACGCACAGCGGGAGCGAGTTTTGCAAGCGCCGCCTCAGCTTTAGGTCCCTGCAAAGCGATGAGCGCCATATCGGCGCCGCGTTGAAGCTTTACATTTGGAGGAAGATTTTTTTCGATATGGGCAAAATCTTCGTCTTTGCGCGACGCGTTGCAAACAATATAGAGCCAGCCATCGTAGCCCGCATAGGCCGAGCGGGTGATCATCAAATCATCGAGAATGCCGCCTTCGGGATTGAGGAATTGCGAGTAACGGATTTGGTGGGGCTTGAGGCTGGCGATATCGGCGGGCACCAGTTTTTCCATGGCGGCGGCAGTGGTCGCGTGGTCTGGACCAACAAGAAAGGCCTGGCCCATGTGGGAGACGTCAAAGAGGCCTGCGCTGGTCCGGGTCCAGTTATGCTCGGTGAGAATGCCTGTCGGGTATTGCACGGGCATTTCATAGCCGGCGAAAGGCACAAGCTTGGCGCCAAGAGCGGCATGCTCGCCGTAAAGGATGGTGCGCTTGAGGGCGGTTTCGTTCATCGGAACTCCTGACAATTGACGACAGGCCCAACGCCAAATGGCGCATGGCCTGCCCCCTCTGTCAGAGAACCTGAGAGTTTTCGCCCGAACCGTCACTCCGACACGGCCAGACTTGCTCCTACGGTGAGGGGTGCAGCACCCCTGCTCTCCAGAGTTCCAAAACGCGGCGGTCCTTTTGCCTGAGAGTTTCCGGGGCGGTTGCTCCTTCGGCGCCGGGGCTTCCCCCGATCTCTCCCGCTTGGCGTTTTACGCGAACTGGCAGGAACGTAGTGGGCCGGGGGGTAAAAGGCAAGGGCCGCACGGCTTTCTTGACAACGCCCTCCGCCCCTCGCATGTAAGCCCCATGTCGAAGCCAAAGCTCACTGTTTTGCTGGCAGCGCCGCGCGGATTCTGCGCCGGGGTGGTGCGGGCCATTGATATTGTGGAGCGGGCCCTAGCGCTTTACGGGGCGCCGGTTTATGTGCGCCATGAGATTGTGCACAACAAGTTCGTGGTCGATGACCTCAAGTCCAAGGGCGCCATATTCGTCGATGAACTGGATGAGATTCCGGCGGGCGACAGGCCGGTGATCTTCTCGGCCCATGGGGTTCCGAAGGCAGTTCCGCAGGCGGCCAGCGCCCGCAAGCTTTTCCAGATCGATGCCACCTGCCCCCTGGTGACCAAGGTTCACATGGAAGCCCAGCGCCATCACACGGATGGACTTGAGATCATATTGATCGGCCACAGGCACCATCCGGAAGTGATCGGCACCATGGGGCAATTGCCGGCGGGCGCCATCAGCCTCATCGAGACGGTGACCGATGCCGAAACGCTGACGGTGAAAAATCCGGATAAGCTCGCTTACGTCACCCAGACGACGCTGTCAGTAGATGATACGCGCGAGATTATCGTTGCCCTGCAGAGGCGCTTTCCGGGCATACGTGGACCCTTGCGCGAAGACATCTGCTATGCCACGACGAACCGGCAGGAAGCGGTGAAATCCATTGCCGGCAGGATTGATCTGTTGCTTGTGGTGGGGGCGCCCAATTCCTCCAATTCAAAGCGGCTGGTGGAAGTGGGCGAGAACAATGGCTGCGCGCGGGCCCTGCTGGTGCAGCGCGCCACTGATCTGGATTGGGCGCAGCTTCAGAATCTCAATACGATCGGGATCACCGCAGGTGCTTCCGCTCCGGAAATCCTGGTGAATGAAATCATTGATGCGTTTCGCGCCCATTATGAGGTGACGGTGGAGAACGTGGTGCTGCGGGAAGAAAACGTGTCGTTCAAATTGCCGCGCGAGCTGCGCGCCGTTGCCGCCGCCTCATGACAGCCAACAAGGTCATCGTTCATACGGACGGCGCATGTTCGGGAAATCCCGGCCCCGGCGGCTGGGGCGCCATTCTTGCCTTCAATGGCACGCGCAAGGAACTTTCCGGCGGCGAGGCCGAGACCACCAACAACCGCATGGAACTGATGGGCGCCATCGCAGCGCTTGAATCCCTCAAGCGGCCCTGCAAGGTCGAGATGCATGTGGACTCGGCTTACGTGAAGGACGGGATCACCAAGTGGATTCACGGCTGGAAGCGCAATGGCTGGAAAACCGCCGACAAGAAGCCGGTGAAGAATGTGGAGCTATGGCAAAGGCTTGATGCGGCCATCGCAACGCACGACATTTCCTGGCATTGGGTAAAGGGCCACGCAGGCCACGCCGAGAACGAGCGGGCCGATGAACTGGCCCGTGAAGGAATGGCGCCGTTCAAGCGGTGATTACAACTGCTGCAGGATTGTATCCGCGCCGGAGACATTGACGCCGGGCTTATCCTCGAGATTGATCTGGCGCACCACGCCGTTGTCGACGATCATGGAATAGCGCCTGGAGCGTTCGCCCATGCCGGAATCGGGGTAGAACTTGTTCATGCCCACCGCCTTGGTGAATTTTCCATTGTCGTCGGCCAGCATGGTGATTTTTCCATTGGCGCCGGTGTGTTCGGCCCAGGCGTTCACCACGTGCACGTCATTCACCGTCACACACACCACCAAATCAACGCCCTTGGCCTTAATGGCATCCAGATTAGCAAGGAAACCCGGCAGATGATTCCGGCTGCAAGTCGGCGTGAAGGCTCCCGGCAAAGCAAAGAGCACGACCTTGCGGCCGGCGAAAATCACATCGGTTGAAAGCTTCTGCGTGCCATCGCCGGTCTTCGACAAAAACTCTACCTGGGGCAGATGGTCTCCAACGGCAATGGTCATGGGGTTTTCCTGAATGAGGGGGTGAATGCGGATGCTGATTTAGGTGATGGCGAGGGTTTGTTCAATGCCGGAATCACCGGTTGAAAGGGTGAGCTTCAAGGGAACGCCGCGAAGCTTCGCGGTATCCTTCAGGTTCGCGATGGGCAGCCAGGCTTCCCCGGTGGCGCTGTCAAACTCGGGCTTTTCGAAATAGGCGGAGGTTTCGGATTCCACGAAAATATCCTGGGCCTGTCCCATTAGCGTCACCACAAGCATGGGCCGGTTTTGCCGGGTTTCAAAGCGAAGAGCCGTGATGAAGGGGGCCTCGCCCGCTGCGGCAAGGCGCGGCAGGCGCTTCTGCCATTCATTCAACAGGGGATTTGCGGCGGAAGCGCCCAGAGCCGCTTCGGCTCTGGCCTTGGCAGGGATGCAAACATCCTTGCACACCGCGAAAAACATGTTGAGCCGCAGGCTCACGGCCGCGTCGAGCTTTCCGGGCGTTACGAAGACGGGAAATACCACCTGGTCATGGTAGCCGATGGTTTCGCCCGCGGCATCATTGAACCGGCGGGGCACAGGAAAGCCAACTTCGATTGCGGCGCTGTTTTCCGAGCCCGCCCAATCGAATTGCGGGGGAATTCCGGAATCACCGGGCATGCGCCAATAGGTTTTCCATCCGGGCTCCAGTTCAACGAAAACACCCGCCTGCCAGACGCTGCCTTCCCGCTCCCCTGAAATCAGGGAAACCTTAAAGGGCTGCGGGATGCCGCTTCGCGCAGCGGTTGCCACGAGGGGAATCGCGGCGAAAGCAAATAGGGACTGTCTTCGGTTCATGTCTCCATTATGGCCTCCTACCTCTCATTTCCCAATCAATTTCCTGTCACAATGCTTTGCTTTTCTAAAGCTCCAATTCCAGATAAATTATGCCCATGACTGCTTCGCAATATCTTGAAGGCCAGATCCTCATCGCCATGCCAGGCATTGGCGACCCGCGGTTTGACCGTTCGCTCATTTTCATGTGCGCCCACAGCAAAAGCGGAGCCATGGGGATCATCGTCAACAAAACGGCCCCCATGATGTTTTTTTCGGATCTTGTCGATCAGTTGAAAATCGTGCCGTCGGATGAGATCCGTGAGCTCGCGCCGCCGGTCCTGAACCTGCCGGTTTTGTTTGGCGGGCCGGTGGAGCAATTCCGCGGCTTTGTACTGCACAGCACCGACTATCTTTCCAATAATACCAGCCTGCCCATCAACGATACCGTGGCGCTGACTGCCACGGTCGAAATCCTGCAGGCCATTGCCCGGGGCAACGGCCCCATCAAGGTCATGCTGGCTTTGGGTTATTCGGGCTGGGTTGCGGGCCAGCTTGAAAATGAAATCCAGCGCAACGGCTGGCTGCATTGCGAGCCGGATGACGACCTCATCTTCGGGACGGACAATGACGGAAAATACGGGCGCGCCCTCAAGAAAATCGGCGTCGATCCGCTGATGCTCTCAACCGAGTCAGGCCACGCCTGAAGCTTCCGGGCTTTCCTTTTTGGCCGCCTGCCGCTTCTTCGCAGGCGTTTTCTTTTTCGGCTTTTTTGTTGGCCTGCTCTCGCCCAGGGGAATGCTTTGCAATTCTTCGGGTTCGGATTTGACGGGCCGTGGCCGCGGCGCCATGGGCGAGGAGCCGGGCCGCGGGAGCGGTGCAGCGGCCTTCTCCGCCTGAATGGCCAGCGCCACGGCTTTCACGGCCAGCCAATCGGGATCCTGGGTTTGCACCGGATCCAACTGAGGCTGCTCGGCACTCTCTATGGCTTCAGTGGTCAATTCCGTTTCAACCGGAACCGGCATGGGTTCATGGGTGGCGCGCTCCCACAGGTTCGACATGGCGGTGCGGCCATGGCCCTTGGCGTAAGGCATCGAGGTCAGCGACTCGCCCACCTGCTTGGCGGTCATGGGCTGGCCAATGAAGAACCCCTGGCCGTAATCACACTCAAGATCAACAAGCCGGTCGACCTGGGCCTGGTCTTCAATGCCTTCGGCGACAATCGCCAGGCCGAGGTCATGGGCCAGCGAAACAATTGATTGCAGGATGATGGCGGCCTTTTCGTCTTCGGCTTCGGGCGATACAAATGAACGGTCCACTTTCAAGGTATCAAAAGGCAAGTGGCGCAGGCTCGACAGCGAGGAGTAGCCGGTGCCGAAGTCATCGCAGGCGAGGCCCACGCCCAGTTGCTTGACCATCTCCAGCAGGCTGGCGGATTTCTCCGGGTACTGCATCACGGCGGACTCGGTCACTTCAATTTTCAGGGTCTGGCGGTACACAGTTTCACGGGTGACCGCGGCGCGGATGTCGGCCACGATATCCGTATCCATAAGCTGGCTTGCCGACACGTTGACCGCCATGAATACCGGTTCGGAAGGCCGGAAAGCGCGCTGCCAGATTCCAAGCTGCCGTGTGGCTTCGTTCAGGACAAAGCGGCCAATATCCTTGATCATGCCGGTTTGCTCGGCAAGGCCCAGAAAACTTTCCGGCGCCAAAAGCCCAAGGCTTGGATGGCGCCAGCGCACCAGCGCTTCAAAGCCCGCCAGGTCCATGTCGCTCAATCTGGCGATAGGCTGGTAGTGAACTTCTATTTCGTTGCGTTCCAGGGCGCGGCGCAATTCCGCCTCAAGGGCCACGAGCTCGCCGCGGTCATCGCGCATGGACGAGCGGAAGAATTCGATCATCTCCTTGCCGCGGCGCTTGGCTTCATAAAGGGCAATGGCCGCGTCCTTCATGAGCTGCTCAGCGGTTGAGCCTCCCTCGCGGCGGCTGGCCGCGCCCAGGCAGGCGGTCATGAAGATTTCCTGCTGGTTCACATTCACCGGCTTGGCAATCGCCAGGCGCATGCTGTCGGTGAAGCGCTTGATATCGCGCTTCTGGCTTGAGTCAGAAAAAAGAATGGCAAACTGGTCGCCGGGCAAGCGCGCCACGGTATCCTCCGCGCCGAGGAGCGACTCAATCCGGCGGCCAAGGACTGTCAACAGACTGTCGCCGGCATCATGGCCCAGGCCATCATTCACCGTCTTGAAACGGTCGATGTCGACCAGGATGACATGAAGATTGTCGGAATTGGGCTTGGCGATTTCGCGTTTCAGCCGGTCCATGAACAGGGCGCGGTTGGGAAGGCCGGTGACCCGGTCATAAACCGCATCGCTGAGCAGGCGTTCCTCGGTTCTTTTGGCATTGGTGATATCAGACAGGGTGCCGATGCTGCGCACCATGCGGTTGTCGGAGCCGGCCATGGCGCGGGCCCGCAGTTCAAACCAGCGGTAGCTGCCGTCAGCCCGGCGCAAGCGCAGTTCCTGGTTGATGAGCCCGCGGCCGCGGCGTTCGGCATTTTCAACGGTCGCCAGATAGGCGACACGGTCGGCCGGGTGCATGATGTCAAGCAGAGACTCGGCCGTTGCCTCGGTGAGCGTCCCCGGTGGATGGCCTAAGGCTTGCTCCAGTTCCTCACTTATGAAGAGATTCTGGTCGTCGGGCTGCCAATCCCAGACATATTGCTGGGCGCCGGCAAGCGCCAGGCCACGGCGGCCCGCCTCCTGAAACAGGCGCCGGGACAGAACGCCGGTGCTGGCGGCACTTTGGGCAAAGCGGAACGTCATGAAAACGAGAACGGTGACGAGGCCCAGAAGGAGTGCATGTGAAATGTAAGAGCCGCTGTTTTTCGAAAACGCCGCAATTGTCGCCATGAATGTCCAGATGACGACGGTGGACCAGAGCAGCAAGGCTGATTCCGCCGGCCGGAGCTGGCGCAGGCGAAACAGGATGACGAAGCCGATGATTGCGATGATTGCAAAGGCAATGCGGGCGATGGCGGAAACAAGCAGCGGATCGACAAAGGCGTAAACGGGCAGCGCTGCACCCGCTATTGCCAGCCCCACAAAAATGTTCCGGAGAATTGGAACGGCCCGCCGGAGATCGGCCAGCGCCGTCAGGCACAGCAGGAGGCCCACCGACATCAGGGATTCGATGACGGCGCGGGCTTCGGCGGGGGAAACCGCAAATCCAAGAAACAGTTTTCTGGCCTGGGCAAAATACCCGGCCTCCATGGCGACAAAGGCCACGGAGGCCAGGGCAAATATGCCGCCGGACAGAAACGAGGCGCGGGCGCGGGTGGTGTAGAGCAGCAGCATGCTCAGCGACAGCAACACGGCAACGCCGAGAATTGCGCCGCGGAAGAAAGCAATGGAGCGCGAGAGCGAGTCGAAGGAATCACGCTCCCACAACATGGCGCTGGGAGATTCACCAGTCATTTCGAAAGCGAGGCTCAGCGTTGCCGAGGGTTCCATGACAACACTGAAAGCATCCTGCCCCAGGGCTGAAACTCTTGGAGGCGTGACGGCTCCAGTATTAGCGATGCTGGCAACAACGCTTCCGGGGTTCAGCGGATGGATGACCCGGGAGCCCGCGAATTTCTGGTGGTCCATGGCCACGATCAGATTTTTCTGCGCCTTGGTGGTGTTCACCAAAGTGAGAATCAACCATTGATAAGACAGCGCCGGACGGGTTGCCTTCAACGTGAGAACACCAACCTTTCCCGTTGCATCGCGGGGCAGTTCCACCAGGACTTCAGGTTTTTCGGTGGTCAGCCGCTGCAAATAGGGCGCAAGGTTTACGCTGGAGCCCATGGCGCCAACGTCCAGGCGGGTTTCGGCAAATGCAGGATTTGCAAAACTGAGAAGAATCAGAAGCAGAATCGAAACAAAGCGCAATAACATCCATCCGTCCTGGTTGTGCCGGCCTCAACTGGCGGGCTACTACGTAACGTGCTGCGGTGCTACTGGCAAGAACTGCCGCTAGCGGCCTTCCGAGAGCTTCGCAAACAGCAGGTGGTCCTGCCATTTTCCCGCTATATTCAGATATTTCCGGGCCATGCCCTCTTCCGAAAAGCCGCAGCGGCGCAGCAGCGCAATCGAGGCCTGATTTGAAGGCAGGCAGGCGGCTTCCACGCGGTGCAGACTCAGGCCATTGAAGGCGTGGCCGACCAGGGCGTTCAACGCGTGGCCCATATAACCCTGGCGGGCATAGGGCTTGCCGATCCAGTACCCAACGGAACACATTTGCGCGGCACCGCGGCGGACATTGGAGGCGGTGATGGCGCCCAGGAGATGGTCATGCTCGCGGTGAAAAACAAAGAAGGCGTAAGCCGCATCGTTCTTCGCCTGCGTCTGATAGTGCTTGATGCGCGAGCGGAAATTGAACTTGCTGAATTCATAATTTGGCGCGAGAGGCTCCCATGGGGCGAGGAAACTCTTGCTCTCCTGGCGCAGGCGCACCCAGCTCTCGAAATCGGACAGCACCGGCGGGCGCAGGAGCACCGGGCCATGATGCAGCTGTGGCAGCGGTTCATTTGCAAAGGGTGATTTCAAAAAAACCATTTGGCCTGCACGTCAGTGTTTGGAAAAATAACCCGAAATTTTCTTGTGGGCGGAAAGATGCGACAGTTGCCCGACAGCGCTGACGGCCGGAACCTTGTCCTGAAACAGCTTTGCCGCAAGATCGCGGACCTGGGCGGGGGTCACGGCTTCAATCTTTTCCACCAGCGTGGAAATTGCCGGGACCAGGCCAAAGGCGAGGAACTGCCGGGCGATCTGGTCGGCGCGCGACGAGGCGCTTTCTAAATTCATGACCAGGCTGGTTTTCAACTGGGCCTTGGCGCGCGCAACTTCCGCATCGGTCACGGCATTGGTGACCGACATCATCACGCTTGAGGTGACTTTGAGAAGCTCCTTGGTGTGTTCCGGCGAGCTTGCGGCATAGACGCCGATCTGGCCCGCATCCTCATAGGCCGAGCCAAAAGCGAAGACGCTGTAGCACAACCCGCGCTTTTCGCGAACCTCCTGAAACAGCCTTGACGACATGCCGCCACCCAGAATGTTTGACAACACCTGAAGCTGATAAATCTCGGGATCACGGTAACTTGGCGCAGCAAATGAAAGCACTACATGAGTTTGGTCGAGCGGCTTCTGCGACTTCTGCTCGGTTCCGGAAAAACTGGGGGGTTCGCGCTGGGGCTGCTGCCCGCGCTCGATTTTTCCAAACAGTTTTTTTGCCGCTTCGGCGAATTTTTCGTGATCAATGTTGCCGGCGGCGGCCACGACAATGCGCGAGGCCCAGTAATTGCGGTCGCGCCAGGCCAGCATCTTTTCGCGGTCCACGGCAGCGATCAATTCCGAGGTGCCGAGGATGGAGCGGCCCAAGGGATGGTCGCCATAGCTGGCGCTTTGGGCGAGATCAAAAACCAGGTCATCGGGCTGGTCATTGGCGGCGGCGATTTCCTGCAGGATGACGTCGCGCTCGCGTTCCAGTTCCTCATTATCCAGCTCGGATTCGGTGAAGATGTCGGCGAGGATATCGAGGGCCAAGGCCCAGTCATCCTTCAGCACTCGGGCATAATAGGTGGTGGTTTCCATGCCGGTCGAGGCGTTGATTTCGCCGCCTGCCGATTCAATTTCCTCGGCGATGTCCTTGGCGGTGCGGCGCCTGGTGCCCTTGAAGGCCATGTGTTCGAGGAAATGGGCGATGCCGTTTTCTTCCGGCCTTTCGTCCCTGGCGCCCGCCTTTACCCAAATGCCCAAGGCAACAGTTTCGATATGGGGCATGGCGTGGGTCAACACGTTCAAGCCATTTTCCAGGCAAGTAATCTCAACACCCATAACGCAATCCCATTTCAGGCCTTTTTGACCGACAGGACGAAATCCCTGACCGCCGCGGCGCTGTTTGGCAGTATAGTGAAACGTTCCTTGGCATTGAGCAAGTGGGATAGTCTTTGAGGTAAATGGGGCCTTGTTCCGCTGGCTTTTTCGACAGCCTCGGGGAATTTGGCGGGATGGGCAGTGGCCAGGGTGACCATGGTGCCTGCTTTAGCGCGCAGGGCGGCGGCAAAGCCGGTGGCGCTGTGGGGATCGAGAAGTTCGCCGGTTGATTTCAGGGTCTGGGCGATGGTTTTCGCGGTTTCGGCTTCATTGACGGCAAAGGAGTCAAACTCCTCCCGAATGACAGCCAGTTCCTTTGAGGCGATGGTGAAAGCGCCGGACTGCGACAGGCCCGCCATCAGGCTGCGGATGGCAGCGGCATCGCGGCCATAGGCCTCAAACAGCAGGCGCTCGAAATTGCTTGAAACCTGGATATCCATGGAAGGGCTTGAGCTTGGTTTCACGCCCTGCATTTCATAACGCCCGGATTTCAGGGTGCGGTCGAGAATGTCGTTGACGTTGGTGGCGATGACCAGGCGGTCAATGGGAACGCCCATGCGCTTGGCGGTGTAGCCCGCAAAAATATCGCCAAAATTGCCGGTGGGAACGCAGAAGCTGACCTTGCGGTCGGGCGCGCCCAGCGCCACGGCGGAAGACACGTAGTAAACAACCTGGGCCATGATCCGGGCCCAGTTGATGGAATTCACGCCGGCAAGGCCAACGCGGTCGCGGAAAGCATGGTCGTTGAACAGGGCTTTGAGAATGGCCTGGCAATCATCAAAATTGCCTTCAACGGCGATGTTGTGAATGGCGGGGCTGTCCACCGTGGTCATCTGACGGCGCTGGACATCGCTTACCCGGCCATGGGGATGCAGAATGATCGTAGTGGCATTCCGGCTGTTCTTGAAGGCGTCAATGGCGGCCCCTCCGGTGTCACCGGAAGTGGCGCCGACAATGGTTGCGTGGCTGCCCCGCTTCCTGAGCGACCATTCCATCAGGCGGGCCAGCAATTGCATGGCCACATCCTTGAAGGCGAGCGTCGGCCCGTGGAACAATTCGAGCAGCCATTGATTGGCGTCCATCTGCTTCAAGGGCGTGACGGCAGGATGGCCGAAGGTGGCGTAGGCCTCGGCAATCATCTGCTTCAGTTCGGCCTCAGGAATCGCACTGCCTGTGAATTTCGACATCACGTGATAGGCCACATCCTGATAGCTAGCCCCACGCAGTCCACGCAACGCGTCGGCGCTGATTTGCGGCCATGACTTCGGCACATAGAGGCCGCCATCACGGGCAAGCCCGGTGAGGAGCACATCTTCAAAGCCAAGCTCCGGGGCCTCGCCCCTGGTAGACACATATTGCACGGAGGAACCTTTCAAACGGGATTGCAAACTAGCGGGAGGAACCCGTGGCTTCAAGCATCGGTTGTTTTCCGCTGTTTGCGGATGAAAAGGCCGGCAATCACCAGAAGCGTTGCCGCAAAGGCGAACCAGGTGATGGCATATTGCAGGTGATTGTTGCGCAGTTGCACTTCAGGGCCGGCGGCGCGCGGAAACTTGTTTGGGTCGCTGCCGGGAAGCTCCTGCAGGATGAAGGGGGCGACTTTCAGGTCAGGGGCAATGGCCACGGACGAAAGCATGGCGGGCACATCCCACCAGTACCAGAGGTTTCCTTCGGCGTCATTGTCGGGATCAAAAAACCCGCGTTCGTGGCTGTGGGCGCGCACCACGGCGTTCAATTCCACGGGATCCACAGTTTCGTTGCGTTTGTCGACATCTTTCAGGTCAGCGGGAACAACGCCGCGGTCAACCAGGGCCACAATGCCCTCGTCGCTCCTGAACGGCGTGATGATCTGCCAGCCCGGGCTTCCCTCAAAAGAGGCAAGCTTGTGCCGCTCGGAAGCGTGATCGAAGACGCCTCTTACTTTAACGGCGTCGAACTCGATATCGCTGCCCTTGTCGCGGCGGGCCAGAACCTCACTGAGGGAAAGCGGCGAGGCCTTGCTGCGTTCGACGATTTCGGCTAGTTGCTCCTGCTTTTCGTCCAAACGAAAGAGCTGCCAGATGCCAAGCGCCAGCAGCACAGCAATGCCGAGCCCTGCCCACAGCACGATTGGCCAGATGCGCGGTTTCATTTCAG
>CADEEO010000052.1:0-4055 GCA_902826365.1 uncultured Hyphomicrobiales bacterium | reverse complement strand
GCAATGCCGAGCCCTGCCCACAGCACGATTGGCCAGATGCGCGGTTTCATTTCAGCACTTGGCCCTCGCGGGCCTTGGTCTTCCATTGCTGGCAGAGGAGAAAGCCCTTCACGGGCCGCAGCAGAAGGAGCGGCAGGAGAATGAGAACGGGAATGGCCAGCAGGATATGCACCCAGAAGGGCGGCGCATAGGCAATCTCAATTCCGAGGATGGACCCTACGCCCACCACGCAGACGAAGAGCATGACGAACCATGCGGCGCCGTCGCCGCTGTCGGCGAAGGCATAGGACAGGCCGCAGCTCTGGCAGGATTTGGCGACGCTCAAATAGCCATCAAACAATTTTCCCCGCCCGCAACGGGGGCATCTGCCTGCAAGGCCCGTCTTGAGCGGGGGGAGGTCTGGATAATAATTGTCATCCATCCCGAACTTGCAATTATTCGTGCAGGATCGCCACGCCGGACGAAGCCCAGACATAGATGCAGGCAAAGAGGAAGAGCCAGACCACGTCGACGAAATGCCAGTACCAGGCGGCGGCTTCGAAACCGAAATGCTGCTTGGGCGTGAAGTGGCCCTTGAGGGCGCGGAACAGGCAGACCAGCAGGAAGATGGTTCCGATCAGCACATGGAAGCCATGGAAGCCGGTGGCCATGAAGAAGGTGGAGCCATAGATGTTGCCGCCGTTGTCGCGGCTGAAGGCAAACGCCGCATGGGCATATTCATAGGCCTGGACGGCGGTGAAAAGTGCGCCCAGGGCCACGGTTGCGATGAGGCCCCATTTCAGGCCCTGGCGGTCATTGTTCAGCAGTGCGTGATGCGCCCAGGTTACGGTGGTGCCCGAGGTGAGAAGGATGAGCGTGTTGACCAATGGCAGGTGCCAGGGATCGAAAATGGCGGTGCCCTTTGGCGGCCAGACGCCTTCGGTCACGGCCACGCGCGAAGCCTGGATGGCTTCGTCGGCAAACAAGCTGGCATCAAAGAAAGCCCAGAACCAGGCGACGAAGAACATGACTTCCGAGGCGATGAACATGATCATGCCGTAGCGCAGATGGAGGCTCACAACCGGCGTATGATCGCCGGCATGGGCTTCATGGATGACGTCGCGCCACCACATGAACATGACGTAGAGAACGAGCGCAAAGCCCAGGGCCATGACAGCCCAATGGCCGCCATGCATCCAGCTTACGGCGCCAATGGCCAGGATAAAGGCCGCAGCCCCGCCAACCGCCGGCCATGGGCTCGGGTTGACCAGATGATAGTCGTGGTGCTTTGCGTGGGCGTCGGCCATGTCCCTACTCCTCAATTCGTATCTTGCTTCGGCGGCTGCTGTGCAACAGCGGAAACCGCATCAGGTTTATCTACTGGAAAAAATGTATAGGACAGCGTGATTTCGCTGATCGATTTTGAATCCGGGTCGTCGAGGATTGCCGGGTCGACAAAGAAATCCACCGGCAAATCGGCTGACTCGCCGGGCTTCAGGGTCTGTTCGGTGAAACAGAAACACTGGATCTTGTTGAAATAGGCGCCGGCCTCGGCGGGAGACACATTGAACACGGCAGTCCCCGTCACCGCCTTGCCGCTGGTGTTGGTGGCGCTGTAGTGGGCCATGTTCTGTTCGCCGATCTTGACTTTCATGACGGGCTGCACGGGATGGAAATTCCAGCCGAGGCTGCCCGCCGTATTGGCGTCGAAGCGGATAGTGATGAACTTGTCGGTTGCGGTTTCAGGCGCCGCATCGGCGCGCTGGGTGGTGCCGCCAAAGCCGGTGGCCTTGCAGAACATGCTGTAGAGCGGCACCGCTGCGTAAGCGAGGCCCACCATGACAAGGGCGGCAGATCCGGCAATCGCCGCCACCCGAAGATTTTTCCGCGCGTTGGGAATGACTGGGGCGGGCTTCATCTCAACCTCCCGCCATGGCCGCGAAATTGCTGCCAATCCGCACAATGGTTGTGGCGAAGAACAGGACCACGAGCACGGCGAGAATGAGCGCCATGACGAGCGAGCGCTTCTTGCGCCGCGCCATGTCCGCCGGGCTGAAAGGCGTGTTGCTCACGGCAGCACCGTGGCGAAGCCGGCAATTCCAAGCAGGCGCTCAAGCGGTATGAGGGCGAAGACAAGGAACAGCCAGAGAATTGAAAAGCCGAAAAGCTTTTTGCAGGCGCGGTCTGCGGCAGCGCCTTCGCGGAGACGGTAAACGCTGGTGGCGTAGTAAAGGAAAATGGCGGACAGCAGCGCCACTCCGGTGACGTAGAGAGGGCCGCTGACGCCGAGAAGCGCTGGAAGGAATGTCAGGGGCAGAAGCACGAGCGTATAGAGCAGGATTTGCTTGCGGGTTTCATCGCGTCCCGCAACATTTGGCAGCATGGGAACGCCCGCCTTGCCATAGTCATCCTCGCGGAAAAGCGCCAGTGCCCAGAAATGCGGCGGGGTCCACATGAAGATGATCAGGAAGAGTGAAATGCCGCCAAGGTCGATTGTGCCGGTCACCGCAGCCCAGCCGATCATGGGAGGAAGGGCGCCAGCGGCGCCGCCGATCACGATGTTCTGCGGGGTCCAGCGTTTCAGCCACATGGTGTAAATCACCACATAGAAGAAAATGGTGAAGGCCAGCAGGGCTGCCGCCACGAGATTGACGAAGAGGCCCAGGGCGATGACCGAGGCAACGGCAAGGACAGCGCCAAAACCCAGCGCTTCACCCGGGAGTATGGCGCCGCTTGGCACGGGGCGCGACCGGGTGCGCCGCATCACGGCGTCAATATCGGCATCATACCACATGTTTAGGGCGCCGGAGGCGCCAGCGCCCACCGCAATGGCGATGAGGGCCAGGAAGGCCAAGAGCGGATGGAGCGTGCCAGGAGCAGCCACGATGCCGACAAACGCGGTGAAGATCACCAGCGACATGACGCGCGGCTTGAGCAGCGCAAAATAATCGCCAGCCGTGCCCTGCCCGCCAAGGGCCTGGTCGCTGGCGATATTTAGCTGCAAGTCGCTCATCAGCTTACTTGATTACGGGCAGCGTATTGAACTGATGGAACGGCGGCGGCGAAGAAAGCGTCCATTCCAAGGTGGTGGCGCCCTCGCCCCATGGATTGTCCGCCGCCTGAACCTTCCTGGCATAGGCCGAGAACACGCCGTACATGAATATCAGGACGCCGATGGCGGAGATATAGGAGCCATAGGACGAGACATGGTTCCAGCCGGCAAACACAGCGGGATAGTCGATATAGCGGCGCGGCATGCCTGCAAGGCCCAGGAAGTGCTGCGGGAAGAACAATACGTTCACACCGATAAAGGTGACCCAGAAATGCACTTTGCCGATGGTTTCGCTGTACATGTAGCCGGTGATTTTCGGGAACCAGTAGTACCAGGCGCCAAAGATCGCAAACACCGCACCGAGCGACAGCACGTAATGGAAGTGGGCGACCACGTAGTAGGTGTCGTGCAGGGAGCGGTCAACGCCGGCGTTGGCGAGAACCACGCCGGTGACGCCGCCAACGGTGAACAGGAAGATGAAGCCCAGCGCCCAGAGCATGGGCACCTTGAATTCAATCGATCCGCCCCACATGGTGGCAATCCAGGAGAAAATCTTGACGCCGGTGGGCACCGCGATGATCATGGTGGCTGCCACGAAATAGGCCTGCGTATCGGCATCCATGCCCACAGTGAACATGTGATGGGCCCAGACGACGAAGCCGACTACGCCGATGGCAACCATCGCATAGGCCATGCCGAGATAGCCGAACACCGGTTTCCTGGAGAAGGTCGAAACGATCTGCGAGACGATGCCGAAGCCGGGAAGAATGAGAATGTAAACTTCCGGATGGCCGAAGAACCAGAAGAGATGCTGGAAGAGGATGGGATCGCCGCCCTTGGACGACACAAAGAAGGAGGTGCCGAAGTTACGGTCGGTCAGCAGCATGGTGATGGCGCCGGCCAATACGGGCAGCGACAGCAGGAGCAGGAACACGGTGACGAGAATGGACCAGACAAAGAGCGGCATCTTGTGCAGCGTCATGCCGGGCGCGCGCATGTTGAAGATGGTGGTGATGAAGTTGAT
>CADEEO010000051.1:8610-19957 GCA_902826365.1 uncultured Hyphomicrobiales bacterium | reverse complement strand
CGCAGAACACGCCCGGAGCCGAAAGCATCAATCAGGTGATGATGGGACGCAGGCTCGTGGCCGGCCATGCCATCCGCGCCGTTGAACTCGCCATGGAATCGGCAGGCGGTGCAGGCTTCTACCGTGCCCAAGGACTGGAACGCCGCTTCCGCGATATCCAGGGCGCGCGCTACCACCCCATGCAGCCCGGCCAGCAGGCCGAGTACGCCGGCGCCATGGCGCTCGGCATGCCGGTAGATAAAATTTTCTAATCGGAATCCCGGAACACGGCCGGCGGCTTTGGCCGCCGGTCGACGTTCAATTGAAACACGTCCGAACGGGAATAGTGGCCCGTAACGTCCAGCGACTTTCGCGCCGCGCGGGCCAAGTCCGCGTCAATCGTGACATAAAGAATCGACTTCTCTTCATGCAGCGGCCCGGCAGCGAGAGCGCCGCCGGGTTTGACGGCAACGGCATCACCCGGATTGAGCCATTCCTCGTCCTTGAAAAGCTGGCCGCGACCGGGGAAAGAGGCTGGAATATCCAATCCCTGCAGCGCCGTGGCCGATGACAGCACCCAGCATCCACCCTCTTTCGCGATGTGCCGCATGCTGGAGGTCCAAACCTCGCCGCAATCCCAGGTGACGGCAACCAGAATATCCATCTGCTGCGCGTAAAGCGCGTAGCGGGCAAGGGGCATGTAATTTTCCCAGCACAGAAGACAGCCAAGGCGGCCGAACTTCGTGTCAACGACGCGCAAGCCGCTGGCATCGCCCATGCCCCACACCATGCGCTCCGGATTTGTCGGCATCAGCTTGCGGTGCTTGTTCAGGATCGTGCCGTCATCGCCGATCACCACCACTGTGTTGAAAAGGGTTGAGCCGCTGAACGCGCCGTCGAGCTCATGCAGCCCCATGACAATCACCATGCCGTGCTTTGCGGCGGCGTCCCGAAGCGGATCGAGATCACCGGAACTCATGTCGATTGCATTGAGCTGCAGCTGGCGGTGAATTTCATTTCCCAGCGCCATGTCCGCCCCAGGGCGCAACCGCCACACCCAGGTTGGATAGCCCGGAAGGAACGCCTCGGGAAATGTCATCAGCTTTGCGCCCTGGCCAGCCGCTTCCGCCACCATGGCCAGTGCCGCGGCAAGGGATGCCTTTTTGTCGAGCAGCACCGGCGGCCTTTGGCAGATTGCGGCTTTGACTTCCATGTTAAATACCCCGTAGCGGAGCGCGGGCGCTCTCCATCAAATTCCGAACTCGGCGAGGAGCCTTCTTGATGCGGCGTCAAAGCGCGCTGTGCCGCCATGGGAACGCGCCATCATCATTGAACCTTCAAGGGAGCCGATAACATATTCCGCTGCCTCGGAAGCCGTTCCCTTGAACTGCAAGGCGCCGCCGGCGCGGCCATCTTCGAGAATCGTTGCGAGCCAGCGCTCGTTAAGCGCAAAAAAACTGTCGAGCGCTGTCTGCATGGCTTTTGGAAGCGTCTCGAATTCCGCCGCCAGCATGCCGCACAGGCACATCCGTTCCTCTGCCAGCACGTTTGAATAGATGTCCACATAACGCCGCAGCTTCGCCGCTGCTCCCCCGCCACTGGCTTCAATTTCATCGAGAGCCTGCGCCATTCCAGCTTCATAACGTTCGATGAGCTTGATGCCGAGTTCGGCCTTTGAGGCGAAATGATAGTGCAGGCTGGCCTTCGAAACCCTCAACTCACTGGCAATATCGGCATAGCTGAAAGCATTGAACCCGCGGGTTTGAACCAGCCGCTGGGCGATATCCAATATCTGCTGGGACGTATGAACCGGGTCTGCTTTCTGATCCATGGGCCTGTCTGAAAATCCTTAGGAAACTGCATTTTGTCGATTCGTGTTTTTCTCAAGCCCTCATACAATTCTATCTACTAGTTGACAAGTTACTTATCAATAGGTAAGCATTATTTGGTTGGGGAATTTCAAAAATAGCAATCTAGGGAGGAGTATCATGAAGAAACTTCTTATTTTGACAGCTTGTGCATGTGCAGTGTGCGCCCCCGTTGGGCAACCGGCCCATGCTGATGATGCCGAGACAATCAAGAACGCCGAATCGGCGGCTCCCGCTGCCGTAGGCGCCGGGGCAACGGTCTATGCCCCGCAGGCCGATGGCTCAATGAAGACTCTGCGCGAGGGGAAAAATGGCTTCTGGTGCATGCCAAACGACCCCAACACGCCGGGCAACGACCCGATGTGCGGTGATGCCAACTCAATGGAATGGGCGATGGCCTGGATGAGCAAAAAGGATCCGCCGAAGGGCAAGGTGGGGCTGATTTACATGCTTTCCGGCGGCTCTGATGCCAGCAACACCGATCCCTTCGCAACGGCGCCAACCGAGGCCAACAACTGGGTCACAACCGGCCGCCATGTCATGATCATGAATGCCATGGACATGATGGCCGGCTATCCAACGGATGCGAAACCCGACACCAGCAAGCCCTATGTCATGTGGTCGGGCACGCCCTATCAGCACCTCATGGTCCCGGTGGAATAGAATGACAGGGCGCAGGGGCATGGTCACCGTTCCTGCGCCGCTTCCCGGAAAAGCAATGCAATGAAGACGGTCGAACAGCTTCTCCAGGAGGCGAGAGCCTTGCTGCCTTATCGATGCTCGCCAAAAGAGACTTTGAGCGAGATCGAATCGGGGACATTGGTGATTGATATCCGCGGCGATGAGCAGCAGCGCCGCGATGGCCTCATTCCAGGGGCGATGGTTATCCGCCGCAATGTCCTGGAGTGGCGCTGCGATCCGGCATCGCCCTGGCGCCATGAACGGTTCACGAACCACGCGCTGAAGGTCATTATCGTTTGCGACGAAGGCTACCAGTCGAGCCTTGCTGCGGCTAACCTCCAGCAGCTTGGCCTGATCTACGCCACCGATATGGTGGGCGGTTTTTGCCATTGGAAGGAATCCGGGCTGCCTGTTGCGCCCTATGACATGGAATCTCAAAGCGGGGAACGCGATGTCTGAACTCTACGGCGAAAGCCACCGCAAGCTGCAGCGCCAGTTTGACACCGAGCGCCTGGCCGACCGGATCGAGGAGCGCCTGTTCCACGAGCACATCACGCCCGACGACCGGGCCTTCATCGAACGCATGGACATGTTCTTTCTGGCAACCGCCGATGGGGAAGGCCGCCCCAACTGCTCCTACAAGGGCGGCGATCCCGGCTTCATCCGCGTGCTTGATCCAAAGACGCTGGCCTTCCCGAACTACGACGGCAACGGCATGTATCTTTCCTGTGGCAACACGCTGGAGAACCCGGCGGTGGGCCTGCTGTTCATCGATTTCGAAAGGCAGAAGCGCATGCGGCTTAACGGAACCGCAAGCTTAGTGCCAGCCGGTTCAATCGAACCCGCATATCCCGAAGCGCAATTCGTGGTGAAGGTTCACGTTACCCAGGTCTTCCCCAATTGCCCGCGCTACATTCACAAGATGCAACTGGTGGAGCGCTCAAGCTTCGTGCCGCGCACTGACGTCACCACGCCCGTCCCCGCCTGGAAACGCATGGAATGGTCCTGCGACGCGCTGCCGAAGGGCGATCCGGCTTTGAAGCCGGAAAACTAGGGCGACCGCGTGACCCCAGCGCAGCAATCCCAAACTTTGTCATCCCGGCGGATGCCGGGACCCAGACTTGCAACAAGCACACATTCGGAAAGCTTGGGCCCCGACTTTCGTCGGGGTGACAGAATTTTTTGAAAAGCTCAGCCCTCCGCCGGGCCGTCCAGCACGACGAGGTCGTCGGGGTTGAAGTTGACGGTGACCTTCTCGCCCACTTTCGGGGGCGCGGTTGTGGACTGGTTGAACATGTCGAGCGAGATGTCCTGCGCCCCGGTGCGCACTTTCACCCGCACGATGGAACCGAGGAAATTCACGCTTGCGACTTTTGCATCAAGGCGGTTGGCGTTGGCGCCGCCCTTGCCGATGGCGATAGCTTCAGGGCGCAGCGCCACCGAAACGGTTTTTCCTGGAGCGCCTGTAAATTTTTTGCCGGCGTGGATCGATTGGCCGTCCAGCGACAATGTTCCCTTGGAAGCGTTCACGATTTTTGCCGGAAGCACGGTCAGCGTGCCGACGAAGGACGCGACAAAGCGGCTGCTCGGCTTGTTGTAGATGTCCAGCGGCGTGCCGATCTGCTCAACCCGGCCTTCATTCATCACCACGATCCGGTCCGACATGGAGAGCGCTTCTTCCTGGTCATGCGTCACATAAATCGTGGTGATGCCGAGCTCGCGCTGGATGGCGCGGATTTCGGCCCGCAGCGAAATGCGGATCTTGGCATCGAGCGCCGATAGCGGCTCATCGAGCAGCAATACACTTGGCTTCACCGCAAGGGCCCGCGCCAAGGCCACGCGCTGCTGCTGGCCGCCGGAAAGCTGGAACGGATAGCGCCCGCCATGCTCCGGCAGCTTGATGATGCCGAGCATTTCCTCGACTCGCGCCGTGATAGCATCAGTCGAAGCCCCCGCCACCTTCAAGCCGAAGGCGATGTTCTGCGCCACCGTCATGTTGGGAAACAGCGCATAGGACTGGAACACCATGCCGATACTGCGCTGGTTCGGCTTGAGGTTGGTCACATCCTTGCCGTCGATCAGGATGCGCCCCGTCGTTGGTCCTTCAAACCCGGCCACCATGCGCAAAGTCGTGGTCTTGCCGCAGCCCGAGGGGCCGAGAAAGGACACGAACTCGCCCTTGTCGATGGCGATGTCGACATTGCGCACCACCGTGGTTGCCCCGAAGCTTTTGGTGACATTGTCGATGGTAAGAAAAGTTTCGCCCATGGTCCCCACTCTTTTCAGTTTGGCCGGCTGGCCGACTTCGGCGCATAACGTGACAGGATCTGGATGACCGCCATGCAGCCCCAGGTGATGAAGAAGGCGATGATGGCGAGTGCGGCCGGTTCATAGGCCCGGTTGGCGCCGATGTTCTGCAGGTAAGGCCCGAAGGCGGGGCGGTTGAGCAGGCTCGCCATGGTGAATTCGCCGATGACGATGGCGAAGGTCAGGAAGGCGCCCGAGAGAACCGCGATCAGCACATTGGGCAGGATGACGCGGGTGATGATCGTGGCCCAGCCGGCGCCAAGGATCTGCGCCGCTTCGGTGAGCGTGCGCACGTCGATGGTTCTGAGGCCGGTGTCAACGGCGCGGTACATGTAGGGCAGCGCCAGCGTTGCGTAGCCGATGGCCAGCAGCAGGTCGGTGCCGCGCGTGGTGGCGAGAAACGGCAGCGGCGAGCTCGAGCCGTACATGCGGATATAGCCGAAGACGATGACGATGGCCGGGATGATGAGCGGCAGCAGCGTGATGAATTCAACCACCGGCCGGATATGCGGCAGGCGCAGCCTTATCCAGTAGGCCGTGGGCACCACGATCAGCACGCCGAGCACGATGGTGAAGGCGGCGACCAGCACCGAATAGCCGAAGGTCGCCTGGAAGCGCTCGTCGCCGAACACCACGCGGTAGGCGTCGAAGGAGTAGGCGCCGCGGCGCATGCGCAGCGAGAACTCGATCGTGGCGATCAGCGGGATGAAGAAATAGGCGGCGCCGATGCCGAAAGTCAGCCATGCCCAGAAGCGCGTGCCTTTCATTTGAGCCACCTCTCGGAGCGGGTGCGGAACCAGATGTAGAAAATGTTGGCAAGCCCGGTGATGAAGATCATGCCGAAGGCGAGCGCGTAGCCGAGATGCGGATTGTGCAGCACGTCGCCGCGGATCTGCGCATAAAGCAGGATGGGCACGATGTTGAGCGAGGAGCCGGTGAGCGCATAGGCCGTGGCGATGGCGCCGAAGGCATTGGCGAAGAGCAGGATGACGGTGCCGAGGAAGCTTGGCCACAGCACCGGAATCACCACCATGCGCCAGTACTGCCATGTGGTGGCGCCCAGCGTGGCGGCGGCCTCGCCCCATTCCTTCTTAAGCCCGTCGATGGCCGGCGTGATGATGACCACCATCAGCGGGATCTGGAAATAGAGATAGGTGAGCGTCAGGCCCCAGAAGGACAGGATGTTGAAGCCGTAGGCATAGATGTTGACGCCGAACAGCGTGTTCATCAGCACCGTGACAAGGCCAAGCCGGCCAAGCGTTGCGAGAAAGGCGAAGGCCAGCGGCACGCCGGCGAAATTCGATGCCACGCCGGAAAATGTCATGGTCGCCGAGCGCACCCAGTTGGGCAGGCCGCCGCGCACGATGGCGACCGCGATGGCCAGCCCGGTAAATGCGCCCAGCAGCGCCGAGGCAAGGCTGATGCGGATGGAGATCCAGTAGGCTGCGAGGATCGACGGCTGGGAAAGGGCGTAGATGTTCGCCAAGGTGAATTCGCCCTGGTCGTTCTGGAACGCGCCGAGCACCAGATAGGCGGTGGGCAGGATGAGGAACATCAGCGCGAAAAGGAAGAAGGGCGCGACGCCCAGCCACTGCGTCGGCAGGTTCAAGCTGCGTGCCCCGGCTGGCGGCGCGGAACGGCCTGCGGCCGGATCGGAAATGGCGGCGTCTGTCATGAGGGGCCCAGATGAAGGCCGGGCGGCCTTTCGGGCCGCCCGGCGTCGCAGATTACTGTACGTTGGCGCCGACGACGCTGTCCCACTGCTTGGTGATGATTTCCTTCGCCGCTGCCTGGTCTTCAAGCGACGGGAAGACGGCGGCTTCATACGAAGCCGCAGGCGGCAGCTTGTCGAGCATCTCCTGCGGAATCTTGCCGTTCTTGGCGAGGTCGTTGAAGCGGATCGGGTGGCAGTAGCCCTTCAGCCAGCCGAGCTGGCCCTCGTCGGAGTAAAGATACTCCAGCCACAGCTTGGCGGCGTTCGGATGCGGCGCGTAGGCGCTGATCGCCTGGATGTAGACGCCGGCGATGACACCAGTTTTCGGCACGACGACCTCCACCGGGGGATTGCCGTTCAGCGTGTCACGGCCGGCCAGCGCGTTGTAGTCCCAGGTGATGAGAATGGGCGTCTGGCCCTGCGCCAGCGTTGCCGCCTTGCCGATCACCGGAACAAAGTTTCCGGCGGCATTGAGCTGCTTGAAGAAGTCGAGGCCCTTGTCGGCCGCCGACTTTGCATCCGTGCCGCCCGAGCCGAGGCCCGCCGCGTAAACGCCCTGGATGGCCTGGTTGGAAGCGCGCGGATCACCGGCGAGCGCCACCGTGTTTGCATATTCCGGCTTCAGCAGGTCGGCCCAGTCGGCCGGCGTGTTCTTGACGAGGTCCTTGTTCACCTCGAAGGAAAGCACGCCATAATAGTCGCCGGTCCAGTAGCCTTCGGCATCCTTGGCGCTGTCGGGGATCGTATCCCAGGTCGAAACCTTGTAGGGCTGGATCAGCCCGTCAGCCTTGGCCGCAGGCCCGTAGGAGAGGCCCACGTCGATCACGTCCGGCGCTTGCGGGCCCTTGTTGTCCTTGTTGGCCTTAATCGCCTCGATCTCGTCGCTCGAGCCGGCATCCGGGTTCAACTCGTTGATTTTAAGGCCGTATTTCGCCTTGAAACCCTCAATGACGCCGCCATAGCCGCACCAGTCATGCGGCAGCGCAATGGTGGTGAGTTCGCCCTCCGCCTTGGCGGCGGCGACCAGATCGTCCATCGCATCGGCGAAAGCCGCCGTCGACGAAAGCGCGAAAGCCATCGCCACGGTGGAGTTCAGCAACGTTGTGCGTAATTTCATGATGTTCAACTTTCCCTGATTGGTTTTTCTTCATTATTCCAAACCGGCATCCCGATGACGCCCAGCTTATTGGCCCTGAGATTGACGCAATCCCGCACAATTGGCAATGCCATATGACAGTTATGTGACAGCGCGGCGAAGATTTGAACGGACCCAGCAGCCATGCGAAGTTCTTGCCGGAAATAAAGGATGAACCAATGACCGTCGCCAAAAAGACGCCCCGGAAGACGGTAAAGCCCGCAAAGCCGAAGCTCCTTTCAGGCGGAAATCCGCAAGTTCCCAAGGCCTACGGCAATGCCCCCGTGCAGGCCTACATCGCCGCCATGCCGGGCTGGAAAAGCAAAGTCGGCCGCAGGCTCGACAAGCTCATTACGCGCGCCGTCCCCGGCGTTCACAAGGCAGTCAAATACAATTCGCCGCTCTACGGCATCGAAGGGCAGGGCTGGTTTCTCGGCATCCATGTCTTCACGAACTACGTGAAGGTGGCTTTCTTCCGCGGCGCCTCGCTGCGCCCTGTGCCGCCCGGCACGTCCAGGCAGCAGCACGTGCGCTACCTCGACATCCGCGAGGACGACAAGCTCGACGAAAAACAGTTCACCGCCTGGGTGAAGCAGGCCAGCAAATTGCCGGGCGAGAAACTGTAAGCTATTTCTCCGACCACTTGATCTGGAACTCGATCTCTTCCTCGCCCGCGCCCCGCTCGTGTTCGACCGTGTAGGCGGCGCGCACGGGAACCGATATCCTCTCGCCGGCGATTTCGATTTCGAAGCGATCCCCAGTCTCCAGCGAGTCCGCGAGGCGGCGCAGCTTTGCGATGAACTCGGGCAGGGGATAGGCTTTCTGGGTGTCTCTGTCTTTGCTCTTCATATATGTTTCTCCAATGCGCCCTTCAGCGGGCCGCGCCCTCCCACCTAATCATCAATCCGGGAGAAACAAGCTTTAGGTGGCCGTTAGCCGCGCCGCGCAGTCTCAGCCGGTGCGCGGGAAGCCGCGATAACCGCGAGGCCACCCGTTATAAATGCGGCAAAAGTGATAACTGCGTTCACCGCGTGGGAGTATTCCCATTGCCGCCGCGCTTGCTCCACATCTGTTGGCGTGATTGTCCAATTCTGCGTCAGCTCATTCATTGGATTGGTGTAAGACCAGAAAATAGTCTGTGTAATGGCAATCAAGAGGACTGATGCCAATGACAGCCACATTGCGGGCTTGTTCTGCTGAACCAGCGCCGCATGGACGGCCAGCAGCGCCATGCCGAGAAAAATCGGCAGGCCGAACCACGCCCAGCCAGCATAGATGCGCTGCGTAATCATATAGTCTGCTGGCGCAAGCGCCATTTTGTTCGTCAATTCGAAAAAGTGGGCCCCCGCCGGTATGAGGATGAGCCCCAAGCATGCCAGCAGAAGGATTTGCACAATCGGTAAAAATCGCGGCGCCATGGGGGAACAATGCGTTCGCCATCCCATTGTTCCATGCAGCGCGGGCTTTTCAAAGCGAGACACAATGAAAATCATCCTTCTGGTCATCGGTCTGATTATTGCCCTGCTGGGCGGGCTTTGGCTGTTGCAAGGGTTGGGGCTGGTGTATATCCGGCCAATCCTCTGTTTCGCCAATTGTGAGCCGATTCAAGGACCCTCCCTGTCTTGGGCTATCGCGGGTGCTTTTATGGCCATGATTGGGGCAATCGCAATTATCTACGCGCTAAAGGGGTGCACCCGGCGATAACAAGGGATCACTGAAACCTCAGCTTCGCCGCGCCGCCTCGATGGCCGCAACGTCGATTTTCTTCATCTCCATCATCGCGTCGAAGGCGCGCTTTGCTTCGGCGCCGCCGGCCGCCATCGCCTCGGTCAGGACCCGCGGCGTGATCTGCCATGAAACGCCCCACTTGTCCTTGCACCAGCCGCACACGCTTTCCTGCCCGCCGTTGCCGACGATGGCGTTCCAGTAGCGGTCGGTTTCTTCCTGGTCGTCGGTTGCGATCTGGAAAGAGAAGGCCTCGCTTTGCGTGAACGCGGTCCCGCCGTTGAGGCCGATGCAGGGCACGCCCGCCACGGTGAAATCCACCGTGAGCACATCGCCCTTCTTGCCCGAGGGATAATCGCTGGGAGCCCGGTGCACGGCGTTCACGGTGCTATCCGGGAAAGTCTTTGCGTAGAAGCGGGCTGCGGCCTCGGCGTCCTTGTCGTACCAGACGCAAATGGTGTTCTTGGCGATTTTCATGTTCACTCCTTCACTCAGTTCAACGCAAACCTTACATGGCGAAAATTCATGCGGCCATCTTGTCTTTCAAGATGGTTTCGCTGTGAGCATGGCATTCCCAGCCATCAGCCCCGCGAATCCAGGTTGAACTGTCGGCCGCATGCATGTCCTGCAGCTTTCCATCCATCCTGACCTTCTGCCGGACCGTGTAAGCGATGATCGCCACATCGGGCGCCGGCGTCGAAACCTTGACATCATCAAAAGTGTAGGACTCGAGCGTCCATTTTCCGTCTTCAGTCATTTTTTCCATCTCGCTTTTTGGGATGCTCATCACGCCTTGGGGACCGGTGACCAAAGCGGTGTTGCCCGAGAGTGCGGCGGTGCGCGCGCCGTCTTTCCTCTTCATGGCGTCCCAGTAGGATTTCTCCAGGCCGACGATCTCGTCCCTGGTGAGCTTGGCATGGGTGGTCATCTCGATCTCCTTTGTTTAATCGAGGAATAATGAGTTTTCGCCCCAAAAGTTCCCGGAAAATGCAGGATTGATTGGCTGCCAGTTGGAACTTCACCGTCTCGAAAACGTTACGGCTCGGTTGATCATCCGATTGAGGTCCCCATGACAAGTGCTGCAGAAATTGTGCGATCCTGCTTCGTGGCCTATGAAGACAAGGACCGGCGCGCCATCGAAGAGATACTCAGCGCCGACTTTACGTTTACCAGCCCGTTGGACAACAAAATTGACCGCCAGACTTATCTGGATCGATGCTGGCCGGTCAGTAAAAATGTCCACGACTTCAAGCTGGTAAATCTAGCCGAGTCAGGGTCACAGGTGTTTGTGACCTATATCAGCACGCTGGATAGTGGAGAATCTTTTCGCAATACCGAAGTTTTCGAAGTGGCTGGCGGCAAAATCAAATCGGTTGAAGTGTATTTCGGCTGGGACGTTCCCCATAAGGCAACCATGGGAAGCTTCCTCGAATCCGGGAGTCGCAAGAAACTCAACCGGCATATTCCAGATCCGGTTTACGGCGATGGCACCGAGGCGTGAATCCAGCTAGCGTAAACGCGCCAAACTATTTGCGCTTCTTCTGTGGCACGGGATCTGGAACCTCCAGGTCGCCGCGAATAGTTTCCACGTCCGAGCCATCTTCTTTCAATTTTTCGTTTTCATCGGCAGGATTGAACCGCTTCGGCTTCCGAGCCCCTTCCACCAGCACCGTCTCGATATTCAGAGGCATTGAACGCCCGGAACGCTCTTCGAAATTCTTTTTGTCGGTCATGGAACTCTCCTGTTGAACTGCCAATCCATAAACAGAAAACCAGCGCCATTGTTCCAGTTAATTGGCGGCAGAGGGTCCGAATTCTCGATGCAATTTTAAGATGCAAATGGGAATAATCGTGGCTAGAAGAGGTGCGCCGACCACTACGGGAATGAAAGCAAAACCAACCATGAAGAAGAGTGACCCAAAGGGCGGAAAAGCAGAA
>CADEEO010000051.1:0-8510 GCA_902826365.1 uncultured Hyphomicrobiales bacterium | reverse complement strand
TCCTCTCCCCCAAGGGGCGAGGAAAAGTGGAGGCAATCAATGTTTGGCTATGCCCGCCGCATAAGGTAGCTTTGGCGGGGTCAACAGCAGGGATCAAACATTGCTCATTGGACTGGCCCGCAACGTATTCTCCGCGCCCTCAGGCGTGCCTCATTCCTTCGCGCGCCAGGCCGTCACGCATCTTGCATTTTTCCTGGCCTATCTGGCGCTCTTCAGGATCTCCTACATATTCCAGATTTCCGACCTGCGCTCCACGCCATGGAACCCCGAAGCGGGAATAGCCGTCGTAGGCGGCGCCATTCTTGGCTGGCCAAGCCTGCCGGTGATCTTTCTCGCGTCAATCGTCAGCAAATTGACCAACCCGACGATCCTGACGGTCGGCTGGGAAATTGTCGCGGCTGTGGCCAACGCCATTGTTTTCGCGGGATCAGCCGCCGCCCTGCGGCGTTTTTTTCCGGCGCTTGAGACAACCACGACGGGAAGCATAGTCCTCTTTATCGTCTATGCGGTGATCGTGACGCTGGCCTCGGCGATCGTGCGCCTCGTCATCGCGTCTCTGGCGCTGGACATATCTCCGGCCTACCTGGTCAACTATGCCCTGACGCTTTCCGTCGGCAATGTTGTCGGCGTCCTGACCATCGTGCCGCTTTTCTTTGCGGCCAAGCCCTTGAGCGGCTGGCTCCGCTATTTTGCCGGCTTCACGCTGTTCCACTGGGTCTCCACGCTGGCCATCCTGCTCACCTCGGTCATCGTTTTCGGCCTTGAAGACACCGACAAGTTCAAGTTCTTCTACCTGGTCTTCCTCCCCGTCATGGTGTTTGCGATCAGGGACGGGCTCATGGGCGCCGCCTTCTCCATTCTCCTCAGCGACATCGCGATGATCGCGATTTTGCTCTGGCGCGTTTCCGAACCTTCCACCGCCACCGAGCTTCAGGTGCTGATGATTTCGCTTTCGGCGACCGGCCTCGTCATGGGCGCCACCATATCCGAGCGGCGGCGCATTTCGCTCGAGCTGGAGGAAAGCCATATCCGCCTGCATGATAGCCAGGCAGCACTCCTGCAGGCCTCGCGCCTTTCGCTTGCCAGCGAAATGGCCGCCGCGCTGGCCCATGAAATCAACCAGCCGCTTTCGTCAATCCGCAGCTTCATCCGCGCGGCGCGGCGCAAGCTTGACCAGGGCAGGGTGAAGCATGCCGACCTGAAGTCGGATATCGACGCCGCGGTGAAGGAAGTTGATGTCGCCGCGGGCCTGATCAGGGAAACCCGGAAATTCCTTGAGCGCGGCGATGGCACGAAGGAGAAGCTGAATCTCCGGCAACTGCTGCTCACCTGCTTTGATTTGATCGGGCCTGAACTCAGCGCCTCCCGGATCAACTGGGATTTGCGCCTGCCCGAAAAACTCCCGCCGGTGATGGGCAACGCCATGCAGATTCAGCAGGTCGTTCTCAATCTCGTGCGCAATGCCAAGGAATCCATTTTGGAGGGGCGCGGCAAGGCGCGGAACATCAAGCTTGATGTATCCCTCGACTCGCGCCCCGGCTATGTGGAAATAGCCGTCTCGGATTCAGGCCCGGGAATTCCCTCCGGGGTGAAAGCCATGCTTTTCAAGCCGCTGAAATCCTCCAAGGACAATGGCCTGGGCCTTGGCCTCTCGCTCAGCAACACCATCATAACGGCCCATGGCGGCAGCATCTGGTATGATGAGGCGGTCCCCGGCGGCGCCCGCTTTGCCTTCACGCTTCCCCTGCCAGCCAGCCTGGAGCGGGCCAGATGAAGCACAGCGTCCTGATCGTGGATGACGAGCAGTCGGTGCGCGAGTCGCTCTCCTCGGTGCTTGCCACCTATGGATTCAAGACCGCGTCTTGCGGCCACGCGCGCGAAGCGGTGGAGCGGATACGGAAATCTGTTCCGGATTGCGTTGTGCTGGATGTGCGCATGCCGGACATGGATGGCTTGAGCCTGCAGCGCGTGCTGGCGCAGACCGCCGCCGGCCTTCCGGTGATCATGATTACCGGCCACGCCGATATTTCCATGGCGGTGCAGGCCATGCGCAACGGCGCCTTTGATTTCATCGAGAAGCCGGTCGATGATGAGCAGCTCGTCGCGTCCATCACCAGCGCCATTGAGCAGCGCAAGCAGGCGTCAAGTTCGGGACCTGACGAAAAATCCCTCATGGCCCGCTACGAACTGCTGACCGAGCGCGAGAAATCCGTGGCGGAAATGGTTGCGGAAGGCTATTCGAGCGCCGCCATCGCCGCGACCTTTTCAATCAGCGTGCGCACCGTGGACCATCACCGCGCCAGCGTCCTGGCCAAGATGCAGGCAACGTCTTTGCCCCAGCTCATCCGCTATCTGCTCGCGATATTGCCTTCCAAGCCCTGAAATTGTCGGACCGCGCATCAGCGTTTGAGGGGGTTGCGGGAGCTGACGCGCGGTCCTTTTTGCCCGATTGGTATTACTGGGTTCGGATTACCCAGACTGTGGGGGCAACTCCACCCTGCATCCCCCGGCCCCGGCGGCCAATAGGTAGAGCTACCTATGTCCCTTCATTTCCGCGGAGCTATCATGCCCGCATCGGGGAGGGATGATTTGGATTTGCTTTCAGTTGAGGATGCCAAGGCAATCAACGTTTATGGCAACGGCATGCTGCCGCTCTACCGCCATGGCGACCAGTTGATCGTTTCGGCGGCCGTGCCGGTGCGCATCGGCGACCGGATCATCGTTGAAATGAAGGACAAGCGCCAGCTATGCGGCACGCTCTTTCACAAGACCGAAGATGTTCTCGGCATCAACCTCGGCGGGCAAATGCGGAAGGAAACGCTGATCAAGGCGGCAGACATTGAATTTCTCGGCCGCGTGATCTGGGCCAGCCAATAGGCCGAAACTCTTTTATGAACTTGCGTATGAAAAAAGGCTAAAACATGCACAACTACATTCATCCCGGAAACACGCTCACCCTCGCCGCGCCCTACGAAGTGAATTGCGGCGACTGCGTCCAGGTCGGCGCGATCTTCGGCGTGGCAAAATCCTGGGCATCTCCCGGCGAAGCGGTGGAAATCGTCACGACCGGTGTTTTTGACGTCAGGAAATGCCCGAAGCAGGTTTGGGAGACCGGGGAGAAACTTTACTGGGACAACAGGGACCGCAAGATAACAAATGCGGCTGGCGGCAATTGCTTCATCGGAATCGTGATTGACCCGGTTTCGGGGCAATCGGCTGAACTCGGCAGGATCAAGATTTTTGGCCTCGCGCAATAGCCGCCGGGATTTGCCGCCATGAATGGACCTGACCTCAAATCATACTCAATCCTGCGGGCGTTCAAGATGCCCGCCGCCGAAAACAACCCTTACATTCCGATTGCGGCGGGGAAGCTTTCAAAAGTCATCAGCTTTGCGGCACGGGTCTCTCCTGCGGAATACTACGGCTTGAGCATCGACTACGGCGGCGGCGTTCTCGACGAAAAGCAAATCCAGGCAATCGCCAGGGAAGCCGGCCTTGCGAAATAATTTGGTGGAGACGGAGCCGATGCTGGTCAATGAAACAAACATGCGCCTTGCGCTTATCGACCTGAGCTCGAAATTGCAGAAGGCCGAGCCCCGGCTGAAGGGCAGGCGGGTCATCTATCATAAGGTCAGGTATCTGGAGCTCCAGGAACGCTGCGAAACATTGCTGGAAGACGTCAGCCGTGAATTCGGGGATGCCGAAAAGCACGCGGACGACGTCAGCGAGCTGGAGAAGAGCGTGAATTTCTGGCTGGCCCGGCTTGAGAATGAAGATGCATGAAGGCGGTCCTATGCGGCGAGCCCGCTCGCGCAGTCAAGCAGGCCAACCATTGTGCGCCGGAATTCCGCCGGGGCCACGTTGAGCCGCTTCAATGACCGCCACACGGAAACGTCGGCCAGCGCCGTCATGAGCCGGATTTCGGCTTCCGGAGATCCGGCTCCGATCGCCTCCCGGACCAGCGCCTCCACTCCGGCGTCGACCTGCCGCAGAAAGGCATCGAGCTCGGGCACGTTATCCCGGTCGCGGGCCGCGATCCCAAGCCAGGCGGCACCCCGGCCGTAGAAGGCATCGAGCTCGGCAACGAGGCGTTCCAGGCGCTGTTGCCGCGTGCCCAAGCCTGCAAAGACCGCCGGCGCATTCTCCCGCAGCGGTGGCTGCATCTCTTCATTGACATGCGCGCCGCAGGCCAAAACCAGCGATCCCAGCGTCGGGAAGTGGCGGTACACCGTTGCCGCCCCGACCCCGGCCCGCTCGGCGATCTGAACATAGGACGTGGCGGCCACACCCTGTTCGTAGTGCAGGGCGGCGGTGGCCTCGACGATGCGCTCGCGCGTGGCGTCAAAGCCCTCGGCCCGCTTCCGCATCAAATATTTTCGCTCAGCCATGCATTTCTCCTATTGACGAGAGAACTATTTCGTGAAATATGCCTCTCACCAAACTAACCCACTATCACCCCAATGTCCATAAGGAGAATGTAAAATGCTGATGACCCCCATAAAGACCGACACTGCAACCGCTTTGGCCGCCGTCCCGCCGCGCGAGTTCCTCTCGACCCTCGTCTGGATCAAGGCCGACGGCCCCGCCACGGCCGGCACCCAGAGCCTGATCGAGATCCTGGCTCCCGTTGGCTGGGCAACGCCCTGGCACACCCACCACACGCATGACGAGTACTTCTATATCCTCGAAGGCGAGGTCACCGCGCAGGTGGGCGACACGCGCGTGGTCCTGCGGCCCGGCGATTACGCCTTCGGCCCGCGCGGCGTGCCCCACGGCTACCGCGTCACCGGGTCCGGCCCGGCGCGCCTGCTGATGATGACGGGCGACCGGGACTTCGCCGAATTCGTCAAAGAGATGAGCGAACCGGCTGCCGGCAACGAACTGCCAGCGCCGTCCGAGCCTGACATCGAGCGGGTCGTGTCAACGGCCGCGCGCTTTGGCATCGAAATTCTTGGCCCCATGCCGGACTGAGGCTAAGCCGCCGCCTGCTGGTCGCGCCAGCGGGCGGGCGGCACGCCGAATTCGCGCTTGAAGGCGCGGTTGAAGGCGGCCTCCGCCTCATAGCCCACGGCGACGGCAACCTGGCCGATGGATTTCTGCCGCTCCACCAGAAGCTCCTTGGCCAGCAGCATGCGCGACTTGGCGAGATACTGCATGGGCGGCGTTCCCATGGCCGCCGTGAAGCGCTCCACGAAGGCGCTGCGAGAAAGGCCCGCCACTTCGGCCATCTCGGCCACTGACCAGCCATGCGACAGCCGGTCATGCAGGGCCGCAAGGGCGCGCCCCACATATTGGTCTTTCAATCCGTGCAGCCAGTGCTTCTCGTGCACCTTCTGGGATTCGGAATAGGCCCTGACGGCTTCGACGAAGAGCAGCTCCGACAGCCGCGCGATCACTGACGATGAAGCCAGCGTTCCCTGGCTGAGCTGCTGCGCGCCATAGCGGACCGATGACTCAATCCAGTCGCGCGAGGCGCCCTCGGTGATGTTCACCTTCAGCAACGGCGGCAGTGTCGCCATCAGCGGATTGCGCAATTCCTCATTGGCGAGAAATCCGCAGATGAGATTGGTGACCGGGCCGCTGCCGCCGCCATAGACGAGGCTGTTCAGCCCGCCATCGGTTCCCGGTTGAATCAAGTCCTTGGCCCCGATGGGCCGCTGCCCCGGCTGGTTCGACATCACGTGCGGCGCGTTGCGCGGCAGCAGGACAAGCTCGCCGCTTTTCACATGCAGCGGTTCTTCGCCTTCAACCTCGACATACATTTCGCCGGAAATCACATAATGCAGGGCGCACAGCACTTCCGGCCTTGCCATATAGGGCACCAGGTCATCGGGCGTGAGCGCGGAGGCAAAGCTCCACGTGGGCGTAAAGCGGGCATCAAGGAACACGCCCCCCTTCAACCGGACCGTCCGCAGAATTTCCGACAGCGTATCCATGGGGCGGGTCATTAGGTGAAAGCCGGACGATCAGTCAAGTTATTCGGTCGGACGGCCATATACGCGGGCAGGGGCCATCGCCTACATCACGCCCATTGGTTGGCGGTGCTGAAAAGCCCCGCCGAACCGGCGCCAAGGCCAATAATGGCCGCCGCGCCCATGACCTGCGAACCCGGATGAAGCGCCCGTGATGGTCACGGGCGGCAGCCGGCGTCCGCCTTGACGTTAACTTAGAAACAAAGGATGACCTAAAATGAAGACCCTTATCGTATCTCTCGCCGCCCTCGCAGCCGTTTCCGGCGCAGCCCTTGCTTCAGATCGCAACGACCCCCGTGATCTGGATACCAACTTCAGCAAGTTCTCCGCCCAGAACAAGATGGAAAGCTCCGTCACGGACAGCAACGCATTCGCCGTTGTCAAAGCCGGCAAGTCGAAGCAGACCGCTTTCGAGCGCATGAGCCTGCTTCAGGATGAAGACCGTGGCGGCAACTCTCGCGCGTCCCGCAGCCAGCCTGAAAAGTGATGCGTCAATGCGGCCGGGAATTTCCCCGCCCGGCCGCATCCTTTACCCCTGTCAACCTCCTGCAAGGATAAAACCATGTTCTACGACACCACAGCCAGCCACCGGCCCCGCCGCAAAAGCTTGCTCGCCATCGCCATCCAGCCCTGGCGGATGCTTGCCGGCGTTTTGGAAGCGCGGCGGACGCGCGCCAGCCTTTGGCGCCTCGACGACCACCTGCTCAAGGACATCGGCCTCAGCCGCGGCAGCATCGACTCCGCCATCCGCCATGGCCGCTCGCGCAATTTCCCTTGATCAAAGCAAAACTCCCACGCCTGTTTTTTGAAAGAAAACGCCGCCATGACCACCTCCAGGAACGCCGAAACCCTTGCCCTTCACGCCGGCCCGCGCATGGATCCCACGACCGGCGCTGTCGCGGTGCCGATCTACCAGACCACCGCTTACCAGTTCCGCGACACCGAACATGCGGCCAATCTTTTCGCGCTGAAAGAACTCGGCAACACTTACAGCCGCATCATGAATCCCACCTGCGATGCGCTGGAACAGAAGATGGCAGCCCTTGAAGGCGGCGTGGCTGCCTTGGCCGTAAGCTCCGGCCAGGCCGCAACCGCAATGGCGGTGCAAAACATCTGCGGGGCTGGAGACAACATCGTGGTCTCCACCGACATCTATGGCGGCACCTGGAACCTCTTCGCCAACACCTTCAGAACCTTAGGGATAGAGGCGCGCTTTGTGGACCCGGCAAACCCGGAAGCCTTCCGCAAGGCAACCGACAAGCGCACCCGCGCCTATTACGCGGAATCCCTGCCCAACCCGAAACTTGCCATGTTCCCCATCGCCGAGGTGGCGCGCATTGGCCGCGAACTCGGTGTGCCGCTGATCGTGGACAACACCGCTAGCCCGGTCATCTGCCAGCCCTTCGACCATGGCGCGGCCATCATCGTCCATTCGACGACGAAATATATCGGCGGCCATGGCACCGCCATTGGCGGCATGATCATCGACGGCGGCAACTTCGACTGGGAGAAACATGCAGGCCGCTTCCCCATGCTGAACCAGCCGGACCCCAGCTATCATGGAGCCGTGTGGACCGAAGCGGTGAAGCCCCTGGGCCCCATCGCCTATCTGCTGAAAGCCCGCGCCACATTGCAGCGCGACCTCGGCATGACCATGTCGGCCTTCTCGGCCTTCCAGTTCATCCAGGGAATGGAAACCCTGGCGCTGCGCATGCGCGAACACAGCCGCAATGCCGCGGACGTTGCCGAATACCTGGCCAGGCATGAAAGCGTCATCCGCGTGATCCACCCCGGCCACCACACGGACGCCGAGTTGAAGCGGCGGACAGCAGCCTATCTCAAGGGCGGCATGGGCGGGCTTGTGGGCTTCGAGATGAAAGGCGGCATGGAGGCGGGCAAGCGCTTCATCGACAGCCTGAAGATGTTCTACCACGTGGCCAATATCGGCGATGTGCGCTCTCTCGCCATTCATCCGGCCTCGACCACCCATTCGCAGCTTTCCGAAGCCGAGCAATTGGCAACAGGCGTCACCCCCGGCTACATCAGGCTTTCGGTGGGCATCGAGCACATCAGCGACATCATCGCCGATCTCGACCAGGCCTTGGCCAGCGCCACCGTAACGCGGGCGAAGGCGGCATGATGAGCGTGCCGGTGCTGGTCCTGCTTGGCTTCGCGGCGTGGACGCTGCTGGTCCTGTGGGTCAGCATCGGCATCTATCGCTGGAGCCGCATCCTGACGGGCCGCGCCTCGCTGGCCGAATGGCGCACCGACCTTCCCCAAGGCAGCGATATTCATCAGCGCGCCATGCGGGCGCAAAGCGGCGGCTGGTACCAGCGCGCCACCCGGGCCCACATGAACTGCGTGGAGAATTTGCCCGTCTATGCGGCAATCGTCGTGGCGCTGGTGGAAATGGGCTTGCATAACCCGATGATCGACCGCCTGGCCGTGGCCATGCTCGGGGCGCGCGTCGCGCAAACCCTGGTCCACATCCTGCTGCCGCCGACCAACGCCGCCACCGGGGTGCGCTTCACTTTCTAT
>CADEEO010000050.1:18594-20031 GCA_902826365.1 uncultured Hyphomicrobiales bacterium | reverse complement strand
TGACCATAAGTTCCGCTCAATCCGGCGGGTGAGTGTGAAATAGATCAGCGGCAAGGCAAAGGCCACGCCGATGAAGCGGCCCAGGAATCGATGGGCCCATTCCCACCAGTAGATGAATTTGAATTCGGAGAGGGCCATGCCCCGGTTCTGGATCTGATACTCGGGAATGGGCTTGTATTTTTCAAAGGCGGCGAGCCAATAGGTTTCATTCAAGGGCGGAATTGCGCCCAGCAAGGGCCGCCATTCGGTAATCGAGAGGCCGCTGTCGGTCAGGCGGGTGGCGCCACCAACGATGACCATGCAGAACACCAGAAATGCCATGACATAAAGCCAAAGGCGCACCTTTGGGGCCGCGGCCTGCGCTGAGGACAGAGTTTTCTCCATGACCGCCCAATACGTGGCCATAAGGCGAAGTTCAAGGGAACCGGCGTCGCATCCTCAGTTCTGGATGACGTAGCGCAACTTGTTGAACTTGGAGCGAAATTGGGAGACTTCGGGAGCGAGGCCGGCGGGATCATTGGAGCCTAGCGCCTTGGCAATGTATCCTGCGAGTTGGGGCGCATCGTTTTCGCTGACACCCCATCTGACGATTTCCGGTGTTCCAAACCGAATGCCATTCAAGTCACCCGCTACGGCTGGAACGGGCAGGCCTATGCCGGAAACCAGAAGATTCGCCTTGCGCAGTTTTTTCGATGCGGTTTGCCCGCCGCCAAATTTTTCGGACTTCACGGCGAATTGGTGCGAGGTGGTAAACCCGCCAGCACCGGCAAACACCGGCACGCCATTTCTATCCAGTTCCTGGGCCAAAGCCTTCGCCACCCTCACCATGGCCTTGGCGTAGTCCTGCCCGTGCTCGCGCCAGTCCAGCATGGTGAGGGCAAGGGCCGCTGACTTTGCCACGTCAAAATTGGCGGTCATTCCGGGATAAGCGATTGCGTCGAGGCGTTGGGCTAAGTCTGCGTCATTGGTGACAATCAATCCACCGGCGGGTCCGCCCAAACTCTTATAGGTGCTCATGGTCATGAGATGGGCTCCTTCGAGAAGCGGATTGGCCCAGGCCCTGCCCGCTATCATGCCGCAGAGATGAGCTGCATCGAACATCACCTTGGATTCCACTTCGTCGGCAATTGCCCTCACCTCTTTCACCGGATGGGCAAAGAGATTGAGACTTCCACCAATCGTTATAAGTTTTGGCTTGAGGCTGCGCGCGAGTTTGCGAAGGTCTTCGAGGTCGACAGTGAAATTGACGGCATCAACGGGCGCTTCATGAATGTCCAGGCCGTAGAGTCCGGCGGCTCCGGCCATCTGGTGAGTCACATGGCCACCGATGCTGGCAGGCGGCACGATGATCGTGTCGCCTGCCTTGCAAGTTGCCATGAAGGCGTAAAGGTTTGCCATGGCGCCGGAGGTCACCCGAAGTTACGCATATCAGACCCT
>CADEEO010000050.1:0-18584 GCA_902826365.1 uncultured Hyphomicrobiales bacterium | reverse complement strand
TGTAGGTTACTCTTGCGTTGCAAGTGGTCATGCAGGAATAATGGTGTGCCACGGCTCACGTGGCCACTCTAATTTCCGCATATCTGGCCTGGAAACTCTCGGCGCAGAGCTCGGCCGTGATGGCCTCAATATGCTCGCCGGCCTCCAAGCCCATTTCATACTTATCGCCGGGGTAGCCCAGCGAGGGATGCGATCCCAGCCCCTCGGCGAGGAATGCTTCGGCACGGGGGTTCATGGCATTGCCGGCGGGATTGAGGTTGAAACATTCCTGTTCATAAATCTTGCGATTGAGCGCGGTGAGATGGAAAATCTCGGCTGCTATTTTTTCCGCCGATTGCGCGGCAGCAAATTGGGCAAGGCTCTGGACATAATTTTCGGACGATTCCGGAACCCAGGCGCGGCGCGATAGTGAGGGCATGAATTACTCCCGATTGATCCTTCCGAAAGAACCAGATTGCGACGGAACTGGCAATAAGCTAGAGCAATTCCATGAAAATTCGCCAGCGCAAGTTCGTGGGTCTCGTGGCCACGATTGCTTTCCTTGTGATCTATGCCCTCATTGCAATGGCCATTGGCGGGCAATTTGTGGTGGGCCATGGCGCGGCGATTGAGCTGCCTGCCTTCATCCTTCTGGGCATTGGCTGGATACCGGTCGCCATGGTTCTCATCCGCTGGATGTCGCGTCCGGATCCGGAAGCCTAGGCCACGTTCAATTGCCTAAAGCCATTCCACAGGGCAAAGGCAGAACCGGAGAGCAAGACATCGACGTAGCGAAGCTTCTGGAATTCACCGGCAAGCGAGAGGCGTGGCAACGCGGTCAAATGATCGCTATGGCCTGAGAATATCAAGCCCTTCCGCGTGGTGACGGCGGCTTCATAACCGGCATTTGCGGCGAGCTTGAAGTCACGGGGCGAGGCGGAATTGGCATCGCCATAGGGATAGGCGAAAAACTTTGCCTCCACGCCGATTTCTTTCGCAATCCGGCGCCTGGACTCAACAAGTTCAAAGCGCGCGTCCGCTTCGCTCAACTGGGCCACGGCATAGTGGTTGACGGTGTGGGCGCCGATTGTGCACAGCGGATCTTTGGAAATTTCCCGCAGCTCGTTCCAGGTCATTGCCTCGGCGCGGCAGATGGCGCCGAGATCGACGCGATTCGCTTCACAGAATTCCTTGATCCAGACGCGCTGCTGCTTCTGCGGGAGCTGGCGCACGGGCCAATAGAGCTGCAGCCAGGCCGCTTTCTTTTGCATGTCGCTGATTGTATCGAAGTGCAGCTTTGATTGGCCAATCACGGCGCTCACCTTGGTATTGCCGGCGATCACCGCTTCGAGGCCGCGCCACCAGAGCTCACAGGTTCCGTCCTGAATGGCCGGGCTTGCAAATATCGTAAATGGACAATGGTGTTTTCTGAAAACCGGCCGCGCATGCACGAAATTGTCGCGGTAGGCATCATCGAGGGTGAAAGCCACAAACGGGTTCTTGGCCGAGTTGTTTTCCCGGATGCGGCGAACCGCTTCAGCCATGGAGACAAGATCATAGCCGCGCAGTTTCACAAAGCTGATCACCGCGTCGAGGAATTCCGGCGTCACCTCAAGCCCGGCGTTGGGGGCAAAACCCATTTGCTGGCCGCCACCGGGGCGGACATGGTGCAGCATGAAGATCGCGCCGAGACCGCCAAACATTGGCCGGAACGCCTGGGATGCCCCAGAATAATACAGCAATTCAAGGCTGGTTTTCAGGATTGCGGTTTTTGCCATAGCATTGCATTTCACATCAATGGAAATTCATCAGTATCCATTGGGGTAAAGCACAATTCCTGCCAAACGCTTGCCGGCCTGCGCCGGGAGGCCATAAACATGGCAAACAGGTTAACAGGCAGAAAAACTGACGGTTTGCAGCGGAGCCGTTAACTGTTACGGATTTTCACTGCAATGGTCTTACGCTGACGCCGCGCGCCGGTCTTCCCCGGATCTCGGGGACTCCAGTCTTAAGAACTGAACGTCCGTCAGGCCAGATACCAGGAGAGACTTTGCAGTTTTCGCAACATCCTCCTGACGAAGGTCAGGCGCCAGGAGAAGCGCGGCCTGACATTTGACAATCAGCATTGTCGTGCGGCCCGAAGCCTCGCCGGTATGGATCAGGACGACATCATAAATATTGCCCAAGGCGCTCAAGACCGCGTCGGTGCGCTGATCCATCAACGACATGATCGCCTCGTTGCGCTCCAAGCCAAAACGAAGCAGGTGAGCATTGGACAGCGGATCACGCGCGATGACTTTGGTGAAGTCAGTGGTCCCGGCGAGAAGATCGACGAAGCCTGGCCCCGAAGGCAGGCCAAAAAGCGTGTCGATGCTCGACCCTTCGGACGCCAAATCCACGACAACTGTGCGGGCGCCCTTCGCAGCAATCGCCCGGGCAATGGCGACAGCGGCCAATGCCGCGTCCGCGGCGCCTCCTCCGATGCTGGTTATGGAGAGGCGGCGGAGCGCTGCCGTTCTCTGAAGCTTGAGCGCCCAGTCGGCCACATGGCGGGAAGCAGCATGCAGCCCCTTGCGATCCTGATGGTCTGCATCTTTCAAGAGATCAAGGCTCGCCTCGGACGACGACGCTGGAGGAAATGTAGCGAAGGTTGGAACGGCCTCAGCCACGCGCGAAGATTGTTCAGAGATCTGCTTTTGGGGTCTCGCTTCGAGAACCGGAGTTACAGGACGCGGGGCAAACGCAACAGGTTTATGCAGTTCAGATGATTGGGATGCGCCTGCAACCGGCAGGCCCAGTCTGCTTGCCGCCGCCATGATCTCAATCAAAAACGAAAGGCCAAGAGCCAACGCCAGCCCGGCCAGTGTTATCAACATGACGAGCGGACCTGACTTGGGAAATGACGGAGAGGCAGGAACCGCCGCTTGCTGAATGATCCGCGCCATGCCTGGCTGGGTGGACAAATCCTGGCGCGCGCTTGCATCGGCATAGCGCAGGAGAAGCGATTCAAGCAGCGCCTTATCGGCGGCCGATTCACGTTCAAGAGCTTTCAGCTTCACTGAGGCGAGATTGGCCGTCGATTCGCGGTCTTTCATTTCTTCCAGCCTGGCGCGCAAGGCCTGCTCGCGCGCTTCAGCAATTTTTGCCTGCTGATCAAGACTGTCAACGAGTTTCAGGGCTTCATTGCGAATCTGGCGGTCGATGTTCCTGAGATCATTCTGGGCCGCGATCATTTTTGGATGGCCCGGCAGATAGGTCGCCGAGAGTTCAGCAACGCGGCGGGCCGAAGCCACCTGTTGTTCCCGCAGGCTTTGGACAATGGTAGAGTTCAAAACATCGGTGGAGCCAACAACCGTGCCCTTTGTGGCGAGGAGGTTCTTTATTGACTTGGCCCGTTGCTCTGCCTCGGTGCGCACGCCCTCGGCAAGAGTTATCTGGGTATTGAGTTCGGAAAGCTCCTGGGTTCCAAGAGTCGAATTCTCCCCTTGCAAGAGGCCCGCCTGTGAGCGGAATTCTTCAATGCTTGCATCGGATCTTGCAACTTTTCTTTGAAGATCCTCAATTTGCCCAGCGATCCAATCCCGTGCCCTGGTCGTAGGCTGCGAATTGGTTTCAGCCGTTGAGGCGACATAGATTTTGACAAGCGCGTTGGCGACTTCCGCCGCCGTCTTGGGATCAGAAGAAGAATACTTTACCGCCACGACGTTCGATTCAGGAATTTGGTAGACCGTAAGCCCGCCAGTCAGGCGGTCCAAGGCCCGCTGCTCAGGAGTTTTCAGGCGCGGATCCTCGCCAAAGCCGAATGTGAGCAGAAGTTGCTTGATTTTGCCAATGCCCTTTTGCTTCAAGGAGTCAAACTCGGGGCGGTCCTGCAAATTCAGAGATGCAACGACACGCAATGCTACGTCTTGCGACTTGAGCACCGATATCTGACTTTTTATCACCCTGTCGTCGACGGGGTCGGGCCGCTGCTCTTCGGATGACTGGGTGCGGTCAAAGGGCGATGCCAAATTCTCAATGAGTATTTGCGCTTCGGTCGAGTATGTGGGTTTCAGGACCTTCACGATCCCGAGGCCGGCGCAGAGCGCCAGAAGGGTGAAAACTATAATGACGAGCTTATGCCGGCCCATCCCGCGCACAACGTCGAGCAAGTTAATGGTTGGTGCGAGTTGCGGCTGGTGGTTCATAGCGGTGCAAGCGCTCCCTCGAGGCTGTATAAGCACTTTATTTTGGGCGCTTATGGTAACCAATTCCTTAACGAAGCGTGGCACGCCTTTAAGGCATTCCTAACGGTGTTCGTCTTATGGTCGTGCGGGGTGCATTCAAAGGCACGCATTTGAAAAATTGGACGGAAACCTGTGCGTAAGCGTATTTGCATTATTTTACTGGCTTCACTCGTGCTAACTGGCTGTTCCCGATCCGGAAAACAGGCGTTCATTGCGTCGCCTGCTGGCGGCACTGGTGTAATGGCCGATGGCGTTGTTGCAGAGGGCCCGACGGCCGTATCCAGCATATCCCAGCTTCCTTCCCATGTTTCGGCAGGCGTTGTGGCTCCGTTTGGCGCACAGGGAACGGCGGCGGCCTATGAATATCAATCGGGCTACAAAGTGGGCGCAGGCGACCAGCTGACCATCCGCGTGGCAGGCGAAAGCGATCTCACGGCAGATTATTTGGTGGATGGCTCCGGCAATATCTCGCTCCCCTACATACAAACTGTTCACATCGCCGGGATGACGACGCCGCAGGTGGAAAAACTCATCACCGCGCGGCTGCGCAACGGTTATCTGCGCGATCCCAAGGTCTCGGTTCAAGCAACTGCGCTGCGCCCCTTTTTCATTTTGGGCGAAGTGACTACATCCGGAAGTTTCGCCTATCAGAGCGGCATTACGGTGCAAAATGCCGTCGCAATCGCTGGCGGATATGGTGCGCGCGCCGATCACGGGCCCGTTCTGATCACGCGCAAGAACGTGAACGGCACCGAGACCTATCGCGTCCCGGTGACCACCCAAGTCTATCCCGGCGACATCATTTATGTGCGTGAACGCTGGTTCTGACCAGAGCGGCACGGCCATGAAAATTCTGCACGTGTTCAGAACTCCGGTGGGCGGATTGTTCCGCCATGTGCGCGATCTGGCACGTGGGCAATCTGAACTGGGACACGAAGTTGGGGTTATCTGCGACTCGACGACGGGCGGGCAAGTTGCTTCCGATTTGCTTGCTAGTGTTGCACCCTACTGTTCGCTTGGCATGGAGCGCATCGGGATTTCCCGCTTGCCCGGCTTCGGCGACCTTTCGGCCATTACGGCCATAAAGAAGCATGCCCAGAAACTGGGCATTAACATCATTCACGGCCATGGCGCCAAAGGTGGGCTTTATGGCCGGCTGGCGGCGTGGTCCCTTGGCGTTCCTTCGATTTACACGCCGCATGGCGGCAGCCTGCATTACCGATGGCTGAGGTTTCCTGGTTTCGTTTTCCTCGCGTCCGAATGGGCCCTGGCACGCATCGGTACGGGCATGATTTTCGTTTGCGAGTTCGAGCGGCAGAGCTTTGCGAAGAAGATCGGGCTCGGCGGCAAGCCAAACACGGTGGTTCACAATGGCCTGTGGCCGGATGAGTTCAACCCAGTCAAGCCCGACAAAGATGCAGCCGATGTTCTGTACATGGGCGACATGCGCCACCTTAAAGGCGTAGATGTTTTGCTGAAGGCCCTTGCTCTGGTTGCGCGCAAACGGAAAATCATGGCTTGCCTCGTTGGTGATGGCCCCGACAGCGCAGTATTCAAGAAACTCGCTGAAACCCTGGGGCTCGGAACGTTTGTGACGTTTCCCGGCAGGCTGCCAACGGCACAAGCCCTGAAGCGCGGGCGATTGCTGGTTCTGCCATCCCGGGCCGAGTCGTTCCCCTATGTTGTGCTCGAAGCGGCAGCGGGACGCGTTCCCGTGATTGCCAGCGACGTTGGCGGCATCCCTGAAATCCTTCCCGAAAAAAACTTGTGCCCGCCTGATAATCCTGAAGCTCTGGCCCGGCACATTGAAATGGCGCTGGCGATTCCAGCAGCGATTGCCGATGACGCAAAGGCGTTGTCTGAGACTGCTGGAACCTCATTTGATGCACGGGCTATGGGGCGGAATGTGACCGCTTTTTACCAGCAATTGCTTATGGCCCCGGCACGCATGCATTAAGCTCCCATTAACCATCCCCGACCCATAGATTCATCAGGCGACATGCCTGGCGAAGGTTCAGGCCTTTGAACATGGAGAATGGGTTTTGAGCTCGGCCGTTGATTTGGCACCTCCTCCGATTGCCGTGCGTTTCATGGGCTTAACGCTTGCGCAGGTGAGGGCCATCCTCGTTTGGCTGATGTTTGCCTCGAGTTTCTATGTGGCGATCGAACCTGCCCCATCAGACCTCTTGTTTCTTGTTGTGCTGGCATGCTTCTTCGGTTCGGGCCTGACGATCACTGCCACCGCGGTGCCTCTTGTAGTGTTTCTGCTGCTCTATAATCTCGGGGGCCTCATAAGCTTTTTGCAGGTGGCCGACGATGAAAGGGCCAGGATGTTTGTCATCACATCCTTCTACATGGCCTTTTCAGCCATTTTCCTTGCCTTTTATGTGGCTTACGATCCATTGCGGCGCATGGCCGTTATAAAAAACGCGCTTGTCATTGCGGCGGTGACCGCAGCGCTTTTGGGGATTCTCGGCTACTTCGATGTGGCGGGGCTGGGCGGAGCCTTCTCCCAGAGCATGAGAGCAGCCAGCACATTCAAGGATTCAAATGTTTTTGCAACTTATTTGATTTTTCCAGGTGTCATGCTGGTGCAGGGCTTTTTGCTGGGAACCCAGCGCCAGAAATTCATCTCCCTGATCGGGCTGTTCACGATCCTGGCCGCCCTGTTCCTGGCATTTTCCCGTGGGGCATGGATAAGCTTTCTTGCTTCCGCACTCATGGTCGTTGGCCTCAATTTCCTGCTTACACCAGCAGCGCAGACACGCCGGCGCATTCTGCTGATTACGGTATCAGGAGCCATCGGTCTCGTGGTTCTGCTCGCGATCCTGCTTTCCGTCGAAGGAATACGCGATCTGTTTCTGGATCGCTTCACCCTTGTCAAGGACTATGACGCTGGTGAGCGGGGACGCTTTGGCAATCAGCTCAACAGCATTCCCCTGCTGTTGGAATTGCCACTTGGTTTCGGACCCATCCAGTTTGCAAAAATCTATGGCATGGCCCCGCACAACGTCTACATCAATGCCTTCGCTTCCTACGGATGGCTGGGCGGCATTTCATATTTCCTGCTGATGATCAGCACCGTCATCATTGGTTTTAAGGCGGTGTTGATGCGCACGCCATGGCAGAACTGGGCCATCGTGGTATTCTGCCCCCTTGTCGCAACCATGTTCCAGGGCGTGCAAATCGATACCGATCATTGGCGCCATTTCTTTTGGATGCTGGGAATGATGTGGGGGCTATTTGCAGCCTCGATGCAACATCGATATTTCAACCAGGATTCAAACTCCAGCGTTTCGTGAGCATTGCTTCGGAAGCGCAATGAGCTTCAAAAATGCTGGCAAGGTTTGTGCAATCCATCCTTCAACTATCAATTTGACCGGATGGATTCACAGATGCCGCCCTTCATTGACGACACCCTACAGCGGACAAAAAAATTCCCGCCAATTCGTGTTAATTCATTGAATTTATTCAAATTATTCACCATTTTGATTTTTCTCATGGTGGTTAATTTTGGAATTTTCTCCAGAATTGGCTTACTGCTCGACCAGGGGCGCCTATTCACCCTTGTGCCATTTTTGATCATCTGGGCAATCGCAGTTTTTGCGGTTCTGGTTGCCGCGTTTCAGCCAAACGTCTATCTACGCGGGTTTTGGGCGATTGTGATTGCAGCATCGAGCGCCGTCAGTTGGGGGTTCTATGATCTGAGCCATTCTGAAATGTCAGTTTTCGATATTCTGTCGCTTTGGAATGCCCGCCATGAGGCCGGACGGGCAGCCGAATTCTATGAACAACATCTCGGCTCTGCATTAATTGTGCTGGCTCTGGGCTTACTCGTGATGATTTTTCCAGCCCACATAACGGGCCACGCCAAGAACTGGCTTCGCCGGCTGTGCTGGGTTCCGCTGGTGCCAATTGCACTTATCGCGGGGGTCGTGTTCGCCAAGGATGGGGGCGGATCTGACGCCATGCCCTGGCAGTTCAGGCCTGCAGCCTTATCATCGCTAGCCGGGATAAAGATCGCATTCCTCGGAACCACAAGCCGTGAGCCAGTCAAGTGGGCGCCAATGAAGAAACACAAAACAGGCAGCATCGTAATGCTCGTTGATGAAAGCATCCGCGCTGATTACATCGATCTCTCGCCGGGGAACCCTTATACCCCTCAGTTCGCGGGACTGGCTGGCAAATTTATCAACTTCGGGCCCGCCGCATCGACCGGCAATTGCAGCAGCTATTCCAACGTGCTCTTGCGCTACGGCGTCTCACGGCAGGACATAACGGGCAATGCCAACAAGAACCCCTCACTTTGGGAATACGCCAAGCGATCCGGCTACCGGACAGTTTTCATTGATGCGCAGGCGGGCAACATTTCCAACCCGGGCCTCATGCAAAATTTCATGACAATGCGGGAAAAGTCGCAGATCGACGGATTCTATGCAATCCGCGGTGTCCCCGGCGCCGAAGCAGATGGCAAACTTGCAGACATCATTACCAAGGAACTCGCGGCGCCCGGGCCGGTGTTCATATACGCAAACAAGAACGGCGCACATTTTCCCTATGATCACGCATATCCTGCTGACGCAGCGATTTTCCATCCAACGATGGCCGAGTCTGGAATTGACAACACGCGTTCGCGGATCGCTTCTTATCGCAATGCCGTATCGTGGTCAGTTGACAAGTTCATGGGGAAAGTCTTTGCCAATGCCGATCTCTCCAATGCGACGCTCGTTTATACCTCCGACCACGGACAGGTTTTTCAGCCAGACCGCTTGACCCATTGCAATGTTGAGTCACCCGATCCCCGGGTGGGATTTGTTCCCTTGATGGTCTATGCTTCTGATCCATCGCTGCAGGCACTGTTTCAAAATGGCGCGAATCTACTCAAAGGCAAGGCCAGCCAGTTTCAGATTGCACCCGCTCTCCTGCAGCTTATGGGATACCGCCCTGAAGATATTGCGACCGCCTATGACGAGTCGCTGCTGACAGGCTCTGAGCGAATACCAGCCTTCACAAGCGGCGATGTATTTGGCCTCTTTTCTTCAGGAGTCCGATCAACGCCAATAGATCTCTCCGTTGACTATCTGGAACCAGAAGCGCGAGAAGCAAATCCTGCTGTCGTCGCTGCCAAAAAATGAACGGGGCTATCTGGCTTTTGTGAAACGGGTGGATAAGTGGTCGGAGCGGCGGGATTCGAACCCGCGACCCCTATCCCCCCAGAATAGTGCGCTACCGGGCTGCGCTACGCTCCGACTAAAGGGGTAGTTAGCATCCCGCTCCGGAAAGCGAAAGTGCTGATTGCAGCCTTGATTTCTAAGATCTTTTCTCGAGCAACACGCCAATAATGTCGCCGCGCCTGCCGGTCAGGCGCTGGGTCTGAAGGGCCAGCAGCCCAGCCCAAACTGCATCGGCTATCAGCACCGCGCAGGCAATTCCCATAATCCCGTAGCTCGGTGTGAGCAAAGCAGTTGCGCCAACCAATACCGCCATCGCCACCAGACAGGAGCCCGCCGTCTTGATCTGATAGCCGGCAAGGGAAAGCAGGTGCTGGTTCATGCCGCTAGCGGCGCGGAAGGCCTGGCTGATCATAAACAGCACAAGGGGCCAATGTCCCGCTTCATACCCAGAACCAAATATGCGCAAAGCCCATGGACCAAATAGCATTGCACCTGCAACGCAGGCCAATATGGCCGCAAGGGCAATCATATTAATGCGCAAAAGAAGGGCGTGGACTTGTTGGCGCGTTCCGCGCGTCATGGCGGCGGTCAAATCAGGCAGGATGAACTGCTGGGTGGCCTGGGTAATGAAGCCAGCCAATGCGGCCAGCCTGATTGTGACACCCACAAGGGCCACATCCGCCGTATTCAGAAAGAAGCCCGCGATGAGTGTAACAACATCCGCAAAAGAAGCCGTCACTATGCCAACAATGACAAGAGCCGCCGCCCGGCTGCGCAACACGGGCGCCAGATTGTGGCGGCCCGACCATTTGAGGCCTGATCTCGCGCCATCCTCGCCAATGAGCCAGGCTTGGGCAAGGGCAACAATCGTGTTCATGATCACGAAAGCCCAGAGCACGTGAGCAATGCTCAATTGAAGCCCTACGGCCCACGCAAACACCAGATAGGCCAGCAAGAGCCCGGGACGATAGAGAAAATCCGGAACATAAGACAGCGCATAGCGCCGGACTGAATTGGCGACCGAACCGTTGATGCGGATGAGGGCCGAGGCCGGAGCTGAAAGGCAGCCGAAGAGCAACGCGATTTTCAGGCCGTCATTGATCGGCAGCCAGAAGTAGGCCACCGCAGCAACCGCAAATGAGGCGAGCGAAATCCACAAGCTGTCCCGCAGGAATGCGGCATGGAAGGCGCGCACCAGATTTTTCCGCCCCAGTGCGTAGTAGCGGGGCAAACAGGTTATCGCCAGGATCGGATAGCCGCCGGTGATCAGCAGGCTGATGAAGGCTGCGGCACTCATGCCAAGAAATACGACACCTACGTCATGCTGGGTGAGCAGCCGGGCCAGCAGAATCTGGCTTGCCAAGCCAATGGCGGCGCCGCCCAATCTCACGCCGACGAGATTTACCGCCATAAGAATTGTTCGCCAAAGGGACATCGCCTAGGGTGCCTTTTCCAGACCTGAAAGGAACAGCAATAAACAAGCCGTCTTTATTTTGTATTGCCAGGAACGGCTCAAATCCGCGAGGTAGGATCCAGCAGTTTCCGGGCATCGCCCAGGTCTCGCAACGCGGCCTTAAGGGCATCCGCCTGCATGTCGGACAGCTTATGCACATAAGTTGGAGCCTCGCCCACGCTTCCGCCGGGCCGCGCTAGCGGAGCCCTTCCAGGAAGCGGCGCGGAGCCACGGAATCTGGGGGCAATCTGGGTCTGACCCGGCCTTGGCACGCCGTCCAATTCCATGTCGCGCTTGCGGGCAACAATTTCACCGCGGCCAACGCCGGAAACGTAGGCAACACCTTCCTCTTTGAGGATGCGTTGCAATCCACGAATCGTGTAGCCCTCGCTGTAAAGAAGACTGCGGATGCCTTTCAACAGGTCCAGATCGGCGGGACGGTAATAGCGCCTGCCGCCGGCCCGCTTCATGGGCTTTATTTGGGCAAACCGGGTTTCCCAGAACCTCAAAACATGCTGGGGGACATCGAGCTCTTCTGCCGCTTCGCTTATGGTGCGGAATGCTTCAGGTGATTTTTCCAAGGACTATCTCCGATTCGCCGTAAAGAGATACTCAATCATCACTGCCGGGCTCAAGACCATTTATGACATTTTTCATCACTTGGCTTGGGCGAAATACCATTACGCGGCGGGGCGTAATGGGCACTTCTTCGCCGGTTTTTGGATTGCGCCCGATGCGGCCCTTCTTGCTGCGCACCATAAAGGTGCCAAAGGAAGAAAGTTTTACCGACGATCCTTCGACCAGGGCCGCTGAAACCAGATCCAATACAGACTTCACCATCTCGGCTGATTCGGTGCGGGATAACCCAATATCCCGGTGCACTGCTTCACTTAAATCCGCGCGTGTCAAAGTCTTGCTTGCCATGTTTTTCCCCTTGCAAGAACCCCCGTAAGTTATGTCGGCCAAACGGTTGGGTCAATATAAAATTATGAAAACTCAAAGGCTTACGACTCATTCTAAAAGCGGGCCAGAACTGCCCCCCAAGTAAAGCCGCCGCCCATCGCTTCCATGAGCACAAGCTGCCCGCGCTTGATGCGGCCATCCTTTACGGCGGCATCAAAAGCCAAAGGAATCGAGGCAGCGGACGTGTTGCCGTGACGGTCGAGGGTCATCACGATCCGGTCTTCGGGGACGCCCAATTTTTTGGCAGTGCCTTCCAAAATACGGCGATTCGCCTGGTGTGGAACAAACCAATCGATATCCATGGGCTTCAGGCCGGCCTTGGTTATGGTTTCTTCCATGACTGCGGCAATGTTGGTTACGGCATGCTTGAAGACCTCGCGGCCTTCCATGCGCAGATGGCCTACGGTTTTTGTGGTTGATGGCCCGCCATCCACATAAAGCTTGTCGCAGTAGCGGCCATCGGAATGAATATGGCAGCCGAGAACACCGCGGTCTGCATTGGTGCCAGCGCCCTTCCCGGCACGCACGACTACGGCGCCCGCTCCATCGCCAAAAAGCACACAGGTAGCGCGGTCATTCCAATCAAGGATGCGTGAGAAGGTTTCTGATCCGATCACGAGCGCACACTGGGACTGGCCGCCCCTGATAAAATTATCGGCGATCGTCAGGCCATAGGCAAAGCCCGAACACACGGCCTGCACGTCGAAGGCAGCGCCCCGCGTGATGCCGAGATCGGCCTGCACTTGGGTAGCGGTTGCCGGAAAAGTCTTATCAGGCGTAGACGTTGCGACAATAATGAGATCGATATCGGCAGGCATCAGCTTGGCATGCTCAAGGGCATTGCGTGCCGCCTGCACCGCGAGGGTGCGCGTGGTTTCATCTTCAGCCGCGATGTGGCGCGCCTTTATGCCGGTGCGCTCGACGATCCATTCGTCGGTGGTGTCAACAATCTTGCTGATATCGGCATTGGTCATGATCCGCTTTGGCAAGGCGGAGCCCACACCTTCAATAACCGTTCTCACCATTACACTACTCACTCCGCCACCTGCGCTGCCGGCTCCATTATTATGGCGTTCATTGCGGCAACGTCTTCGGCGATCTTCCTGACCAGGCCATTGCGCACCATTTCAATTGCCACGTCAATGGCGGTGGCAAAGCCCAGGTCATCGGTGCCGCCATGGCTTTTGACCACAACCCCGTTGAGGCCGGCAAATACGCCGCCGTTGTGCTTCCTGGGATCCATGCGGTCACGCAAGGCGTTGAAAGCGCCACGGGCCAAAAGGGCCCCGAGCCTGGATATCCAGGTGCGATTCAAAACAAGCTTGAGATAAGTTGCCACCTGCTTGGCGGTGCCTTCGGCTGCTTTCAGGGCGATATTGCCGGTGAAGCCTTCGGTCACAACAACATCGACAGTGCCCTTGCCAATATCGTCACCTTCGACAAAACCCACGTATTCCATGGGCAGGCTCATTTCACGCAGCAGCCTGGCGGCGTCTTTCACCTGCTCCAGCCCCTTAACTTCCTCAACGCCAATGTTCAGCAAGCCGACGGTTGGCCGCGTGAGGCCAAAAAGGCAACGCGCCATGGCTTCACCCATAATCGCAAACTCCACCAGTTGGGAGGCATCGGCGCCGATTGTGGCTCCCACATCGAGAACGATGCTTTCACCCCGCAAGGTGGGCCAGATTGCGGCTATGGCGGGCCTAGAGATGCCCGGCAGGGTTTTCAGCACAAAGCGCGACATGGCCATAAGAGCGCCCGTATTGCCGGCGGAAACGGCTGCAGCGGCCTCACCGGTCTGCACGGCTTCGATCGCCTGCCACATGCTGCTTTTGCCGCGCCCCCGGCGCAGGGCCTGGCTTGGCTTTTCCGTCATGCCAACCGCCACATCGGTGTTGCGGATTTCCGCCTTGGCTTTCAACTTGGGATGCTGCTCCAAGAGGGGCGCAATGACGGCCTGATCCCCGAACAGCAGGAACCTATAGGTTGGGTGGCGGATGGCGGCCAGTTCGGCGCCGGGAATCACAATGCTGGCGCCCAAGTCGCCGCCCATCACATCCAGTGCTATTGTCAGTTCGCTATTCATTATCCCGCAATATCACGTGCTGCCGATTTATTCAGCAAATGTAATGGAAACTCCCCTGAGTCGCGAAAATAAAGGCAATCCCTTGGGAAACAAACCCTTATTTTTTCAGTCGAAATTGGCACTTCTTTTAATCCGGCTTGAGTTTTGACAGGCTGGTGAAAGGCGACACCTTGGCGCTTTCCGGATGCTCTTCGATGTCGTTAAAGACTTCGCCTTCCCGCCGGGGATAGGGATCGAGCTCAAGAGCCATGCTTTCAGCCAGTATTTCCCCCAGATCAACGCTTCCGTTTTCAATGATATCAACATCTTCCTCAGCAGCGGGTTGTCCGGCGCGAGGCGACATAAAATAGCGCTCAATGGCGAACTCCAGGTCCGAGGTGAAGGTTTCCAGGCTGATGACAGACACCTGATCTACCTTGGCATTGAGGGTCCCCGTAATTTTCAGCCCGCCGCCGCGCCAAGGCACCACCTTTAACAGTCCGCTCAAAGAATGAATCCGGGGAAGATCAAAGCGTTTTGCCAGTGACGCGCATTCCTTTTCGTCAGCGGCAAGGCGTTCGTGACAGCCCAAAGCCGGAACACGATCAACCTGAAGCGGGCGGGAAAATTCATAGGCAACCTGTTTCATGGGAAATTCAATTCACCCAGAAGAATTTGCTCCGAAGACATTGTGCCGAGGTGCTTCACGGCATCGCTGAAATAACCGGTCATTGCCCTGATTGATTCTTCGGGCGCGCCATCGGGATAGACATTCCGGCTTATGGCTTCCTCCAACACTTTGGGATTGGCCGATAGCGCCCTGTCATAGGCGGTCACGCGGCCAAAATAGGATTCGGCGATCTTCCGGACTTTCTTGCCCACCGCAACATCACTGACGCCGAGTTCGCGCAATGAGCGATCCATATCAGCGAAAAACTCATCCGTCAGTTTTTGCCGGAGGTCTTCAACGCCTTCACCTTTCAGGCGATTGAGGACGAGAAACAAGTGCAGCACAATCATTTCAAAACGCCCGTCAATTGAATCGGCCACCCTCATATCCTCATAAAACCTGACGTGCCGCGCGGCAGCCACAATTGCCTCGTAAAGGCGCTTCTCGCGTTTTTCGCGGGCCTTGAACAACCGACCTAGTATCATGCACTTGCCGTCATAGGCCGGCTCGGGCAAAAGACCATTGAGTAAAAACCTTGAAGTGACGGATTTGTCTTGTTTTTCATGACCAGAAGATACCTTGCGCGTGCTCACCTGTGGCTGGTTGCGGCCACGTTCGCAACCCTGATTGCGGCGTGCTCGCCCACCATAAGCCATCATGGCTATCTCGCGAAACCCGGCGCTTTCGGCCAGATTTCGGAAGGCATGTCAAGAACCGAGGTCGAAGGCATTCTGGGGTCGCCGTCCACGACCGCCAGCATCAATTTTCAGGGCGACAGCAATTATTACATTACCAGCATAACCGAGAGCCGGTCCTTCCTTCAGGCCAAGGAAACGAGCCGCGAAGTTATCGCCGTGCGCTTTGACAAGGGCGACCAGGTGACAAGCTTCGCCCAATATGGCCTAGAAGATGGACGCATCATCAACATCAATTCCCGCGAGACGCCGGTTGTCGGCAATGAACTGTCAATATTGCAGGACATTTTCAAGGGAATTCTGGGTTCAAAACCGGGTTTCTAGCAAACCTATTTTTCCTTGCCGCCGGCAGCTTCGGCTTGCAGCAGACCGTAGTTTTGTATGCCGACGCGCTCCAGCAGGCCAAGCTCAGTCTCGATGAAGTCGATATGGCCTTCCTCGTCCTGCAGCAATTGCTTGAACAATTCCATGGAACCGATGTCACCGGCATCGCGGCAGGCATCATGGGCTTCGCGGTAAAGTTCGCGGGCGCTGTATTCGGCCTTGAGATCGCACTCCAGGACTTCCTTGATGTTCTGGCCGATGGCGAGAGGATCCAGGGTTTGCAGATTAGGGTGGCCATCGAGGAAGATTATGCGAGCGACGAGCTTGTCGGCATGCTGCATTTCCTCGATTGATTCCTCGCGCTCTTTCTTGGCGTATTTGGCGAAGCCCCAGTCCTCCAGCAGGCGGTAGTGGAGCCAATACTGGCTCACTGCGGTCAACTCATGGCGAAGGGCCTTGTTGAGGTATTCGATGACTTTCTTGTTGCCCTTCATGGCGCCTGCTCCACTTTAGAATGAATCCTAATTGGGCAGACTAGCGATATTCAGCATCTAATCAAGCTGCTGGCGCTGCTGCATGGCTCCGACAATAACTTCCGTGACATTCAGCATGCAGCTGCCGCATTGGGGCCGCGCGCCGCAGGCTCTGAACACGGCGCCGGGGGTTACGATGCAAAGGGGGTCACAGGCGCTCAAACGCTCCGTGGCGGATTTGAGCTGTATGCACGAAAGCACATTGCACTGGCAAATGATCACGGTCCTGCCCCATTGGAGGGCGGGTTGAGCAAGTCGAGGCGGGCCCGCATATGGGAAATTTCAAGCTTTAGTGCCGCTAACTCCCGTTCCACGGCCCTGCGCGGCGGCTTTGCGTGTTGCTTGCGCCAATTGTAGATGGTCGTATCGCTCACGCCGAGGCGGCGGGCGATTTCAAATATGCGCATGCCATCCCGACGGAACCGCTCGACGATTTCCAGCTTTGCGGCAACGGCCGAGGCATCATAGCCGCGGGTATAGCCACGGCCCTGTTTCGGCATGGGGCGCGATCTGGTGGTCATGACAGGCCGAGGGCTGCAATTGAGCCCAGCGTGAGCAACAGGGCACAGGAAACATCAAGGCAAAACTGCCAGTGCAGGCGCTGCGGGGCAAACATGGGTCACCAATAATTATCCGACTAATTTACTCGGTTATAAATTATGGTGCTTGGAAGTCAATCCCTGGCTGGACCGGCTGTATTGCCAAATTGCCGCGGCAAAGGGGTTCGCAGGGCATCATTTGGTCCAACTTTCCAGCCGTGGTAAATTGGCATTTATGGACACCATCGATCACCGGACTGCCATCACAAACTTGGAGCCAACCCAGCGCCAGTCTCTCATTGAACGGAGCAACGGGCCGGGACTGTTAAGGATCGGCTTTCATCTGGAAGCGATTCTCGTTCTGGGTGCCCTGATTGCCCATGGTGTCCCGTTCTGGTTTCTGCTGCTGCCGGTTCAAGGCATCCTGATCGTTTTTCTTTTCACGGCGCTGCATGAAAGCACCCATGAAACGGCATTCAAGAGTTCATTCCTTAACACGGCTATTTCAAGCATAAGCGGATTTCTGATCCTTATCCCACCGGCCTGGTTCCGCTTTTTCCATTTCGCTCACCACCGCCATACACATGACCCGGACCGTGACCCGGAATTGCAGACGCCTAAGCCCACCACGCTCACTGACTATGTGAAGCATGTATCCGGGCTTCCGCTGTGGTTTGCTGCAATCAGCACACTACTGCGCAACGCGGCGGGACAAAGCGCCGATGATTTTGTGCCGGAGAAGGCCAGGCCCCGCATAACCTTCGAGGCACGGGTGATGCTGGTCCTTTATGCTTTGATCGCCACCGCGTCAGTTTTTTGGGGATCGTCGCTGGTCATTTGGACGTGGATCGTCCCTGCCCTCCTCGGCCAACCTTTCCTGCGGCTCTTTCTCCTCGCCGAGCACACGAACTGCCCGCATGTCGACAACATGTTCGAGAACACGCGCACGACTTTCACGACTAAGCTGGTGCGGCTGGTGGCTTGGAACATGCCGTTTCACGCGGAGCATCATGCACTGCCGACCGTTCCCTTTCACAAGCTCCCGAACCTGCATGAAGCCGTGCGTGATCATCTAAAGACAACCGCTGATGGTTACGCGCGATTTAATGGTGAGTTGGTCTCAGGATATTCCAACCACAAGCCTTCAGCCTAGTCGCATATCGGGTGGCTTTAGCCCGCCAATAACTGCATCCTGATCCCCGATAACTTAAGAAAAGGATGCAGAGATGACCACAGATATGCAAAACGCGGGCGAGGAAATCCGCTTCACATTCGACAAATTTTCACTGGGCATGGTGCTGGTAGCAGCCACCGATCAGGGCATCGCTGCCATTCTGCTGGGCGATGGCAAAGACGAACTCCATCGGGAGTTGGTCTACGCCTTCCCTCAAGCCCGCCTTGTTGCTGACGAGGTAGGGCTTGTGGACAAGGCGGAAAAAATCGTAGCCTTCCTGGATGCTCCCAATCAGGGGTTGGACCTGCCGCTCGATATTCGCGGCTCGGCGCAGGAGCAGGCCGTGTGGGAGGCGCTACGCAATGTCCCTGCTGGCCAAACCACAACCTATGGCCAGATCGCCAAATCATTGCCGCTGCCCGTCACGGCCCAGGATGTGGGTGCGGCCTGCGCTGCAAATGTGCTGGCCGTCGCCATTCCCTGCCACCGGGTGGTCAAGGCCGATGGTTCGATTTCGGGCTACCGTTGGGGCGTTCAGCGCAAGCGGAAGCTGATTAATGTAGAAGCCGTGGCATAAAAAAGCCGGAGTTTCCCCCGGCCTTTTCAGCGTATTGTTTTATGAGTTTAGTGCGCCAAAACCGCCAGCAGCAGAAGCGCCACGATGTTGGTGATCTTGATCATCGGGTTTACGGCGGGGCCTGCGGTGTCCTTGTAGGGGTCGCCTACGGTATCGCCGGTGACGCTGGCCTTGTGGGCTTCGGAGCCCTTCAGGTGCTTCACGCCCTTTGA
>CADEEO010000049.1 GCA_902826365.1 uncultured Hyphomicrobiales bacterium | reverse complement strand
AGCATTCGCGCTCGCCGAGATAGATCACGTTGCCATGCTTGTCGCCGAGCACCTGAATTTCAATGTGGCGCGGATTGACGATGAATTTTTCGAGGAAGACGCGGTCATCGCCGAAGCTGGATTTCGCCTCGGACTTGGCGCGGGCATAGCCATCGCGCACTTCCGCTGCTGAGTGCGCCACGCGCATGCCCTTGCCGCCGCCGCCGGCCGAGGCCTTGATCATTACCGGGAAGCCAATTCCTTCGGCGATCTTCACCGCTTCAGCTTCGCTTTCGATGATGCCCATGTAGCCCGGCACGGTGGAAACGCCTGCGGCCTGGGCTGCCTTCTTCGATTCAATCTTGTCGCCCATGGCATCAATGGCCGAGGCATTGGGCCCGATAAAAACGATGCCGGCCTCGGCGAGCGCTTTGGGAAGGGCCGAGCGTTCGGAGAGGAAGCCGTAGCCGGGATGCACGGCTTCGGCGCCGGTTGCCTTGCAGGCAGCAACAATTTTTTCAATCATGAGATAGGATTGGGCGGCCTGGGGCGGGCCGATACTCACCTTTTCATCGGCCATTTCCACATGCAGCGCCCGCGCATCGGCGTCGGAATAGACTGCAACGGTGGCAATTCCCATCTTGCGGGCGGTCTTGATCACGCGGCAAGCGATCTCACCACGATTGGCAATCAAAATTTTCTTGAACATGGAACCCCAGAAACTGCTTTTTATGACTGTAACAAGGGGAATGGGCGGGTGCAATCATCCTGCCCTTCAGCACCACCCAGCCCATAGAAAGCCATCTTTCTAGGGAACCAATCCCGGATTCTGAAGTTAAATGGCAATGGGACAGCGCGATTCGATGGGCAAACTGAAATACATTCTGATTCTTGCAGCAATTCTGGCCATGCCCAGTTGGGAGAGCGTCGATGCGGCCCAACCCAATGGCCTCAAAAACTTCTTGAATAATTTGGATCGCAAGGTCTGCCAGAAATTCAACGCGACTTGCAAGACACGCTCAAAGGCAGCAACCAAGCGCAAGAAGCAAACACAGACGCCCGTCACGCCGAAGGAAACCGAAACAAGTGCCGCCACGCCCATAATCGAGCCGCCCATTCCCGTTGAAAAGCCAAAGATGGCCCAGGATGTTACGGAGCCCGCGCCCATTTCGTTTGAAAAGCCGGAGTTATCCAAAGATGCTGCGGAGCCTGCGCCCATTCCGCGCACAAAGCCGCCAGAACTTGAGAAACAGGCTGCCGTTGTACCTGCCGCCCGGCCCGCTGACATCAAATCGAACAAGGCCGACAAGCTTGCAAGCCCCGCACCAAGCTCCACCCAAAAACCAGTCATTGCAGAAAAAGCCGAGTCGAAAGCCGACGTGTCTGCTCCCCTGCCGCGCATCAAGCCGGCAGGCTTGCAACAGCAGGCCGCGTTAATTCCGCGGGCCCTGCCAAAAGAAGCTGTCCCGAAGGATGGCACCGAGTCATGCTTTCAGAAGCTTCACACCATAGGGGCAAAATTCACGGTTGCGGCTGCTACAGTTGATTACGGAAAGTGCCGTGTGGAAAATCCGGTGAACCTGCGTTCAGTCACGATCAAGGGCAACACGATAGACCTGCCGGAGGCGCCTTTGCTGAATTGCAAGTTCGCCCTGCAGTTTTCGAAGTGGCTGAGTGAATCCGGCGCGCCGATCCTCTCCGCGCAATTGGACTCGCTAGTTGAGAGAATATCCACCGGCCCGGGCTTTGAATGCCGCGGCCGCAACGGCGATGGCACGGCAAAAATCAGCGAGCATGGTTATGGCAACGCGGTTGACCTCTCGACGTTCCGTTTGCGCAATGGCAAGACCTTGCATGTGGGAGACAGCACATTGCTTCCAGGTGTCCGGGCCTCGGCTTGCGGCTATTTCACAACGGTGCTCGGGCCGGGTTCAAACGCCGCCCATGCCGAGCATTTCCATTTTGACATGGGAACTCACGGCAAAAGCGGCAACTACCGGATTTGCCAGTAGCCGCTGCTCCCTAGAAGTCCCTGCCTTCGACGAAGAATCCGTAGAGGCTGGTGAGCAGCGTGACGCCAAGAATAGTGGCCACCCAATTGACCATGACCTGAATGGCGACAGCGAGTGAAAGCCCGACTGTGCCAACCAAGCCAAAGAGATAGGTGATGGCAAACATTCCAGCGGCAAGGAGCAGCAAGCAGAGGACAAACAGTATCAGGAGTCCGAGGAGCCGCAAGGAGTTTCCTTTTGTCGCTCTCCAAGCGTCGCCCATCGAAAAATCACGGCGCCCAAGTGCCACTGCCGGCATTTTTACCAGGAGCCGGTAGGCGGCAATGAAAGCAAGCGCATAGAGTGCCACCGCTGCGGGAATGAGCAGGACAGGAAGCAATTCTCCGCCGCCCAACAAGGTTACTAGCAGATAACTGACGAGCCCAAGAGCAGCCCCAACGGGAATCGCGCAAACCATGAGTATCAGAAAGATGAGAATGAAATTGCCGATGTAGCGCCACGTGAGACTGTCAATGCGAAGCCGCTGCCAGCCCTGAGCGACTTCGTCCAGCAAGACGTAGCGATGCCAGTTTACGGCAATTGAGGAGTAGGCAACTGCACTGGCAAGAGCGAGGGGGATTAACACCGCAAAGAATTTTCCGAGCATTTCCGGGTTCGGTTCGCCACCCGATTCAAGTCCATTGAGGACCATATAGAGGTTGGTTGCCACATTGAACGGCAGCAGTATGAGCACCCATGGCCAGCTTATGTGGAATGCGAAGCCTATGTTGTCGGCGGTTGAGCGAAAGGCGTGGCCCAAGGCCCCGAACACTGGAAGTTTCCGCATCGTGCTTCCCCCATCGATTGATTCGGCCAATACAGTGCCGTAAGAAACGCCCGGTGCAAAGGCAAAGAGTTAGAAATGACCCAGATAACGAGCGAAGCCGAACTTGAGGCGCTTTACGATGCACCGGTGCCGACCTCCATACTGAAGGAGGTTGACCACATCACGGATGACTACCGGAAGTTCATTGAGGCCTCGCCCTTTGCCATTCTCGCCACCTCCGGCCCGGAGGGGCTCGACTGCTCGCCGCGCGGCGACCCCAGCGGCTTCGTGCGGTTTGCCGATTCCAAGACGCTGATGATCCCCGACAGGCGCGGGAACAACCGCATCGACTCCTTACGCAACATTGTGCGGGATCCGCGCGTGGCCCTGTTGTTTCTCATTCCGGGCATAGGCACCACCATGCGGGTGAATGGCCGGGCACGTCTCACGGCTGACCCGGAGCTTTGCGCCAGCTTCGCCATGGAGGGCAAAAACCCCAAGTGCGTGATCGTTATCACCGTCGAGCGCGCCTATACCCAATGCCAGAAAGCCATTGTCCGCTCCAGGCTGTGGGATGCCGCGATGCATGTCGCACAAGCGGCGTTGCCAACCGCCGGTGAAATGATGGAGCGGTTGTCAAAAGGCGGTTTTGACGGGAAAGCCTATGACGCGGAATACCCGGAGCGCTTGAAGCGGACGATTTATTAGATTTCTGGAGGATGGCCCTTTATAGCCGCTTGACCGTACGGTGTCAACGATTATTTTCCTATTTATAACAGCAGTTGTTCAAAATTTGCCCTTTGGGGCCGTCTCCGCTACACAGCGCCAAATGAACTCATATGTCCCAAAAGTTGGCCTCGTTTCGCTGGGCTGCCCCAAGGCGCTGGTCGATTCCGAGCGCATCCTCACGCAGCTCCGGGCCGAGGGCTATCTCATAGCGCCCGGCTATGCCGACGCCGATGTGGTACTGGTCAATACCTGCGGTTTTCTTGACAGCGCCAAGGCGGAAAGCCTTGCGGCCATCGGGGAGGCCATGGAGGAGAATGGGCGGGTAATCGTCACCGGCTGCTACGGCGTCGAGGCTGACGCCATTCGCGCCGCGCACCCCGGCGTCCTGGCCATCACAGGCCCGCATCAATACGAAGCGGTGGTTGGCGCCGTGCACAATGCCTTGCCGCCGGTGCATGATCCCAAATTTGATCTCATGCCGCCGCAGGGCCTGCGCCTGACGCCAAAGCACTACGCCTATCTGAAAATCTCGGAGGGCTGCAATAACCGCTGCTCCTTCTGCATCATTCCATCAATCCGGGGCGATCTGGTTTCGCGGCCTGTGGCTTCGGTGCTTTACGAGGCCGAGCGCCTGGTGAAAGCCGGCGTGAAGGAATTGCTGGTGATCAGCCAGGACACCTCCGCCTATGGGGTGGACACGAAATATGCCGTCAGCAAATTCCATGGCCGCGAAGTGCGCGCCAAGTTTTATGACATGGCCAAGGAACTGGGCGACCTGGGGGCGTGGGTGCGCATGCATTACGTGTATCCCTACCCCCATGTTGATGATGTGATCCCGCTGATGGCCGAGGGAAAAATCCTGCCCTATCTCGACATTCCGTTTCAGCATGCGGCGCCCAATGTTCTGAAGGCAATGCGCCGGCCGGCAAATCAGGAAAAAGTGCTGGACCGGTTGGCATCGTGGCGGAAAATCTGCCCGGATATTGCCATCCGCTCCACCTTCATCGTAGGCTTCCCGGGGGAGACCGAAGCGGATTTCAATTACCTTCTGGACTGGATGAAGGAAGCGAAGCTTGAGCGCGTCGGCTGTTTCAAATACGAACCCGTGTCTGGCGCCAAGGCCAATGACCTGGGCCTGCCGCAAGTGCCGGACGAGGTGAAAGCGGAGCGCTACAATCGCTTCATGGAAGCCCAGCAGGAGATATCGGCTGAAATCTTCCAGTCGAAGGTTGGCCGTGAAATTGATGTGCTGGTTGATGCCATTGATCTGGACACTGAAGAAGCTGTGGCGCGCTCGCCATGGGATGCGCCGGAGATTGACGGCAACGTGTTCCTTCCCGGCGAAACTTCGTTGAAGCCCGGCGACATGGTGCGGGTGCGCATCGTGGACGCCGAAGAATATGATCTTGTCGGCGAGCTGATCTAGGCTTTCAACCGGGCTTCGGCCTGCGCCATGTAATCACGTGTGATCGGCAAGGCTTCACGTTCCTTCGCAAGCTGCATCTGGAACACCATATGCGAACCATGGCTGAAGCTCAGTTCGCTGGCAATAAGGTAGAACTCCCACATGCGGCAGAAGCGTTCATCCATGAAGGTCATGATTTTCTTGCGGTTGGCCTGGAAGCGCTGTTCCCAGGCCCGGAGCGTCTTGGCGTAATGGAGGCGCAGGACTTCAATGTCGGTCACCCACAGCTTCGAGCGCTCTACGCTCGCCATGGCCTCCGAAATGGCGGGAGAATAACCGCCGGGAAAAATGTATTTCCGCAGCCAGGGACTGGTAGCGCCAGGCCCGCCCATGCGGCCGATGGAATGCAGCAGGGCCACACCATCAGGTCTTAACAGATCCCGCACCTTGGCAAAAAACTCGTCGTAGTGGGCAATGCCCACATGTTCAAACATGCCGACCGAAACGATGCGGTCAAACGGGCCTTCAATATCGCGGTAGTCCTTCAATTCAAAACGCACCCGGTTGTCGAGGCCGCGCTCGATCGCCCGCTGGCGCGCCAGGGCCAATTGCTCGGTTGACAGGGTGACGCCCAGCACCTCCACATCCGCCGCCTTGGCAAGATAGAGCGCCATGCCGCCCCAGCCGCAGCCTATATCCAGAACGCGCTGACCGGGCTTCAGGTCAAGTTTTGCCGCGATATGGCGGAGCTTGTTTTGCTGGGCAATTTCGAGAGTGTCTTTTTCGCCGGAAAAGTAAGCGCAGGAATAGTGCATATCATCGTCGAGGAATGATTTGTAGAGTTCATTTGAAAGGTCATAGTGGTGGTGGACATGGGCGCGGGCGGCTTTGGCGTCATTGCGCTGATGCAGCTTGCGAATGCCCTTGAGGCCCTTGTGCAAAATCCTTTGCAAAGGATGTTTGCGCAGGTTGGCCGCATTGATCTCGGCAAATTCAAGGAACTCGCGGATGGTAGTGCCTTCCATAACCAGCGTGCCATCCATGTAGGCTTCGCCGGCATAGAGCTCAGGATTGATAAACAGCGTCCGGTGAAGTTTCCGGTCCTTCAGCCGGATGGAAACCCTGGGTCCCGGCGCTCCGGAAAAAACATGGGTTTTGCCGTCCGCATCATGCAACTCCAACGTCCCGACTTGCACAAAACGCGTCAGCAGGTTTTTGAGCAGACGCATGACCGCCTCCTAAAGTGGGATATTATCGTGTTTCTTCCATGGGTTATTCAATTCCTTATGGCGCAGCATATCAAGGGCCCGAGCTATGCGTTTTCGGGTTGAGTGGGGCATGATAATTTCATCGAGAAATCCCCGTTCGGCGGCTACGAACGGGTTGGCAAAGCGGCCCTCATAGTCCTTCACGCGGGCGGCGATCTTGTCCTTGTCACCGAGCTCGCTGCGATAGATGATTTCAGTTGCCCCCTTTGAACCCATGACGGCAATTTCGGCGGATGGCCAGGCATAATTCAAATCCGCCCGCAAATGCTTGGACGACATAACCACATAGGCGCCGCCATAGGCCTTCCGGGTAATCACGGTGATTTTCGGCACCGTTGCCTCGGCGAAGGCAAAGAGCAGCTTTGCGCCGTGCTTGATCAGGCCGCCATATTCCTGGGCGGTGCCGGGAAGGAAACCCGGCACATCAACGAAGGTCACAATGGGGATGTTGAAGCAATCGCAGAAGCGCACGAAGCGGGCGGCCTTGCGCCCGGCATCGCTATCCAGAACGCCCGCCAAAACCAGGGGCTGATTGGCCACGATGCCAATGGTGCGGCCGCCCAGCCTGGCGAAACCGACAATGATGTTTTTGGCGTGGGCTTCCTGAATTTCAAAGAAATCGCCCTCATCGGCAATCTTGAGGATCAATTCCTTCATGTCGTAGGGCTGGTTTGGATTGGCAGGGATAAGCGTGTCGAGTGATGTTTCGATGCGCTCGGCATCATCGAAACTTGGGATTTCAGGAATGGGATCGGTATTGGACGACGGCAGGAAGTCGATCAGGCGGCGCATTTGCAGCAGGGCTTCAACATCATTGTCGAAGCCCTTGTCGGCGATGGAGGATTTCGTGGTGTGGACCGAAGCGCCGCCAAGTTCCTCGGCTGTCACCGTTTCATTGGTGACGGTTTTGACCACGTCCGGGCCGGTGACAAACATATAGCTCGTGTCGCGGACCATGAAGATGAAGTCTGTCATCGCCGGGGAATAGACGTCACCTCCCGCACAGGGGCCCATGATCACCGAGATTTGCGGGATGACGCCAGAGGCCAGGACATTGCGCTGGAACACTTCGCCATAACCGCCAAGGGCGTTCACCCCTTCCTGGATGCGGGCGCCGCCCGCATCAAACAGGCCTATAACGGGGGCGCGGTTCTGCAGGGCCATGTCCTGGATCTTGGTGATCTTGCGGGCATGGGCCTCGGAGAGCGAGCCGCCAAAAACCGTAAAGTCCTTGGCAAAAACATAGACCACCCGGCCATTGACGGTGCCCCAGCCGGTGACCACGCCGTCACCCGGGATTTTGCTTTTTTCCATGCCAAAGTCGGTGCTGCGGTGCTCGACGAACATGTCGAATTCTTCAAACGAATCCTCATCAAGCAGCAGATCAATGCGCTCGCGCGCTGTAAGTTTGCCGCGGGCATGCTGGGCTTTTGAGCGCTTTTCGCCACCGCCTGCCCGGGCCTCGGCCCGGCGCAGTTCCAATTTCGCCAGAATTTCCTGCATACGCCCTCCCCCGCCCGGGCCTTAACCATGGCCCTAATTTTGTGAACAAACAAATGAACTTATTGCACATTTAACCCGGTTTTAACCACAAAGGAACCAGTCTGCGGCAGCTATAATTCCCGAGGGGAGAAAATTGCAAAAGGCGTCTTCCGCTAAAGTTGGTTATTTGGCAATTCTCCTCGCCGGATTACTGCTTTGCCTTGGCGTCCGCTTTGAGGCAAATCGCCAGTATCTGGTTGCCTGGCAGCAGTACCTGGAAGCCCGGCAGGCGGACTCCAAGGACTACACAAAACGGGTAAGTTCGTTTTGTTCCGCCTTAAATGACAATCTCGGAACCCTGAGCTTTCTGCCCAGCGTGCGGAGAATCGATCACTATGATCATGATTTTGGCCTCGATGGCCGGGGGACCCAGCAGTTCGGCGCCAACCTCGGGCCCGATGGCCGGGAAACTATCCAGCAAGTCTACAACATTCTTGCCAAGAATGCCTCCGCCTCCCGGCTTTACGTCGTTCCCCTGGATTTTGACACCAAACATCTGGATTTGGCGACGGGCAACCTGGAGCGGCCCATTCTCGAGCTTGACCTTATACGGAGCAGGTCGAAGACCATTGGCGTTGATCCCGGCTCCAACACGCCCGTACGTCCGGAAGAAACCAGGGCTCCAGAATTCGAAGAAGTGCAGAAACAGCTCAACTGGTTCAAGGTAAATTATCCGAGTATCGACCGGATGAAGACTTTTGCCGTGCCAATGATCAGCGGACGGGAAATTGCTACGAGCGGCGACAGGGGGCTGATTTTTTCGGCTCCGTTCTTTGATCCGGACGGAAACCTGGCGGGCAGTGTTGCGGCGGTCATTCCAACCGCCGTTCTGCGCGGCATCACCGGCAGCGAAAATTATTCCCTGATCAGCCCTTTGGCGGAATACATATCAATTCCGCTCCCGCGCAATAAAAACCTGAGACTCATGATGCGCGCGGCGAATTCGGTGCCTCCCGCAAAAACCATATTTTCTGAAACGGTGGTCATGGATACCCATGACGCGCGCGGCAAATGGCAGTTGCACATCAACTATCCGGTGGAAGGGTTCTATTCCGGCGTGCGATTCACGGCCCGGAAGGATTTTGAAAATGGCTCCTACCTGGCGCTGGGGCTTTTGACTCTCCTTGGGCTGGGCTGGCACCGCACCAACATCAAGCGGGCCGTGGAAATGAAGGAAAGCACAAAGCTGCTGCAACTTGTAAATGACGACATAACGCGGCTTAACCTCGATCTCGCGGAAAAAATGCGGCAACTGCGCGAGGCCCATGACGAAATCATCAAGAAAGGCAAGCTGGCGCAAATGGGACAACTTGTTGCGACAGTCGCCCATGAGCTTCGTAACCCCCTGTCGGCGGTCCGTACCTCCGCCTATTTGCTCAAGCGAAAGCTCACGGGCCACTCGGTGAACGTTGATACGCAACTCCAGCGCATCGACAATTCAGTTGGCCGCTGCGACGCGGTGATCACGCAATTCCTGGACTACGCCAAATCGCACCAATTGGAATACAAGGAGTTCCCGGTCGACAACTGGGTAGTCAAGCTGGTGGAGGAAGAGGCGCAGAAGCTGCCTGAGGTTATCGAGGTCGAATGCAACCTGGGCCTAGATGGCGTATCGGCTTCCTTTGACCCCAACCGGCTGAGCCGGGTGCTTATCAACCTCATCAGCAACGCTTCCGAAGCGATGGTCGGCAAGGGTGACGATCCGCAGAAATTCAAGACGCAAGTTCCAAAGATCAGCGTTGTTACACGGCAAAGCCGGCGCGGCATTGAGATCGATGTTTCCGACAATGGGCCTGGCATTGCCGAGGAGCAAATTCCAAAAATTCTCGAACCGCTCTTTACAACCAAGAGCTTTGGCACCGGGCTTGGCCTGCCGGCGGCAATTCAGGTCCTCGAACAGCACCGAGGGGGATTGCAGGTCAACGGCGGCCTCGGCAAAGGCGCCACATTCACGGCTTGGATCCCGCTCTCGCCTCAGCAGACTCAGGCTGCCTAAACATTAAAGGAATTACTGGGCAGAGGCGATTACGCCGTCAATGCTCGCCGCGGCCGAGGCACAGAAGCCGGCATTGTCGGCATCGGCGTCAGCCTGGGTTTTGCCCCACAGCGCGTCGAGATCATTTTGAGCAAGGCCGCTGCGCTGTTCAATCCGTTGGACCGCGTCGCCAAGCTGGCTGGATTTGCCGCTGTCGAGGCCGAGATTGCATTTTGCGGCAGCAACACCTGCCCGGTAGGCGGCAACCAGATCCGCCGGGGCCGATTGAGCCAAGGCCGGCAAGTGTGCCGCAGCAAGCACAAGGGCGGAAGCAAACATCAGGCGGAATTTCATGGCGGCGTCCCTTTGGATGTAAATTCGAGAGTGTTCAACTGATCTAACATATTGTCGGCTCTAAGGCAGCATTATGGGCGATTGTGTGCAAGGTTAACAAACCTCACGCAAGCGGAGAATTCGACGAGGCGCCCTGCCCTTCGCGCCGCTGCTTCTGCATCTTCGCCCCAGGTTTCAATCTGCCAATCCTCATCCACATTGGCGGCAAGCCAGGCGGCATCGGCCGGGATTTTACCGGCAGCAGTCATTGCCGCCAGTAAAGCGGAACCTGTGAGTGTGGACAGGTTGTGGACCGCCACAAATGAAAATGGATCGAGCGAGGTGATGTGGGCTTCCAAGGCTTGGAGAGCCGCAGGGGACTGGCGCTTGTGGGTGATCGTGTTCACCGTCGCAAAATCGACCTTCAGGTCTGCCTTTGCCCAAGCAATGATCGGATCCCAATGGGTGGTTTGGTACTTGACCAGCCCCGCAGGACTTTCGGCACGATAGCAGACCATGTCACTGCCGGCGAATTCGAGAATTTCCGCTGCGATTTTTGACTTCTCTGTCGTGGCACGGTCAATGCCGGTGTTGGCGAGCTTGGTCAGCGGCATGGCGTGGGGATTGATGACGTCGACTTGCGCGTCCCATTCCGCCGCCACCGCTTCGGCCAGGGCGCGCGTGGGCAGGACCAGCGCGGCCTTGAGCGGGGTTTTTACATGTCGGCCATCAAGAGCAATGCCGAGTTGGTCTGTAACGGCAGCCGATTTGTAGAACCGTTTCGGCAGTGGCCGATGGATTCGGTCCCGTGACAGGCGCTCCCATCTCTCGTCCTCGGTTTCCTCACTCATTCCGTATCCGTTTCATAGCGGTCAGGATCAAAGCCGAAGGCATTCCAGGTTTCGCGCATGTGGGTGGGAAGCTCGGCTGAAATATCCACCTCGCCGTCGCGCGGATGAGGAAAAACGATACGGCGGGCATGGAGATGGAGCTTCTTGGAAATGCCTTCCGGCATGTCAGCGTTGCCGTCATATTTCTCGTCGCCCAGAATGGGATGGCCGATATAGGCCATGTGGGCGCGGAGCTGATGCTGGCGGCCGGTGACGGGCTTCAGGGAAACCCAGGCGGTGATTGGCGGCGCCTGGTCAACCACGGCGAAATAGGTGATGGCGTGCTGGGCGTTCTCATCGTTCTTGTCGCCTGCCCTTACGCGGTCACCATCTGGGCCCTGGGCTTTCAGGAGCGGCACATCAATGCGGCCCTGGGGCGGCTTGGGCACGCCCTTGACGACGGCCCAATAGGTTTTCTTGACAGCGCGGGTGGCAAAGAGCTTGCCAAGGGCGGAGGCAATCGAGCGGCGCTTGGCCACGACGATGACGCCTGACGTATCCCGGTCCAGCCGGTGCACAAGCAAGGGCCGCTCACCGGATTTCTTGGCCAGCCCCATGAGCAAGCCATCGAGATGCTGAAAGGTTTTGCTGCCGCCCTGCACGGCAAAGCCGGGCGGCTTGTTGAGAACATAAAGGTCCTTGTCCTCGAAGATGATCATGCTTTGGAAGAGTTCGGCTTCATCCTTGGTGAGCGGCTTCACATCGCCCCTAGGCGCATCGGCGGGCCTTGCATCAAACATAAGCGGGGGCACACGGAGTTCCTGGTCGGCCTGCAGCCGCGTGCTGGTTTTGGCGCGGCCGCCCTGAACCCGGATCTGGCCGGTGCGGGTGAGCTTGTTGAGATAGGCAAAGGTGACCTGGGGCAAGTGGATCTTGAACCAGCGGTCGAGCCTTATGCCATCCTCATCGGGGGCCACGATGTAGCGTTTGACATCACTCATGATGCGAGGCTGCGTACCAGATACAATCCTGCAAAGACAGCGATTAGAGAAAGAGCGACGGAGCCTGCCCCATAGGCTAGCGCCGCGCCATAGGACTTGCGTTCCACCAGCATGGCGAAATCCAGGGAATAGGCCGAGAAAGTGGTGAAGCCGCCGAGAATGCCGGTAGTGAGGAAGGCTCGGGTTTCAGTGCCCACATTCAGCTTCAGACCCATGAGGGCAACCAGCACGCCCATGGCAAAACAGCCGGCAACGTTCACAATAAAAGTGTGCCAGGGGAACTCGGAACCGAGCATGCGGCCCGACCAGACATTTACGCCATAGCGGGCCGCCGAACCAATGGCGCCGCCGAGTGCGACCCAAAGGACCACGGGCATTAGAGCCAGCCTTTTTGCTTGAAATAGAGCCAGGGCAGAAGAGCCGACAGCACCATCAGGCCAAGAGCCATGGGATAGCCGTAGACCCAATCGAGCTCCGGCATGAATTTGAAGTTCATGCCATAGATGCTGGCAACCAGGGTCGGCGGCAGGAACACAACGGCGGCCACGGAAAAAATCTTGATAATGCCGTTCTGCTCAATGGTGCTCATGCCCAGCACGGCATCAAGCAGGAAGCTGATCTTGCCGCTGAGGAATGAAGCATGGTCGGTGAGCGATTGGATGTCGCGCTGCAGAACCTTGATGCGGGCGCGGTTGTCCTTCATGTCCTTGGTCTGGCGCGTCTGGTCAACGATGGCCTGCATGAAGGCCACCATGCGCCCGATCGAGACGAGGCTTTCGCGCATCTTGGAATTGAAGTCGCCTTCCTCGCCGATTTTCTCAAGGAGATCGGAGAGATTGAGCGGTTTCTTGCGGGCCCTCCGGCCAGACGGCGTGCGGCTGTTGTTGAAGGTCTTGCGCGATGTCTCATCCACGATCAGGCCCACCCGCTCCAGATGGTCAGCGGCGCGGTCCACCACCGCTTCGAGCAGGCTCACGAAGATGCCCCAGCCCGTCATGGCGGTGGATTGCGGCTTCATGGCGCGGTGGACGTAAACCGGGAAGGCCTGCGGATGGTGGTAGCGGATAGTGACGAGCTGATTGCCCTTGATGATAAAGGTCACGGGCGAAGATTCGGGCCTGTCGTTCTCGCCACGGCGGATCAGGTTGGCGGTCATGAAGGCGGCGCCATCCTCCTGATAGAGGCGGCTTGAAGCCTCGATTTCGGCGAGTTCCTCACGGGTCGGAATGTCTATCCTGAGGGAGGCCTCAACGATTTTTTCTTCATCGAAAGTCGGCTCCACCATATCGATCCAGACAACGCCCTCCGGCACCGCATCGGTGATTGCGGGAAATCCAGTGAGGCAGCCCTTGTCGGTTCCATAAGCTGAAAGCATGTTCGATTCTCAATTCCAGTCCAAAACCACCTTGCCGCAGGAGCCCTGTTTCATCAAGGCAAAGCCCGTGGCGAAGTCGGCGGCTTTCATGCGGTGGGTGATGACTTTGCGCACGTCAAGGCCCGATTGCAGCATGGCAATCATCTTGTACCAGGTTTCAAACATTTCACGGCCATAGATGCCTTTTATGGTGAGCGACTTGAAGATCACGCGGTTCCAGTCCACCGGCAAGGGGCTTGAGGGAATGCCCAGCATGGCGATCTTGCCGCCGGTGATGATGTGGTCGGTCATCTGGTCAAAAGCCTGGGGTGCTCCTGACATTTCAAGGCCAATGTCGAAACCTTCGCGCATGCCGATGCGCTGCATGACGGATTTCAGGTCTTCCCTGGAGACGTTCACGGTGACGGCATTGGTCACCTGGCTGCAGAGATCGAGGCGGTAGTCGTTGATGTCGGTGATCACAACGTGACGTGCGCCGACATGGCGGCAGACGGCGGCGGCCATGATGCCGATGGGGCCAGCCCCCGTGATCAGAACATCCTCGCCAACGAGATCGAATGACAGGGCGGTGTGGACGGCGTTGCCCAAGGGATCAAGGATGGCGCCGATTTCATCGTCGACCTCGGGCGGCAGGTGAATAGCGTTGAAGGCGGGAAGCTTGAGATATTCGGCGAAGGCGCCTGGCACATTCACGCCCACGCCCTTGGTTTCCGGATCGAGGTGGAAATGGCCGGCACGGGCCATGCGGCTTTTCATGCCGATCAAATGACCTTCGCCGGACACCCGGTCGCCCACTTTCACGGTGCGGACATGGCTGCCGATTTCGGTCACAACGCCGGCATATTCATGGCCGACGACCATGGGCACCGGAATGGTTTTCTGGGCCCACTGGTCCCATTTCCAGATATGCAGGTCGGTGCCGCAGATGCCGGTTTTGGCAACCTTGATCAGGATGTCGTCGGGGCCGATCCGGGGGATGGGTTCATCGCGGAGAACGAGGCCTTCCTTGGCTTCAGCTTTGACCAGCGCGCGCATCAGATCACTCCCAGTTCCTTGCCAACCGCCGTGAAGGCTGCAATGGCTTCATCAATATCCTGTGACGAATGGGCGGCGGACATTTGCGTCCTGATCCGCGCCTTGCCCTGCGGCACCACGGGAAAGAAGAAGCCCGTCACATAGATGCCGCGTTCGTAAAGCTTTGCCGCCATATCCTGAGCCAGCTTGGCTTCACCCAGCATGACAGGAATGATCGGGTGCTCGCCCGCCAAGAGATTGAAACCGGCCTTGCTCATTCCAGCTCGGAAGCGCTTGGCATTGTCGAAAAGCCTGGCGCGGAGATCATCGCCTTGCTCGGCCAGGTCGATGGCCCTGATGGCGGCGGCAACGATGGGCGGCGGCAGGGCATTGGAGAAGAGATAGGGCCTCGAGCGCTGGCGCATGAGATCGACGATTGGCTTGGCCGCCGCAATATAGCCGCCTGCGGAGCCGCCCAAGGCCTTGCCCAAGGTCCCTGTGAGGATATCGACCTTGATCCCAGCGCGGGCGGGCGTGCCCCTGCCCTGCGGGCCGGTGAAACCGGTGGCGTGGCAGTCATCGACTAGAATAAGGGCGTCATAGGTATCGGCCAGCTTACGAATTTCGCCGAGTTTGGCGAAATAGCCATCCATGGAAAACACGCCGTCAGTGACGATCACGATGCGGCGCTTATTTTCGCCGCGGGCCTTTTTCAACTGGATCTCGAGATCCGCCATGTCGCCGTTGGCGTAGCGATAACGCGCTGCCTTGCAGAGGCGGATGCCGTCTATGATCGAGGCATGGTTCAAGGCATCGGAAATGATGGCGTCCGGTTCGCCGAAAAGCGGCTCAAACACGCCGCCATTGGCGTCGAAGCAGGCGGCATAGAGGATAGCATCTTCCATCTGCACATAGCCCGCGATACGGGCTTCGAGCTGGTTGTGAAGGTCTGAAGTGCCACAGATGAAACGCACGGAGGCCATGCCGAGGCCATGGCTGTCCAAGGCTTCCTTGGCGGCTTTGATAAGAGCGGGATGGTCGGCGAGACCAAGATAGTTGTTGGCGCAGAAATTCAGGACCTTGCGATGGCCGCCCACCTCGATATGTGAGCTTTGCGGCGACAGGATCGGCCGCTCGGTTTTCCACAGGGACTGGGCGCGGATGGCGGAAAGCTCGGATGCGATGTCGGCAAGGATCGAGAACATTGGAGGCACTCCTTCGCTTCTCATGCCTCTCTCTGGATTATTTCGCAAGCAGCGAGTTTGCGCACCTTTGCATCGCAACTCAAGGCATTCAGGTTAATCTGAAATTTGAGTTGAAAGCCCCTCCAAAATGCGAAACTATGAGGCATGGTCCGCCGCCTCCAGTTAATCCTGTTTCTGGGAATTTTCCTTTTTGAAGCACGGCCTGGACAAGCCGAAGAAAATACCTGCCTGACCGCCTCCGGCCAGGAAGCGGTGGACCTTTGCACCGTTGCAATCATGAAATTCTTCTCGAACAAGCCTGTGAGGGTGCTTGCCTTGCGCAAGAGGGCGCTGGCTCATCTTGAACTCAAGAGTTTCGACAAGGCGAAACGGGACATAGATGAAGTCATTTTATCCGGGCTGACGTCCGCGGAAGACTGGTGGGTCAGAGGCATGGCTCTGGCTTGGCTGGATCAGTGGGAACTGGCGCTGAAGGACCAGGAAAAAGCAAACAGCCTTGTCGGGGGCAGAGCTGATTTTCTTGTGGAGCTTGCCTCAGCCCAGGTATCGACAGGCAGATTTGACGAGGGCGCGAACACTTACAGTTCACTCGTTTCAATGGATGCCACCAACCCTTCCTATTATGCTGGCCGCGGACAAGCTTACTATTATGCCGGAGACTATGACCGAGCACTTGCCGACTACACCTCGGCCGTCATCCATGGCGGCGAGGAAGGCACATACTGGTTCAAAAGGGGTTTGGTCCGCGAAGCCATGGGGGATGAAACAAATGCCGAGAAGGACTACACGGAGGCAGTAAAAAGACAGCAAGGCAATGCTGAATTCAGAAATACGCGAGGCCGGATATTGCTCTATCTTGGCGACTATGATTCAGCTGAGCATGATTTCGACCAATCCATTGCCACGGACCCCAAGCCCGATACATATCTGAACCGGGCATCACTTCACATCTTTCGAAACAAGCTCGACTTGGCACGAAAAGACATAGCCTCGGCTGGTGAAAATCCAGATTTTGATTCACGCATCAGACTCCTGCGCGGGCGCATACTGGCTGCAGAAGGGAATTTTGCGGCCGCAGTTGCCGCTTATGACAGCGCATTGCAGAAGGATCCGGGTTACATTTCGCTCCTCTATTGGCGGGCTTCAGCCAACCACGAATTGGGGAAATACCAGAAGGCCTATGATGACTATTCAAAGCTGTTTACTGAATGGCCATTGGATGAAGTTGTTAGACTTGATCGTGCCCACGCCCTGTTCCAACTCGACCGCCTAAGCGAAGCATATGCCGATGTGGCGGAGGCCCTTAGACTTGATCCGAACTATGCCGCGGCGCTGGAGGCGCGCGCAAGGTTTCTTAACTATGAGAGCCAATGGCAAAAGGCAATCATAGCCTGCAGCCAGGCCATCGTGATCGACCCGGACCGGCCTCTTGCTTACTACCGCCGCGCCTTTGCGAAATGGGGCCTGGGCGATTTGGAAGGGGCCGATTCAGATTATGAGAAAGCCATCACACTTGATTCGAAGTTTGCCTCAGCCCACGCTGAATGGGCCGAAGTGCTGGCCGAATTGAAGCGCTTTGACGAAGCCCGCCGTGAGATCGAGACTGCCATGAAAATGGAGCCGGAAATCTCGGGCCATGCCAGGCGTCTCGGCAGAATTTATGAACTGGAGTCAAAACCGGATGAGGCTGCCGCTGCTTACCAGAAAGCAATTGCCCTGGATCCGGAAGATGGATGGAATTATGAGGGGAGGGCCTGGTTCAATATCTCATCGGGCAAATGGGCTGCAGCAGACGATGATTGCCGGCTTATGATCAAAAAAATGCCAAAGGAACCCGCTTCCTACCGTTGCATCGCCCATGTCAAATGGGCGGCGAACGATATCCCTGAAACCCTTGAGGCGCTTGCACAGGCGTTGAGACTCGATCCCAAGTATGGCGCCGCATACTATGACAGGGGCCGCATCATGCTTGACAAGGCAGATTATGAAGAAGCGGCGGCAAACTTCTCCACAGCAATTTCGCTGAATTACAGGCTGGCTGACTCGCTGGTCTATCGCGGGGATACCTTGCGCAATCTCAGACTCGAAAGCAGCGCGCTTAAAGACTATAGGGAAGCGGCAAAATTGGCTGACCGCGGACTCGCTCCACTGATCTCAAGGCGGATTTCCGGATTGAAACCGGAAATTCCCGCCTCCCTGGATGACTCGAATTATCCGCAGGATCGAAGAAGAGCGAGCCAATAGAAGCCCGCCCTACCGGACGACAACGCGGGCGCCGACAGGCACGCTGCCGTAGAGCTCGAACACATCCTCGTTCAGCATGCGGATGCAGCCGGAGGACGCGGCCTTGCCGATGCTCCAGGGTTCATTGGTGCCATGGATGCGGTACAGCGTATCGATCCCATTCTGGAACAGATAGAGGGCGCGGGCGCCCAGCGGGTTTTCCGGGCCGCCTTTGACCTGCACGGGCAGCTTCGGGTTGCGCCTTCGCATGTTGTCGGTGGGGGTCCAGGTGGGCCATTTGGCCTTGCGGCCCACCACGGCGGAGCCATGCCAGGCGGCACCCTCGCGGCCCACGGCGATGCCGAAGCGCAGCGCCCTGCCCCCACCCTGCACAAAGTAAAGCGAACGGGCGGCGGCATCCACGACGAGGGTTCCCGGCGCTTCCGGCCCCTTGAACCTTACGGGCTGCCGCCGCGAGGCTTGCGGCAGCATGCGGAGGTTGACGAGGTCGATATTGAAGGGCGTATCGGGGATGACGCCCACGATCCATTCGGGTCCGATATCGCGGGCCGCAAAGGCTTGAGCTGGCAGGAGGCTGGACGCAAGGGCGCTGGCGAGGAATCGGCGGCGGGAAATACTCATGGGCTGACAATTAAGTCGAACTGTTCCCAGATGTCACGGTGTGCTATTGGCCGCCCCATGACACAACCTATTCATATTATCGGGGCCGGGATGGCTGGGTCCGAGGCGGCCTGGCAGGTGGCTAAAGCCGGGGTTCCCGTGGTGCTGCACGAGATGCGGCCAAAGGTGGGCACAGACGCCCACAAGACCGGCGGCTTTGCCGAACTCGTATGTTCCAACTCCTTCCGCTCTGACGATGCGGAGCAGAATGCGGTTGGACTTTTGCATTGGGAGATGCGCGCCGCGGGTTCGCTGATCATGGCGACCGCAGACCGGCATCAGGTGCCGGCGGGCGGGGCGCTGGCGGTGGACCGGGAGGCTTTCTCGGCGGAAGTTACGGAGACGCTCAAGGCCCATCCCCTCGTCACTGTCGAATATGATGAGATTGCGGGGTTGCCGCCGGAAGAATGGGATAGTGTCATCGTGGCTACGGGACCACTCACTTCCCCTGCCCTGAGCAAAGCAATTGGGCAGATCACGGACGAAGCGGACCTGGCCTTCTTTGATGCCATAGCGCCCATCATTCACCGTGAAACCATCGACATGGACAAGGCGTGGTTTCAGTCACGCTATGACAAGGTGGGGCCGGGCGGCACGGGCAAGGACTATATCAACTGCCCGATGGACCGGGAGCAATACGAAGCCTTCGTGCAGGCCCTGCTTGACGGCGAGAAAACCGATTTCAAGGAGTGGGAAAAATCCACGCCCTATTTCAGCGGCTGCCTGCCCATCGAAGTGATGGCGGAAAGCGGTTCCGAAACACTGCGCCATGGCCCAATGAAGCCGCGGGGGTTGACCAATGCGCATCAGCCGGAGGTGAAGGCCTATGCGGTGGTGCAGCTCCGGCAGGACAACAAGCTGGGCACGCTTTACAATATGGTGGGTTTCCAGACGAAGCTGAAATACGCGGACCAGGTGCGGGTGTTCAAAACCATTCCGGGTTTGGAGAATGCGGAGTTTGCGCGGCTTGGCGGTCTTCATCGCAATACCTTTCTCAACAGCCCCAAGGTTCTTGATGAAAGGCTTCGGCTCAAGGCGTGTTCGCGCCTGCGCTTTGCCGGGCAGATCACAGGGGTTGAGGGCTATGTTGAAAGTGCGGCTATGGGGCTTATGGCGGGGCGCATGGCGGCGGCGGAACGCCGGGGTGAGCAGTTTGCCGTACCGCCCGCAACCACGGCGCATGGCGCGCTGATCAACCACATTACGGGCGGGCATATCGAGACGACCGACAAGGGCAGCGGTTCCTTCCAGCCGATGAACGTGAATTTCGGGCTGTTCCCGCCCGTTGATGCGCCCAAGCGGGTTGAGGGCAGGCGGCTGGACCACACGGAAAAGGCCGCCGCCCGCAAGCGCGCCTACACCTCGCGCGCCAAGGCGGACTTTGCTGCGTGGCTTGGCGGGGCTGTGGCTATTGCCGCAGAATAAGCCAGAAGCGGGCTGAGCCCAGACCGCTGGTTGTCCCATAAATTGAATCGATTGCGATCAACACACCGGGCGCGATCTCGAATGTGATCGCGGGCTGCTTGCTGGTATCAACCGAAAGCCGCGCCTTGGTTTTCTCAAGCAAGTCTTTCACGGCAATTCTGTAAGTCACGGTTTCAAGCCTGATGGTAAGTGTTGTCGTATCATAAAGGGCCGTCATCGCCGGTTGTTCGACAGCGGGCGTGTAATTCTGCATGGCCTGCAATGGCCCGACGAGGCGCCTGACGCCGGTCAGATTGACCGACAAAGGAACATTCGAGGTGAAATTTATATAGTCTTCGGGCCGCTGCGGATTTTCACTTCCCAGGAACACGGCGATTTTACCAACCAGATCCCATTT
>CADEEO010000048.1 GCA_902826365.1 uncultured Hyphomicrobiales bacterium | reverse complement strand
TGCGCTTCGCCATCCGTGAAGGCGGTCGTACCGTCGGCGCCGGCGTCGTTGCAAAGATTACTGAGTAAGGCGGGTTACCAAGATGCAACGACAAAACATCCGTATCCGTCTCAAAGCGTATGACCATCGCATTCTCGATACGTCAACGCGCGAGATCGTGAACACGGCAAAACGTACGGGCGCACAAGTGCGTGGGCCCGTTCCCCTTCCAACACGCATCGAGAAGTTCACCGTGAACCGCTCGCCGCATGTTGACAAGAAGAGCCGTGAACAGTTCGAGATGCGGACGCACCGTCGTCTGCTGGACATAGTCGATCCAACCCCGCAGACAGTTGATGCTTTGATGAAGCTCGACCTGGCTGCAGGTGTTGATGTTGAAATCAAGCTCTAAGGCGGGCATTAGGAGAGTAGCGATGCGTTCTGGCCTCATCGCCGTAAAACTGGGCATGACACGGATCTACACGGAAGAGGGAACAGCTGTTCCAGTTACCGTGCTGAAGGTGGACAATTGCCAAGTTGTTGCGCAAAAAACGAATGAAAAGCACGGCTACACAGCGGTTCAGCTGGGTGTCGGCGTTGCAAAGATCAAGCGCTTGTCGAAAGCCGAGCGCGGCCACTTTGCGGCTGCCAAGGTTGAACCAAAGCGCAAGCTGCAGGAATTCCGCGTAAGCGCCGACAACACCATGCCGGTTGGCTCGGAAGTGACGGTTGATCACTTCGTGGCCGGCCAGTTCGTGGATGTCACCGGCACCTCGCTGGGCAAGGGCTTCCAGGGCGGCATGAAGCGCTGGAACTTCGGCGGCCTTCGCGCCACCCACGGTGTTTCGGTAAGCCACCGCTCGATCGGTTCGACGGGCAACCGCCAGGATCCGGGCAAGGTGTTCAAGGGCAAGAAAATGCCTGGCCACCTCGGTTCCGAGACGGTGACCACGCAGAACATCGTTGTTGTACGCACCGACAAGGACCGCGGCCTCATCATGCTCAAGGGATCGGTTCCCGGCAGCAAGGGCGGCTGGGTTTCGGTTCGTGACGCAGTTAAGCGCAAGCTTCCAGCTGCCGCTCCAAAGCCCGGCGCCTTCAAGGCACCGGTTGCCGCGGCGGCTGCAGCACCAGAAGCTGTGAAGGAGTAAGGCTGACATGAAAGCCGACGTTCATACCATTGACGCAAAGAAGGCAGGCTCGGTTGATCTGGCGGACCATATTTTCGGTCTTGAGCCTCGCGTTGACATCATTCACCGGGTTATCCAATGGCAGCTCAACAAGCGCCAACAGGGCACCCATCAGGCCAAATCGCGCGGCGAAATCAACCGCACGACGAAGAAGTTCGGCAACCAGAAGGGCGGCGGCGGAGCGCGTCACGGTTCGCGCAAGGCCGGTATTTTCGTGGGCGGCGGCAAGGCTTTCGGCCCCCGTTTCCGCAGCCATGAAACCTCGCTGAACAAGAAGATCCGGGCCCTTGGCCTGCGCCATGCGCTGTCGACGAAAGCCAAGGCTTCCGAGATCATCGTCATCGACAAGGCCGAAGTGAAGGAAGCCAAGACCAAGCTCGTTCAGGCGGCTTTCGCAAAACTCGGCTGGGTGAACGCGCTGATCATTGACGGCGCAACGGTCAACGAAGGCTTCGCCAACGCGGCCCGCAACATTCCGAATATCGATGTGCTGCCAGTGCAGGGCATCAATGTTTATGACATCCTGCGCCGGAAGAATTTGGTCCTGACCAAAGCTGCCGTCGAAGCCCTGGAGGCGCGGTTCAAATGAGCAAAGAACAATTTTACAACATTATCCGCAGCCCTGCGATCACCGAAAAGGGAACCCTGGTTTCCGAGCACAACCAGATTGTGTTCAACGTGGCGCGGGACGCGACCAAGCCTGCGATCAAGAAAGCCATTGAAGGGCTTTTTGGCGTGAAGGTGAAGTCGGTGAATACCCTCGTACGCAAGGGCAAGCAGCGCCGTTTCAAGGGCCAGCTTGCCAGACTGAGCGACAGCAAGCGCGCCTATGTGACCCTCGAAGAAGGTCAGCGGCTTGATGTGACAACTGGCCTCTGAGTGGTGAGATAGAAAATGGCTCTCAAAACATTCAAACCAACCAGCCCAGGCCGCCGCCACCTCATCCAGGTGGACCGCAGCCAATTGTGGAAGGGCGGCCCGGTCAAGGCGCTCGTGGAAGGTCAAAACAAAAATGGCGGCCGTGGCAACACGGGCCGCATTACCTCGCGCCGCAAGGGCGGCGGCCACAAGACGGCTTACCGCCTGGTGGATTTCCGACGCACGAAGTTCGACGTTGCAGCAGTGGTTGAGCGCATTGAATATGATCCGAACCGGACCGCATTCATCGCCCTCATCAAGTATGCCGATGGCGAACTGTCCTATATTCTGGCGCCACAGCGTCTAGCTGTTGGCGATCAGGTTGTTTCGGGCCAGACTGCTGACGTGAAGCCCGGCAACGCGATGCCATTGGGAGCCATGCCGGTCGGCACGATTGTCCATAACGTTGAAACCAAGCCCGGCAAGGGTGGTTCACTGGCGCGCTCCGCCGGCACCTATGCCATGGTTGCCGGCCGTGACCAGGGTTTTGCGCTTCTCAAGCTCAAGTCCGGCGAAACCCGCATGGTTGATGCTGCCTGCATGGCAACGGTCGGTGCGGTTTCCAATCCGGACCACATCAACGAAGTGATCGGCAAGGCCGGCCGCGCCCGCTGGAAGGGTGCCCGCTCGGTTTCGCGCGGCATCGCCCGCAACCCGGTCGACCATCCAAACGGCGGCCGTACCAATGGCGGCAAGCACTGGTCCACACCCTGGGGCAAGCCGACAAAGGGCAAGAAGACCCGCTCCAACAAGTCAACCAACAAGTTCATCGTGCGCAGCCGCCACGATCGCAAGAAATCGCAGTAGAGGTAGCCCGTGGCACGTTCGTCCTGGAAAGGCCCGTTTGTAGACGGATATATTCTGAAGAAGGCCGATGTTGCACGCGCAGCAGGCCGTCATTCAGCGATCAAGACGTGGAGCCGCCGCTCGACAATCCTGCCGCAGTTCGTGGGACTGACGTTCCAGGTCCACAACGGCAACAAGTTCATTCCCGTCAGCATTTCGGAAGAAATGGTCGGGCACAAGCTTGGTGAGTTCGCGCCGACGCGGACCTTCCGGGCCCACTCGGCATCAGACAAGAAGGCAACGAAGGCTCCAACACCATGAGCAAACCAGTCAGAAAACGCTCGCTCGCCGACAATGAGGCAAAGGCCGTGACCCGGTCGATCCGCATCAGCCCGCGCAAGCTGAACGAGTTGGCCACGATCATCCGTGGCATGAAGGCGTCCAAGGCCCTGGCCGAACTGACCTTCTCGCGCCGCCGCATTGCGAAGGACGTGAAGAAGACGCTGGAGTCGGCCATCGCCAACGCCGAGAACAACCATGACCTCGACATCAACAACCTTGTTGTTGCCGAAGCCTGGGTTGGCAAGAATTTGGTTATGAAACGCTTTATGCCAGGTGCGCGTGGCCGGGTAGGCAAGATCGAGAAGTTCTTCAGCGAACTGACAATCGTCGTTCGCGAAGTGAAGGAGGCCGCTTAATGGGTCAGAAAGTCAATCCGATTGGTCTGCGTCTGGGCGTTAACCGGACCTGGGACTCGCGTTGGTATGCGAACAGCCGGGAATATGGAAAGCTCCTGCACGAAGACATGGGCATCCGCAGCTATCTCAAGACCGAGCTGAAGCAGGCCGGCGTTGCCAAGGTTCTGATCGAGCGCCCGCACAAAAAGTGCCGGGTGACGATCTACTCGGCGCGTCCTGGCGTGGTGATCGGCAAGAAGGGCGCTGACATCGAAAAGCTGCGCAAGAAGGTTGCCGACATGACGGGTTCAGAGGTTCATCTGAATATCGTTGAAATCCGCAAGCCGGAAGTTGACGCAACCCTCGTTGCCGAAAGCATCGCGCAGCAGCTCGAACGTCGCGTGGCGTTCCGCCGGGCGATGAAGCGTTCGGTGCAGTCGGCCCAGCGCATGGGTGCGGAAGGCATCAAGATCACCTGTTCGGGCCGCCTTGGCGGCGCGGAAATTGCCCGCGTTGAGTGGTACCGCGAGGGACGCGTTCCCCTGCACACGCTGCGCGCGGATATTGATTACGGTGTCGCTACGGCCCACACGGCCTACGGCACCAATGGCGTGAAGGTCTGGATCTTCAAGGGCGAAATCCTTGAGCATGATCCGATGGCGCAGGACAAGCGCATGGCCGAAACGCCTGATAGTGGACAACGTCCTCGCCGCGACCGTGATGGCGCGAACTGAGGTTTGAGGTAAGCGATTATGTTGCAACCAAAGAAAACAAAGTTCCGGAAGGCCCACAAGGGCCGTATCCATGGCAAGTCGACAAGCTGCAACACGCTTGATTTCGGGGCTTTTGGGTTGAAGGCAACGGAGCCTGACCGCCTGACCGCCCGCCAGATCGAAGCGGCGCGCCGTGCGCTGGCCCGTGGCATGAAGCGTGCCGGCCGCATCTGGATCCGCGTATTCCCGGACGTTCCGGTGTCGAAGAAGCCAGCCGAAGTGCGCATGGGTTCCGGCAAGGGATCGACCGAATACTGGGCAGCCCGGGTGAAGCCAGGCCGCGTGATTTTTGAAGTGGACGGCGTTCCAAAGGCCGTCGCTGAGCATTCACTGCTGCTCGCGGCAGCAAAACTTCCAATCAAGACGCGCTTTGTAGCGCGCCTTGGCGAATAATCCGGAGTCTTGGCAAATGAAAATGAGTGACGTCAAGGTTTTGAGCCCAGATCAAGTCAAGGACGAAGTCCTGAAGCTCAAGAAGGAGCAGTTCAACCTGCGCTTCCAAAGAGCTTCCGGCCAAGTCGAAAACACATCGCGTATCAGGCAGATCCGCCGTGACATCGCCCGTCTCAAGACGGCGCAGTCACTGGCTTCTGCTTCGAAAGCAGGAGAATAGAAGATGCCGAAACGCGTACTCGAAGGCGTGGTAGTCAGCGACAAGAACGACAAGACCATCGTGGTCAAGGTCGAACGCCGCCTGCGCCATCCGGTTCTGAAGAAGACCGTGCGTCTTTCGAAGAAGTATCATGCGCATGATGAGAAGAACACCGCCAAGACCGGCGATGTTGTTCGAATTGAAGAAACACGGCCCATCTCGAAGCAGAAGCGCTGGACGCTTCTCGAGACTGTGGCTGCTGGCAAAGCATAAGCAAAAGGACAAGCGGGCAGTTCGTGCTCCATGTAAACAGGTGATCTTATGATCCAGCAAGAAACTAACCTAGACGTCGCCGACAATTCCGGCGCAAGGCGCGTACAGTGCATCAAGGTGCTCGGGGGCTCGAAGCGCCGCTATGCCTCGATTGGCGACGTGATCGTTGTGTCGGTCAAGGAAGCAATCCCGCGCGGCCGCGTGAAGAAGGGCGCCGTGATGAAGGCCATCGTGGTGCGCACAGCGAAAGACATCCGCCGGGCTGACGGTTCCACCATCCGCTTTGACCGCAATGCGGCAGTTCTGATCAACGCCCAAGGCGAACCGGTCGGCACGCGCATTTTTGGGCCCGTGCCCCGTGAGTTGCGCGGCAAGAACCAAATGAAAATCATTTCTCTGGCGCCGGAGGTATTGTGATGTCGGCGAAGCTTAAAATCAAGAAGGGTGACAAGGTCGTCGTCATTACCGGCAAGGACAAGGGCAAGCAGGGCGAAGTGCTCCGCGTGATTCCTGCCGAGAACCGGGCCGTCGTGGGCGGCATCAACATTTCGCGCCGCCATACGAAGCAGACGGCGGCGCAGGAAGGCGGCATCATCAACAAGGATATGCCGATACAAATTTCGAACCTGGCCTTGCGCGATCCGAAGGATGGCAAGCCAACCCGCGTGGGCTACAAGACCCTTGGCGATGGCAAAAAAGTCCGGTTTGCAAAACGCTCTGGAGAAGTCATCGATGGCTGACGAAAAAGAAGTCAAGGCGAAGCCGGCAAAGCAGGCCAAAGCCCCGAAGAAAGCAGAAGCTGCCGAGAAGCCTGCTGGCAAGGTTGCCAAGCTGCCTGAAGGCTATGTGCCGCGCCTGCGCCAGCATTATGACGACGTTGTGCGCGCCAAGCTGATTGAGCAGTTCGGCTACAAGAACGTGATGGAAGTGCCGAAGATCACCAAGATCGTGCTCAACATGGGCGTTGGCGAGGCCACGCAGGATTCCAAGCTGGTGCAGGTTGCCGCCGCCGAGCTTGAGAAGATCGCTGGCCAGAAGGTTGTCATCACCAAGTCGAAGAAGGCCATCGCCCAGTTCAAGATTCGCGAGAACCTTGCAATCGGCGCGAAGGTGACGCTCCGCAAGGTGCGGATGTATGAGTTTCTCGACAGACTCATCACCATCGCCCTGCCGCGGGTACGCGACTTCCGTGGTCTTTCGGACAAGAGCTTTGATGGCCGCGGCAACTATGCCCTGGGCATCAAGGAACACCTGATTTTCCCGGAAATCGATTATGACAAGATCGACCGGATTTGGGGCCTCGACATCGTGATTTGCACATCGGCAAATACCGATGACGAAGCCCGCGCCCTGATTGACGCATTTAATTTCCCGTTCCGCCGCAGCACACGCAAAGCTGCCTAAGAACAAACTGGATCCCTGAGGAAGCCCATATGGCAAAGACGAGCTCGGTAGAAAAGAACGAAAAACGCAGGCGGCTGGTGAAGCAATTTGCGGCCAAGCGCAAGCGCCTGAAAGCGATTACGCAGGACAAGAAGGTCTCCATGGAAGAGCGCTTCACGGCCCAGATCAAGCTTTCGGCAATGCCGCGCAATTCGGCCAAGACCCGCATCCGCAACCGGTGCGAAATCACCGGCCGGCCACGGGCCTTCTACAGGAAATTGAAAGTGTCACGTCTGGCTCTTCGTGATTTGGCCAACCAGGGCTTGGTTCCTGGCATGACCAAGTCGAGCTGGTAGGGCGAACGGACGGACAAGGAGACGAATAAATGAGTGCAAGTGATCCGATCAGTGATTTGCTGACCCGCATCCGGAATGCCCAGGAACGCGGCAAGGCCAAGGTTTCTTCGCCGGCTTCGCGGCTGCGCGAGCGTGTGCTTGAAGTGCTGCAGCACGAGGGCTTCATCCGTGGCTTCACCACAGTGCAGCAGGGTTCGGGCAAGGCCGAGATCGAAATCGAACTGAAATATTTCGATGGCGCGCCGGTCATCCGCGAACTTCAGCGCGTGTCGAAGCCGGGCCGCCGGGTTTATGCCTCGGTTGAAACCCTTCCCACCGTTTTCAACGGCATGGGAATTTCCATTCTGTCGACGCCGAAGGGCGTCATGTCCGATGCAGATGCTCGCACCCAAAATGTGGGCGGCGAAGTACTCTGCACGGTATTCTAAGGAACGTTGCGATGTCTCGTATTGGTAAAAAAGCAGTTCCAGTTCCAGCCGGGGTCACAGCCTCGGTGAACGGCCAGTTGGTTTCCGTAAAGGGGCCAAAGGGCGAGTTGAAGGTGGTGCTGAACGACCAGGTCCTGGCCAAGATGGAGCAGGGCGGGATCAAGGTTGATCCCAAGGACAAGTCCAAGCTGGCGCGCTCCTCCTGGGGCATGTCACGCACGCTGGTTGCCAATCTGGTGACGGGTGTAACGGTTGGTTATTCCAAGTCTCTGGAAATCACCGGCGTTGGTTACCGTGCAGCGATCAACGGCAAGGCTTTGCAGTTGAACCTCGGCTACAGCCATGACGTGACCTATGACATTCCGCCCGGCATTGAAATCAAGGTGCCGAAGCCCACTGAAATCGTGATCAGCGGCATCGACAAGCAGCGGGTTGGCCAGGTTGCGGCTGAAATCCGTGAATATCGCGGCCCCGAACCCTACAAGGGCAAGGGTGTCAAATACACAGGCGAATACATCTTCCGCAAGGAAGGCAAGAAGAAATAATTGGTGGTATAAATGGCTACGAAAATCACTCCACTCCAACGACGCACCATTCGGGTCCGCAAGGCTCTGGCAAAGCGCGGCAATTTGCGCCCGCGGCTTTCGGTGTTCCGTTCGAGCAAGAACATTTATGCACAAGTCATCGATGACTCGAAGGGCGTAACCGTCGCTTCCGCGTCAACGATGGAAGAAGGCTTCAAGTCGGCCAAGAAAACCGGCGCGGACATGGCGGCAGCAAGCCAAATCGGCAAGCTGGTGGCCGAACGCGCCCTCAAGGCAGGCATCAAGGACGTGGTCTTCGATCGCGGCGGCTATATTTTCCACGGGCGCGTCAAAGCGCTGGCGGAAGCTGCCCGTGAAGGTGGACTGAACTTCTAAATCGATCAGTGGCGAATAGGCAAAGAACACATGGCTAAAGAACGTAGCGAACGGGGCGGAGACCGCAAGGACAACCGCGAGGAGCGCGACAGCGAGTTCATTGACAAGCTCGTGCACATCAATCGCGTTGCGAAGGTTGTGAAGGGCGGCAAGCGCTTCGGCTTTGCGGCACTTGTTGTCGTGGGCGACCAGAAGGGCCGCGTTGGCTTTGGCCATGGCAAGGCGCGCGAAGTGCCGGAAGCGGTGCGGAAAGCCACTGAGTCTGCAAAGCGTGTGCTCATTCGCGTGCCGCTGCGCGAAGGCCGTACGCTGCATCATGACATTGACGGCCGTTGGGGCGCAGGCAAGGTTACGCTTCGTGCAGCCCCTCCGGGAACCGGCATCATCGCCGGCGGCCCGATGCGCGCCGTATTTGAATCAGTCGGTGTTGCCGATGTCGTAGCCAAGTCCAAGGGTTCGTCTAACCCCTACAACATGGTGCGCGCGACATTCGACGCTTTGAAGAAGCAGACGAGCCCCCGTTCGGTGGCGGCGCGCCGCGGCAAGAAGGTGAGCGACGTCTTGCGCCGGCGTGATCCGGATGCGGCAGTAGAATAAGTTGAGGACGTAGAATATGGCCAAAGCACCAGCAGCAAAGACAGTCACGGTCACGCAGTACGCCAGCCCGCAACGGCGGCCGGCTGACCAGCGCGCCACATTGGTTGGGCTTGGCCTCAACAAGATCAACCGGCAGTCGACACTGAACGATACGCCAGCGGTCCGCGGCATGATCGCCAAGGTCGCGCATCTCGTTCGCGTGGTCGAATAAGTTTAAGGAATACGACAATGAAGCTCAATGAAATTGCCGATAACGCCGGCGCCCGCAAGATCCGCAAGCGCGTAGGCAGGGGCCTGGGTTCAGGCCTTGGCAAAACCGCCGGTCGTGGCGGCAAGGGCCAGACGGCCCGCAAGGGTGGCGCGAAGGCCGGCTTCGAAGGCGGCCAGATGCCGATTTACCGCCGGTTGCCAAAGCGCGGCTTCAACAAGCCGAACCAGGTTTCCTATAATGAGGTCAATCTCCAGACCGTCCAGGCGGCGGTTGACACCAAGAAGCTTGATGCCAAGGCTGCCGTCACCGCTGCTGCGCTAATCGCGGCCGGCGTTATTTCGCGCCCGCTCGGCGGGGTTCGCCTGCTGGCCAAGGGCGAGATCAAGTCAAAGCTTGCTTTCGAGGTGTTTTACGCCACCAAGGGAGCCATTGCCGCGGTTGAAAAGGCCGGCGGCAGCGTCAAGGTCTTAAGGCCTGTTGAAGTGCCGTCCGAACACAAGAAGTAAGGTTGCATGGGTTAACGGGCCACCCCACATAGGGAGCTTGTTACCAAAGCTCAAGGATACGACATGGCATCGGCAGCTGAACAACTTGCGGCAAACCTGAATTTCGGGGCCTTGGCCAAATCCGAAGACCTGAAGAGCCGCATTTGGTTCACCCTGGGCGCCTTGATTGTCTACCGCCTCGGCACCTACATTCCCATTCCCGGCATTGATACGGTGGAACTGGCCCGCTTTGCAGCACAAAATACGTCCGGCATTCTCGGCTGGGTGAATGGCCTGGCGGGCGGCGCCCTTGGCCGAATGGCAATTTTCGCCCTCAACATCATGCCGTATATTTCCGCCTCGATCATCATCCAGTTGATGACCACGGTTTCGCCGCATCTTGAGGCGCTCAAGAAAGAAGGCGAGTCCGGCCGCAAGAAAATGAACCAGTACACGCGCTATGGCACGGTGATTCTGGCGGCGCTGCAGGCCTATGGCATTGCCGTGGGGCTTGAAGGGCAGGGCAACCTCGTTTCAGATCCCGGCATGTTCTTCCGCGCCAGTACGGTCATCACGCTGACCGGCGGCACGGTGTTCCTGATGTGGCTGGGCGAGCAGATCACCTCGCGCGGCATCGGCAACGGCATTTCGCTGATCATTTTTGCCGGCATTGTTGCAGGCCTTCCAAGCGGCATCGCAGCCATGCTGGAACTGGGGCGGACAGGGCAGATGTCCACCTTCCTGGTTCTTGGCATCATGGTCATGGCGCTTGGCGTCGTTGCCTTCATCGTGTTGTTTGAGCGGGCCCAGCGGCGCCTTCTCATTCAATATCCGAAGCGCCAGGTTGGCCAGAAAGTTTTCCAGGGCGACAGTTCGCATCTGCCGCTCAAACTGAACACCGCTGGCGTCATTCCGCCGATTTTCGCCTCATCGCTTTTGCTGCTGCCGATCACCGTGGCGAATTTCAGCGCGGGGCAGGGGCCGGACTGGCTGATTGCAATGACCTCATTGCTCGGCCACGGCCAGCCGCTGTTTCTTGCGCTCTACGTGATGCTGATAATTTTCTTTGCCTTCTTCTACACCTCCATCATGTTCAATCCGAAAGAGACGGCAGAGAACCTGAAGAAGTATGGCGGCTTTGTTCCAGGCATACGCCCGGGTGAGCGCACTGCTGAATACATCGACTATGTACTGACCCGCATCACGGTTATTGGCGCCTTGTATCTTTCGCTCGTGTGCCTGCTGCCTGAGCTCCTGATCGGTTATTCCGGCGTTCCATTCTATTTTGGCGGCACCTCGCTGCTCATCGTGGTGAGCGTCACCATGGATACGGTGGCGCAGTTGCAGGGCCACCTCTATGCCCAGCAGTATGAAGGCCTGATCAAGAAATCAAAGCTGCGCGGCAACCGGAAATGAACATCATCCTGCTCGGACCTCCGGGTGCCGGAAAAGGCACGCAAGCCAAGCTGCTTGAACAGGGCCGGGGCATGAAGCAGCTCTCGACGGGCGACATGCTGCGCGCCGCGGTTGCGGCGGGAAGCGAAATCGGCCTCAAGGCCAAGGCGATCATGGATCGCGGCGATTTGGTGTCCGATGAGGTTATCCTGGCGGTGGTGGGCGAGCGGATGAGCCAGCCCGACATCAAGGCCGGGGTGGTGTTCGACGGGTTTCCCCGGACGCCGGCCCAGGCGGAGGCCCTGGATGGGATGCTGGCCGCACGGGGCCAGAAGGTTGATGCCGTGGTCGAAATGAAGGTCGAGGACGAGGAACTGGTGAAGCGCATTTCCGGCCGCTTTACCTGCGCTGCCTGCGGCAAGGGCTATCACGACAGCTTCGACAAGCCGAAGAAGGATGGAATTTGCGACGTGTGCGGGGGAAGCAAGTTCATCCGGCGCGCCGACGATAATGAAAAGACGGTAAGAGACCGCCTGACGGTCTACAACAAGCAGACGGCGCCTTTGGTTAACTACTATGCCAAGCGGGGCAATTTGCACAGTGTGGACGGCATGGCGGACATCAAGGTGGTGACGGCCTCAATCGGCCGCATTCTTGATGGGATTTAGGGCCAATTTGTAGGTCAATGCGGTTGACGCGTAAGCGATTCCAGCCTATTGAACCCCACAATCTTGGTCTGCATAAGAGCTGGCTTGGGGAGGGAAACCTTCCAGAGCGCGGCTTTGCGCTATTGAAGCGTCAGGTGTGACTATAACAGAATGCGCCCTTGGACTGCTTAAGTCCTTGGAAAGCTTAGGAGAAAAAGAGTGGCCCGTATTGCAGGCGTAAATATACCAACCAACAAGCGGGCCGTTATTGCGCTGCGCTACATCCATGGAATCGGCCCGGTTAATGCTGTCGAAATCATGGACAAGGTCAAAATACCGCACAACAAGCGGGTGAACGAGCTGAGCGATGCCGAGGTTCTGGCAATCCGCGAAGTGATTGACCGCGACTATATGGTGGAAGGCGATCTTCGCCGCGAAGTTTCCATCAATATCAAACGCTTAACCGACTTGGGCTGCTACCGCGGCACCCGTCACCGCAAGAGCCTGCCGGTTCGCGGCCAGCGCACCCACACCAACGCACGCACACGCAAGGGCCCCGCTAAGGCCATCGCCGGCAAGAAGAAGTAAGGGCTTAGATCATGGCTAAAGAAGCAGCACGTCCGCGCCGCAAAGAGCGCAAAAACATCTCGTCCGGCGTGGTTCACGTCAATTCGTCGTTCAACAACACAATGATCACCATTACCGACGTCCAGGGCAATACGATTGTCTGGGCTTCAGCGGGCAAGCTTGGGTTCAAGGGGTCGCGGAAGTCTACGCCCTATGCCGCCCAGATGGCAGGCGAGCAGGTTGCGCGCGCCGCCATGGAGCACGGCATGCGGACGGTTGAAGTTGAAGTCACGGGTCCGGGTTCGGGCCGTGAGTCAGCTTTGCGCGCCTTGCAGGCTTGCGGCTTGCAGGTGACATCGATCCGCGATGTGACGCCCATTCCGCATAATGGCTGCCGCCCACCAAAGAGGCGCCGCGTCTAACAGGTTAGTAAGGGGTTTCCCTTTGGGGGAGCCCAGTAAAAGAGGCCGAGAACCGGAGAGCATTTTCCTGCTCATCCGGGAAATCCACGGGATAGCAAAAATGCATGTAAATCAAAAGAACTGGCAGGAACTCATCAGGCCGACCAAGCTCGACATCCAGCCGGGCCGTGAGCGCCGCAAGGTTGCCACCATGGTGGCCGAGCCATTGGAGCGCGGCTTCGGCACGACGCTTGGCAATGCGCTGCGCCGCATCCTTCTGTCGTCGCTTCAAGGTGCTGCTGTTTCGTCTGTTCACATCGACAACGTGCTGCATGAATTTTCGTCGATTGCCGGTGTGCGCGAAGACGTGACTGACATCGTGCTGAACATCAAGGAAATCGCCTTGTCCATGCACGCAGAGGGGCCAAAGCGGGTAAGCCTTCGTAAACAAGGCCCTGGCGTGGTTCGCGCTGGCGACATCCAGCAGACTGCCGACATTCAAATTCTCAATCCCGAGCACGTGATCTGCACCCTCGACGAAGGGGCGGAAGTGCGCATGGAATTCACCGTGAATACGGGCAAGGGCTATGTCTCATCTGAGCGCAACCGCCCGGAAGATGCGCCGATTGGCCTTATCCCGGTTGATTCAATCTACAGCCCGGTTCGCCGCGTTTCCTACAAGATCGAGAATACCCGCGAGGGCCAGATTCTTGACTACGACAAGCTGATCATGACGGTTGAAACCGATGGCTCGATGACCCCTGAGGACGCTGTTGCCTATGCAGCCCGCATCCTGCAGGACCAGCTCACGGTGTTCATCAACTTCGCCGAGCCTTCCAAGGTTGTGCTTGAAGAAGCCCGCCCCGAACTGGAATTCAATGCCGCCCTTCTCAAGAAGGTTGACGAGCTTGAGCTTTCGGTGCGTTCGGCCAACTGCCTGAAGAACGACAACATTGTTTACATCGGCGACCTGATCCAGAAGTCGGAAGCGGAAATGCTCCGCACCCCGAACTTCGGCCGCAAGTCGCTGAACGAGATCAAGGAAGTTCTGGCGCAGATGGGCCTGCACCTCGGCATGGAAGTGCCGAACTGGCCGCCGGAGAACATCGAAGATCTCGCCAAGAAGTTTGAAACCCACTATTGAGAATTAAACGCTGGGCCGAGGCCAGGCGGGTTTAAGGAGAACGGTTATGCGTCATGGTTTTAAGGGTCGTCGGTTCAACCGCACGGTTCCGCATCGTTTGGCGATGTTTGCCAACATGTCGGCGGCATTGATCAAGCATGAGCAGATCGTCACCACCTTGCCAAAGGCCAAGGATTTGCGTCCGGTGATCGAGAAGCTGATCACGCTGGCCAAGAAGGGCGGGCTGCATGCGCGGCGCCAGGCGATGAGCCAGGTGCGCGATGAGACGCAGGTGAAAAAGCTGTTTGATATTCTCGCGGCGCGTTTCAAGGACCGCCAGGGCGGCTATGCCCGCATCATGAAGGCGGGCTTCCGCTTTGGCGACAATGCGCCGATGGCCGTGATCGAATTTGTGGACCGTGATCCGTCTGAAAAGGGCAAGGATTCGGGCCCATCGATGAAGTCGGGTGAAGAGTCCAAGGAAGCGGTTGCGGCCTAAGCCGGCCAGCACCAGTTTGGTTTGAAGAGCAGGAGAAATTCTGCCCTTTTTTGTGCTTTTGAATGCTCCCAGAATCGGAGGAGAATAGCCCTCCCATTGGGGGACGCGAAAATGCCAGATGATTGGACCTTCGGCTACCGGGCTGACATTGGCTATACGCATGGCTATTACCGCGACCTCTCTCCGGTGATGCTGGAGTTCGCGCTGCTTTCAAAAATGCAGAGCTGCCGCGTCGGCAGGCCGTTGCGCTACCTGGAACTGGGCTATGGGCAAGGGCTGTCGCTCAACGTCCACGCCGCGACGGTTCCGGGCGAGTACTGGGGGACGGATTTCAACCCGGCGCAGGCCGCCAATGCCATGGATTTGGCGGCGGCTTCGGGCGCGGATGTAAGGGTGCTGGATTTCACGTTTGAGGAACTGGCAGCACGCGATGATCTTCCGGTGTTTGACGTGATTGTCCTGCATGGCATCTGGTCCTGGATTTCTGACGCCAATCGCCGGGTCATTGTCAGGATTGCGCGCCGGCACCTGGCCGTTGGCGGCATCTTGTACATCTCCTACAATTCAACACCGGGTTGGTCGGCGGCAATGCCCTTGCGCCATCTCATGAACCTGCACGCGGACCTGGCCTCGGGCGAGGCGCTGGGCGTTCTTTCCAAAGTCGATGCCGCACTTGCGTTTGCGCAGAGTGTCGTGGATTCGAAGGCCGGCTATTTCAAAGCAAATCCGGCGGTGGCCGACCGGCTCGTGAAGATCAAGACGCAGGACCGCAACTATGTGGCTCATGAGTATTTCAATGCCGTTTGGCAGCCCATGCCATTCTCCGATGTGGCGGAATACCTGTCGGAGGCCAAGCTTTCCTTTGCCGCATCGGCCAATTTCATCGAACACCACGATGGCATGAATCTAACCGTCGGCCAGCAGAAGCTGCTGAATGACATCAAACATCCCATCCTGAAAGAGTCAGTGCGCGACTATATGGTCAACCAGCAGTTCCGGAAGGATATCTGGGTGAAGGGGGAAAGGCCGATGCCGCCGCATGAACAGGCCGCGCGGGTGAAAGAGCATTCCTTTGTCCTGATGACGCCGGTTGCCGATGTGCCGCTCAGCATCATGGGGGTGTTGGGCGAAACCAAACTTCAAGAGGAAGCCTTCCTGCCCGTTCTGGAACTTCTCGCAAGCAATGGCTACGCGCCCAAGACCGGGGCCGAGTTGATGGCGGGACCGCCCAAGCAGAATCATGCACAGATCATGCAGGTATTGGCGCTGCTGATCGGCTCAGGGCATGTTTGCCCGACGCAAAGCCCAGTGCAGCGCAAGCTGGCGCAGCCGACCAGCAATGCCCTGAATGCCTCGTTGACCGCCAATGCGGAGTTTTCATCCGATGCCATGTTTCTCGCCAGCCCGCTTATCGGCGGAGCCGTGGGCGTGACCCGGTTTCAAAAACTGTTCTTGAAATCCCTCAAGAACGCCAGAAAGACTCCCGCCGAGTGGGCCGCCGATGCCTGGAGTTCATTGGAGGCACAGGGCCAGCGGCTTATCAAGGATGGCAAGACCGTTGAAACGAAAGAAGAAAACCTTTCCGCTTTGCTCGCAATGGCGGTCGATTTCCACGGCAAGCGGCTGCCGATCATGAAAGCCCTGGGAATTGCCCAATAATACGCGTCCCTACTGTTTTATCCGGCGCTGATCCATGGCCACGCTGGCAAGGCCGCTGGCGAGAATGAGCAACATTCCGAGAATAGAGAGCCAATTCGGAACATCGCCAAAGACAATCAGGCCGGAAAGCACGGCCCACAGGGTGAAGGTATAGTAGAAGGGGGCAACGGCCGCCGCTTTGGCAAAGCGGAAGGCGAGAAATACAAAGGTGTGGCCGCCCACCAGAAACAAGCCCGCCGCTGCCATCATGAAGATGTTGGCGCGGCGCGGCGGAACCCAGGTTTCAAAGAGCGCGGTGATGAGTCCGGCGACAACCATAACTGCGATGATAGTGGCCAGGGCAACGACGAGCCCCGGTATGTCATGGGGCACCTTTTTACCGACGATATCGCGCAGGGCCGAACCAATGGCAGTAAGAATGCCGAAAGCGGCATAGGGCGAGGCTGTGGAACTGCCGGGCTGGGCAATCAGCAATGCGCCGGTGATGGCAAGGGCGATCAGAACCATGCGCGGGCCGCCAATCCGCTCACCCCAGATCAACGAAACGCCGGCTACCACAAGCAGGGGGGACGTCTGGAAGATGGCGGTTATATCGCCAATGGGCATGTGGTTGAGCGCCAGAATAAAGCTCACAACGGCGAGAATTTCGAAGGCGGCACGCAGAAGCACCCAGGGATTGAGAACGCGGGGAATATCGCGGCCATAGCCCATAATGAAAACCAGCGGCAGGCACCAGATGGTTGCAGCAATGCCGCGCATCAGGAGAACTTGCAGGGGCGGCGTATCGGCCAGCACGAGTTTCATGAAGCTGTCATTGGCCACAAAGGTGCCGCTGGCCAGGATCATGCAGGCTATGCCGCGCAGATTGGATGAGACATGCATTGCCTGTGCTTAGAATAGGCGGCTGAAAGCGGCAAGCTCACCGCCCGCATGGCTGTATTGTTCAGTGCCAGCTGCGCCTAAAGCGCCAAAACCTGATCCACACTGATGATGGCATTGCCGCCGTAGCCGTTGAAATTCGTCATGGTGGCGAGACCATAGGCGCCGAGCGAGCCGAATTCGATGAAATCGTCCTCGCGCAGTTCGGCGAGGATATCGAGCCTGTGGGGCAGCACATCAAGGGGATCACAGGTGGGGCCGAAGACCTTCCAGGATTTGGCCTCGCCTTCAATCACCTTGCCATCCCTGATCACCCGGAACGGCGGCTTCAAATCGGGCACCTGCATGTATTCCATGAGGCCGCCATAAACCCCGTCGTTAATGAAGATATCATCGCCATCGGTGCAGACGAGCTTGACGCGGGTGAGCAGCGACATGCAGGTGGCCACAAGCCCGCGGCCGGGTTCGCACTCCAGCGCCGGCTTGTTGTCTTTGCCGAAGGCTTTGAGCACGGCTTTTTCGATGGCCTTGAAAAACATCTGAGGCTCGGGCGCTGGGCTCAGCACATAGTTGGCGGGAAAGCCGCCGCCGACGTTGAGTTTCGATATGGCCACATCGGCCGTTTTGGCGATGCGGGCGGCGGCCTCGATATGGCGCACATAAGTTTGGGGTTCGGTGGCCTGGGAGCCGGGATGAAAAGTGAGAAGCGGCGTGTAGCCCAGGGACACGACCTGCTTCAACAGCTCCACACAGATATGATCGGGGGCGCCAAACTTGGTGGAAAAGTCATGGGCTGACGAGGCGCGCTCGCGGGGCAGCACGAAGCGCACGGCGATTTCGATGTCTTTCGTGGGGCCGATGATATCGGCAATTTTTGCCAGTTCTTCTCGGCAGTCCACAACATAACGTCGGCATTTATGAACCTTATAGGCATCGCTGATCTCGCGGCGCGACTTGACCGGATTGTGATAGTGGAAGCGGGCCTTGGGAACGCTTTTGCTGACCACGGCCATTTCATGGACTGAGGCCACGTCCCACGCCTTGACCCCGGCATCGGCCAAACCCTTGATCACTTGAGACGATGAATTGGACTTGACCGCAAAAGTGACCTCGCCGGGGAAGCCCTTGAGAAAGATCTGGGCGCGTGCGTGCAATTGGGGGGCGCTGAAACAGAACAGGGGAGCATCCGGCTTCAGGGCCAGGGAGGCCGCCGCAGCGGTTTCAAAGGTCATATTTGTGGTGGCGTCAGGCATGTCCGGGGCTTTGCAAAAAAGGTGTGTTTTGGCGATTCGTGCTATAATCTTGTGACGGCCATCATATCGCCAATGCGGGCGACTTGATAGAAATGTCTGAGGAATTTGGAGCTGAGATGCGCTGGCTAGTTGCTTTGGTTTTCACGAGTTCTGTGCTGTCGGGTGCTCTCGCGCTGGCGGAAACATCGGTGCCCGCATCCCAGGCGCAGATGCAGCTTTCCTTTGCGCCGGTGGTGAAGATGACGGCGCCGGCCGTTGTGAACGTCTATTCAAAGACCCTGGCGGCGCAGGATTCCCAGCAGGGGCTTTTCAATGATCCATTCTTCCGCCAATTCTTCGGCGATAGGGGAAATTTCCGACGTCCGCGCAAACAGGCGGAGAATTCGCTTGGGTCCGGGGTAATTGTCGAAGCTTCTGGGCTGATTGTGACCAACAACCATGTGATCCGTGGCGGCACGGATATTCGCGTGGTGCTGGCTGACAAGCGCGAGTTTCCGGCAAAAGTTATGTTGGCTGACGAGCGCAGCGATCTTGCCATTCTGAAGATTGATGTGGGCGATGAGGAATTGGCGGCGCTGGCCTTTGGCGACTCCGACAACCTTGAAGTGGGCGACCTCGTGCTGGCGATCGGCAACCCATTCGGTGTCGGGCAGACGGTGACCAGCGGCATTGTATCGGCGCTGGCGCGGACGCAGGTGGGGATCAGCGATTACCAGTTCTTCATCCAGACCGATGCGGCGATCAATCCCGGAAATTCCGGCGGCGCCTTGGTGAACATGGCGGGCGAGCTGGTGGGCATCAACACGGCGATTTTTTCGCGCTCCGGCGGATCCATCGGCATCGGTTTTTCCATTCCTTCCAATATGGTGAAAACCGTGGTGCAATCGGCGGAGAGCGGCACGAAGATTCAGCGGCCGTGGAGCGGGGCGAACCTGCAGGACGTGACCGCCGACATTGCCGAATCCCTCGGCTTTGCGCGGCCCGAAGGGGCGCTTATTGCCACGCTTCATCCGGACAGCCCGCTTTTGGCTGCCGGGCTGCAGCAGGGGGATGTCATTCTGGCGCTTGACGGGCATCCCGTGGAAAACGCCAAGGAGTTCAACTACCGGGTGGCTACCTCGAAAATTGGGCAAGCGTCGATCATCGAGTTCCAGCGGGACGGCAAGCAGCGCGAGGCCAGTGTCAGGCTCGTGGCGGCGCCGGAGACAACGGATCGTGCCGAGACTCTCATTGAAGGCAAGAATCCGTTGCAGGGCATGGTGGTGGCCAATCTGTCGCCAGCTGTGGCGGAGGAGCTTGGCGTGCCTTCAAGCCTCAGTGGCGTTATCGCGCTTGAAATCCAGGGCGGGCCGGCGAAGCGGTTTTTCCGCAAGGGCGATATCCTGCTGGAAGTGAACGGGGTTTCGATTGCCAGCGTCGATGATTTGCAGAAGGCAGTCGCTGTCGACGAAAGCTATTGGGAATTTGCGATCAACCGCGGCGGGCGCAAATTACAGATGACGCTGCGCTGATGAGCACGCTCTTCGAAGCGGCCGGCTTTGGCCGGGAAGCGCCACGGCCATTGGCGGATCGTCTGCGGCCGCAGAAGCTGAATGATGTGGTTGGGCAGGAACACCTGACGGGGGACGACGGCATCCTCAGCCGCATGCTGGCTTCGGGACGCATACCTTCGATCATCCTGTGGGGGCCGCCGGGCACGGGCAAGACGACAATTGCGCGGTTGCTGGCGGGCGAAACCGGGCTGGCCTTCGAGCAGATGTCGGCGATTTTTTCCGGCGTCGCCGATTTGAAGAAGGCCTTCGAACAGGCGCGCATCCGGCGCGAGCAGGGGCGGGGAACGCTGCTGTTCGTTGACGAAATCCACCGCTTCAACAAATCGCAGCAGGATTCGTTTTTGCCTTATGTGGAGGACGGCACAATTACGCTGGTTGGCGCCACGACGGAGAACCCGTCGTTTGAATTGAACGGCGCTTTGCTTTCCCGTGCCCAGGTGCTGGTGCTGAACCGGCTTGATGCGGATGCGATGACGGCGCTGGTGACCCGGGCTGAAATGTTTGAGAAGCGCCCGCTGCCGGTCGATGCGCAGGCTTTATCGGCGTTGATTGCCATGGCGGATGGGGACGGGCGCTATATGCTCAACCTTGTTGAAGAAATTTTCTCCGCCATTCCGGAAGGCGCGTTGCCGCTCACGTCCGAGGCTTTGACCAAGACGGTTCAAAAGCGCATGCCGCTTTATGACAAGGCGGCGGACGGGCATTACAATTTGATTTCCGCCTTGCACAAATCGGTGCGCGGCTCTGACCCGGATGCGGCGCTGTATTATCTGGCGCGAATGCTGACGGCGGGTGAGGATCCTTTGTTTCTGGCGCGGCGGCTGGTGCGGATGGCGATTGAGGACGTGGGGCTGGCGGATCCGGACGCGCTTCACCAGGCTTTGGCTGCCAAGGACACCTA
>CADEEO010000047.1:11301-21378 GCA_902826365.1 uncultured Hyphomicrobiales bacterium | reverse complement strand
TCCACGCGCTTCAGCATGGAGGTCAAAACCTTGCCGGGATGAAGGTAGTTCTGGTTGGCGTCAACGCCGATGGACAGAGCGCCACCATCCGCTGCGGCCTGCAATACGCCAAGGCCCGTGGCGCCGGCGGCAGCGTAAATCACGTCAGCACCCTGGGCCATCTGGCCCTTGGTGATTTCGCCGCCCTTCACCGGATCATTCCAGGCAGCGCCGGTGTCACCGGTCATGTTCTGGAATACCGTTGCATCAGCCTTGGCGGCCTTCACGCCCTGGACATAGCCGCAGCCAAAGCGGCGGATCAATGGGATGTCCATGCCGCCGACAAAGCCGACCTTGCCGGATTTGGACGCCATGGCAGCCATCATGCCGACGAGGTAGGAGCCCTCCTGCTCCTTGAACACGATCGATTGCACGTTTGGCAATTCAACGACCATGTCAACAATGGCAAACTTGAGATCAGGATATTCCTTGGCAACTTTTTCAAGGGCCGAGGCCTGGGCGAAGCCCGCGGCAATGATCGGGCTGTAGCCCTGGTCGGCGAAGTTGCGGATGGCCTGTTCGCGCTGGGCTTCGTTGGCGATTTCAAATTCGCCATACTGAATGCCGGTCTCCGCCTTGAATTTTTCGGCGCCGTTGTACATGCTTTCATTGAAGGACTTGTCGAACTTGCCGCCAATGTCGAAGACGATGGCCGGCTTGTCGTCGGCGGCGAATGCGGACACCGCCATCATTGCTGTCAATGCAGCGGTCGCGAGTAATTTCCTGATCATAAACATCTCCCTGATTTTTTTGACCGGCTGATCAAGCCTTGAGAGCAATTGACGCCAAATTCCTGTCATTTGCAAGTGGCGAACCATCATCTTCCGGCGGTAGTTCCGAAGTCGATTGGCAGCGCGGCACCAGTTATCGGGGCCAGCCGCGGCGAGGCTATCGCAAAGATAAAAGCTGCTATTTCCGCGGGTTTTGCGAAACGCTGGCGGGCTCCTTGCGGGTAGATGGAGCGCAGCTTGGCAATGTAGGCGTCCGGGTCGCCGCCGCCAAAGACCTGTGCCTGAAACTCCAGCATGGGGGTTTCCACATCGCAGGGGCAAATGGCGTTCACCCGCACACCTTTTGGCGCGAGTTCGAGGGCCAGGGCCTTGGTGAGCAGGACAACGCCGCCCTTGGAGGCGCAGTAAATTGCCGCTTCGGCGCCGCCCATGAGGCCTGCGTCAGAGGCGATGTTAATGATCTGGCCGCCGGTTATTTCCAGTTCCGGAATGGCATAACGGCAGGTGAAAAAGGTGCCTTTCAAATTGATGCCGATGGTGCGGTCCCACTGGGCCTCGGACATCTTGGAACTTTCACCTTCGACCCATACGCCTGCCGCATTGACGAGAAGATCAAGCCGGCCGAAACGCGCCACGGCCTTGGAAACCATTTCGGCGCAATCCGACACGTTCGTGACGTCGCCCTTGATGGCGAGAAATTGCGATGGCAGGTTTTCGATGCTGATATCAGCTATGGCGATATTTGCACCGGCTTCGGCAAATTCCTGCGCCGTGGCACGGCCCATGCCGCCGCTGCCGCCGACAATGAGAACGGTTTTGCCTGACCAGTCATCAATACCAGGCATCGCCTGCCCCCTTGAACTCGACGATGGAATTTGCGCCATCAACCACCAGCATGGCGCCGTTGACGTAACTGGCCTCTTCGCTGGCCAGGAACAGGCACGCGGCGGCCACTTCGGAAGCAGTGCCCGGCCTTTTGGAAGGGGTGGCCTTGCCCGCCAGAATTTCTTCATTGCTTGACGAGGCGGTTTCGATCCAGCCCGGCAGCACGGCGTTGCAGGTGATGTTGCGGCTGGCGTTTTCGATGGCTGTTACCCGGGTGAGGCCGGTCATGGCGGCCTTGGCCGAGGAATAGCCGGCGGCTTTGGGATTGGTGACAAGCGGGCCCGTCACCGAGGCCACGTTGACGATGCGGCCATATCTCCGCTTTTGCATGAGCGGCAGCACGGCGCGGGTGACATTGAAGGCGGTTGTGACGTTGAGCGCCAAATGACGCTGCCATTCCTCGTCGGTGATTTCCTCGATTCTCGAACTTTTGAAGTTGATGCCTTGCTGGACCATTCCGGCATTGTTCACGACAATATCAATGCTGCCAAACTTGGCTTTCACGGCGCTGATGAGGTCGCTCACATCTTCAACGATGGTCAAGTCAGCGGTGAAAGCCGCATGGCCCTCACCCAGGGTTTCGAGGCGCTCGAAGATGCGCTTGGTCGTCGAGGTGAGCGCCACCTGCGCGCCCGCTGCCGCCAAGGCCTTGGCGCACGCAAAGCCGATGCCTTCGGCACTTCCAGCGCCAGTTACCAGTGCTATGCGATTCAAAACCGCTGCCATGACCACTCCCTTGAAAACAGTTCCCGGCACTCTCATATTAGCAATCAGGCTGCGGTGCCAGATGGGCCGCAATGTTTTGACGCCGCTTTAACGAGGGCAAAGGTCCGATGAGCAAGATAGCCATGTTTTCCTCGCCCCTTTTGCTGGGGTTTGACGATCTGGAACGCCTGCTTGAGCGGGCCGTCAAAACCTCCGGTGAGGGCTATCCGCCCTACAATATCGAGCGATTGACGGAAGGCGGCGGCGAGGTTTTGCGCATTACCATCGCGGTTGCCGGGTTCCGCCGCCAGGATCTGGACATCACCATCGAGGACAACCAGCTGAACATCCGGGGACGGATAAAAGACGAGGAACCCCGCGACTACCTGCACCGCGGCATTGCCGGGCGGCAGTTTGCCCGGGCCTTCGTGCTGGCCGACGGCATGGATGTGATCGACGCCACCCTTGTAAACGGTCTTTTAATTATTAACTTAAGGAGACCGGAACCAAGCAGTGTTATACGTCGGATTGAGATCAAGGAGTAGGAACATGAACACCAGCAGCAACAAAGAAGCCTTTGAGTTGAGCCCAGAAGAACTGGCCCAGCTTGGCAACGGTGCGCTGTCCTATATTCGCGAGATTGAAGGGCGCGAGGTGATCCGCCTGGTCGGACCGCAGGCGCGGGTCGCACCCGACGCCAAGCTCTTCTGCCTGTTCAATGCCAATGGCTCACCGATTTCGATTTCGGGAACCCGCGAAGCCGCAGCCGACAGCGCGGTTGAGCATGAGCTGGTGGCCATCAGCTTGCATTAAGGGATATCAAACCTTCCACTTTTCATCATGGCCGTGCCCGACACGGCCATCTTTTTTATCGGGGCAGATGACCGCGTCAAGCGCGGTCATGATGAGATGGGGGTCAGGCCGCGGCGGCTGAGGGTTCGGTGAGGATTGAATATAGGCCTTCGGCGGTGTCGGTGCCGCGCAGTTTTACGATGGTGTCGTTTTCGCGCAGCAGCCTTGAAATGCGCGCGAGCGCTTTGAGATGATCGGCGCCGGCGTGATCGGGCGCGAGCAAAACAAACACCAGGTCCACCGGCTGGCCATCGAGCGAATCATAGGCAATCGGCGTGCTCAGACGGGCAAACAGTCCGTAGACACGATTGATGGCGGCGAGCTTGCCGTGGGGAATGGCGATGCCCTGGCCAATTCCGGTTGAACCCAGCTTTTCGCGGGTGAGCAGCGTTTCAAAAATGATGCGGTGATCAACGGCCACGAATTTCGCGATGGCCTGCGAGAGATCGGCCAAGAGCTGCTTCTTGCCTTGCGCCTTCACGCTGGGCAATACGGCGCGGGCGTCGATGATATCTGCGAGATCTGTCATGCTTGCATTTCCACTTACGCGGCGGGCCTGGGGTCGACCCAGCCGATGTTGCCATCGCTGCGCCGGTAGACCACATTGGTCTGGCCACCCTTGCTGTTTCTGAACAGAACGAAGGGGACACTGGAAATTTCAAGCTGCATGACGGCTTCTCCGACGGAAAGCTCCGGTACACTGGTGGATGATTCGGCGATGACCACGGGGTTGAGGCCCGACGGCTCTTCACCCTCGTCACCGCCCGCCTGAATGACATAGCTCGCGGCTTGCGACTGGCGCACCGGTTCGCGGCGCTCCTTGTGATGGTCCTTCAAGCGCTGCTTGTAACGCTTCAGCTGCTTCTCAAGATGCTGGGCGGCCGCATCAAAACTCTGGAAGGCTTCCGCCGCGTTGCCATGGGACTGGAGGACAAGGCCGGTGGCCAAATGCAAACTGCAATCCGTCTGGAAACTGGAGCGCTGCTTTTCAATGGTCACGTGGGCATGCACGGTGCCTTCAAAATATTTCTGGCGGAACTGTTGCAGGCGCCCGTCTACGTGGTTCCTGAGCGCCTCACCGATATCGAGGTTCTTGCCGGTGACCTTAATCTGCATGGCTTTCGAAAATCCTTCTCCGCCACCTCTTCTTATAAGACATGGGCGCGCGAAATGCTAACGTCAACTAATTTGAAAATGTTCCTTGTGGAAATTAAGGCCAGCCTTGCTGCACATCAGGACACAGGGTCCGGCCCTCAAAACGGGGCGGAAACTAGCCGCGTGGGTAGCTCAAGTCAATTGCTTAACGAGCTTCCGACTGGGCCATCCGGCGGCGCTGGATGGACGAGGGAATATTCAGTGATTCCCGGTATTTAGCGACAGTCCTCCGGGCAATTTCAATGCCTTCGGCGCGGAGATTTTCAACAATGGCATCATCGGACAGGATGCTTTTCGGGGCTTCGGCCGCGATCATGTCCTTGATGCGCTGGCGCACTGATTCCGCCGAGTGGCTGTCACCGCCCGCCGTCGAAGAGGCAATGGCGGTGGTAAAGAAATATTTCAATTCATATGTACCGCGCGGAGTTGCCATATATTTGTTCGAGGTCACGCGGCTTACCGTCGACTCATGCATCTCGATGGCTTCGGCCACGGTCTTGAGATTGATCGGGCGCAGGTGCTGAACGCCCAAAACCAGGAACGCATCCTGCTGGCGGACGATTTCGCGCGCCACTTTCAGAATGGTTTTCGCCCGCTGGTCAAGGCTCTTGATGAGCCACGTGGCATTGGCCTGGCATTCGCTGAGATAATTCTTGTCGGCTTCACGCGAGGCGGTGCGTGACACCTTGCTCAAATACTGGTTGCTGAAGAGCACGCGCGGAAGAGTATCATTGTTAAGCTCCACCAGCCACGAGCCATCCTGGGCGGCGCGCACATAGACATCGGGCACCACAGGCTGGACCGGTTCGGAGCCAAAGGCATGGCCCGGCTTGGGATTGAGATGCTTGAGCTCGGCAATCATCTCCTTGACGTCTTCAAGGTCCACTTTACAGAGTGTTTTCAGCGCGGAAAAATCGCGCTTGGCGACAAGATTGAGATTGGCGATCAAGGTTGCCATGGCCGGATCGAGGCGATTGCGTTCGCGCAACTGCAGGCCGAGGCACTCCTGCAAATCGGCGGCGAAGACGCCGACGGGATCAAAGGTCTTGAGCGTTTCGAGAACGCGCGCCACATGATCGCGGCTGGTGCCGAGCGTGTTCGCAATGTCGGAAATATCGCCAGTGAGATAACCCGCCTCATTCACCATGCCGATGAGGTTTTGGCCAATGATGCGGTCGGTGGCGGCCGAGATATTGAGATTGAGCTGACCGGTGAGATGCTCGGCCAGGGTTTGCGTCCGGGTGAGCGAGGCGCTGAAATCAAATTCGTCGCTGTCGAGTGAAATGCCGCCGGTGGGGCGGAGCGAGGCCCAGCCGGATTCGGCAGGGGCCTGGCTTTCACGGCTGCTGGCGTCGGCGCGGGCCTCGTGGGTGTAGACATTTTCCAGGTCCGTATCGAGGGTACGGAGCTTGTCTTCCTGGGAGGTGCTGGAATTCAGCTCCGAGACGGTGTCCGCATCGGGTTCGCGCGTTTCGGATTTCTGGACATCGCTGCCGCGCTCGTCGCGCTCCAGCAGCGGATTGCGTTCCAGCTCGCCTTCGACATAGGCCTGCAACTCGAGATTGGACATCTGCAGCAGCTTGATGGCCTGCTGCAGCTGCGGGGTCATGACCAGGGACTGGCCCTGGCGCAAATCCATCCGCTGCGACAATGCCATGGCTAGCCACCAATCCTAGAGCGAAAATTCTTCGCCGAGATAATAGCGGCGCACATCGGGATTGTTGACAATCTCATTGGGCGTGCCTTCGGTCAGGACTTGGCCCTCATGGATGATGAGCGCCCGGTCGATGAGCTCGAGGGTTTCTCGAACGTTGTGATCCGTAATAAGCACCCCGATTCCCCGAGCGGTGAGCTGTCGCACCATGTTGCGAATATCACCGATCGCAATCGGGTCAATTCCGGCGAAGGGCTCGTCGAGGAGCATGAATTTTGGCTTTGCGGCAAGGGCGCGGGCGATTTCCACGCGGCGACGCTCTCCGCCAGAGAGTGCAACAGCCGGCGAATGCCGGATATGGGTAATAGAGAACTCATCTAGCAACTCACGCAACACACGTTCGCGGCTGGATTTCCCGGGCTCGACGAGCTCGAGTACAGCGCGGATATTGTCTTCAACCGAGAGTCCGCGGAAGATCGAGCTTTCCTGAGGCAGGTAGCCGATTCCCAGCCTAGCGCGCTGGTACATCGGCAGATGGGTTATGTCCGCCCCGTCAAGACTGATCGTGCCCTGGTCGGCGGCAATGAGGCCGGTGATCATATAGAACACCGTCGTTTTGCCGGCGCCATTGGGTCCGAGAAGACCTACGGCTTCACCACGCCTGACGGTGAGTGTCACGCCGCGCACGACGGGGCGGCGCTTGTAGCTCTTGGCGAGCAAACGGGCGACAATCCCTTCGCGCGCAGGCTGGCCATGGGACCTCGCATCTCCGCCGGGCTTTTGGCCCATGGAGCGCGCGCTCTTTGCCCGGATTGGCGCATCTATCGCCACACCCGGACGCCGAATGCGTCCAACTTCACCGTTCTGCGCCACCTGATTACCGCCTATTTGTGTTAATATAAAATGAAGCCCGCTATTTTGGAACAAAACTGCCCTTAACGCGGCCACCGGTCATCAGGGTTCTCTCCGTATTGAGGTCAACGGTGAGTTTTTCGCCCTGCAGGGTGGTTTTTCCCTCGGTGAGCTTGACATGGCCGCCCACCAAAAGGATGTTCGCCAATATATCCATTTTCGCCCATTCGCCGGTAATCACCTGCTTGCTGGTGGTGATGGTGACGTTGCCGGTGGCGTCCAGCTTGCTGGCCTGCGACCTGCTTGTGCCATCGGGCTGCTTTACGTCAGCATAGAAGACCGTCATGACATCGCTTCTGATTTGCTGGCTGCCGCGGACCGCATTGACCTTGCCCCGGAAAATGGCCTGCTTGTCGGCATCAATGATCTCCATTTCATTGGCTTCCACCTCAACGGGGGTCGAGACTTTCTCGGCGGCATGCAAAGGAGCCGCCATCAGGCCCAGAACGAAGGCTGAAGCCATTAACTTCCGGATCATGGGGTACTGTCTCCCTTTTTTGCTGTCTCATCGAAACGGGCTTTTACCCCGTTCAGGAACTTTATGTTATTTCCATCGTTGCTCACTTGCAGGCCGTTCGCTTGAATGGTTCCGGCCTCCATTTCAACCACAACCGGCACATCGGACACCAGATTTTTCTTCTCAAGCTCCACATGGGCCTTTGCCATGGTTGCGGTAAAGCGGCCGTTCTCCACGATCCTTACATTGCCATCCAGATGCATCTCTTTTACCTTCGCATTATACAGGCCGGCATTTGAAAACAGCTCAAGGGACTGGCCAGATTTTCTTTGGAACGTGCCGGTCAGGCCTTCCATGTGGATCAGGTCCACCGTTTCCTTGTCTTGATAGCCTTTTTTGGCGGTTATGACATAGGGCTGATTTTCGCGGTCAAAACCGGAAATGCGGGCAAAAGAGCCGGCTATCTGTTCGGGCATTTCAACCGTCGGGGGCGCCGGTTTTGACGCGGGACGCAGGGCAGAAAAGAAACCGGCCTGGGCGAAAAACAAGATTATCAGCCCAAGGCCAAGCGCCAGGGCCGCCCCACTTAACATCGGGGCCAGGCGGGCCCGGCGGGCCGCGGCCAGCAGCAGTTCATCGGTGTTGTCAGGCTGGATTTCAGTGTGCGAAGACATCTTCTTCGGTCCAGCCCGCCAGATCGAGCGAGGCCCGGGTGGGCACAAAGTCGAAGCAGGCCTTGGCAAGGGGGCCACGGCCTTCGCGCTCCAGCATCTGGTCGAGGCGGGCCTTCAGTTCATGGAGATAGAGCACGTCCTGGGCCGCATACTGCTTTTGCGCATCGCTCAGCACATGGGCCCCCCAATCGGAGCTTTGCTGCTGCTTGTTCAATTCAATGCCGAGCAATTCCTTCACCAGATCCTTGAGGCCGTGGCGATCCGTGTAGGTGCGGGTCAGCTTTGAGGCCAGCTTGGTGCAGTAGAGGGGGAATGTGTCGACAGCGAGGTAGTGCTTGAGCACGGCCACATCGAAGCGGGCGAAGTGGAAAATCTTGGTGGTTTTTGGATCGGCCAGCAGCGCCTTGAGGTTGGGCGCGTCATAGGTGGCGCGGTCGAGTTGCACGAGATGGGCATTGCCGTCGCCGGAGGAGAGCTGCACGAGGCAGAGCTTGTCGCGGCGCGGCAGCAGGCCCAGGGTTTCCGTATCAATGGCGACGGAGGGGCCGAAATCCAATCCGGCGGGCAAGTCGCCCTTGTAGAGTTTAATCGCCATTCCGCAGCCTTAGCCTCGTGTGTTTGACAGGGGCCGAGGCTTACAAGACTGGGGGGAAATACTCAAGGCTTGGCCTCGTTAATGGTCTGTGCCGCGAGGCCAAGCTTGCTGGCTACCTCATGCAAGCGCTTGTCATGGGTCCAAAGGAGAGCTGCGCTGAGGCGCGCCGAAGCGAGAAGCTGCGCATCCACATATCCAATCCCAAGCCCAAAGAGGCCATTTTGCTCAATAAAGCCCAACACCTCGTTATCGCTTGCCCGTACGGCTTGCGGCAAATCCTGCAAGGACTGCAATATCGCATCACGCTGACGCAAATTTCCTAAGGCGAGCTCGCCGATCACGAATGAATGAACCAGCACCTGCCCCGCTCCCAGCAACGCTTTTAGCCCGACATCGCTCTTGCGCAAATGATCGATCCATACGGATGTGTCGACCAGAATCATCCAGATTTGGGCCTTCGCCGGGGCGCGGCAGTCAGTTTCGGCTGACTGCCGCCAAGCAGGGCAAGCCTCCGGCCGCTTTCCCGCGCAATAAGCGCTTTCAGCGCTTCATGGACCAACGTGGATTTTTCCTTAAGGCCCGTATATTCCTGAGCCTGGGCAACAAGCTCGTCGTCCAAGGCGATTGTGGTGCGCATATTGCAAGCTCCTTCTAGGCATTAAAATAGCATCATTTGATGCTGATTTCAATGCCTCCAAGAACGCTTTAATTGGAAGCGGTTAAGGTTCAAAAGAAGTTGGCTAAAGTATAAAGTGTTTGACGAACGTAATCTTGTTAATTCCTGCCGTTTAATTTCCATTTGATCAAAGGCAAAGCCCAAAATGACGGTTGGAAATTATCCTCAGCAGATCTACCAAAAAGACGAAGGCATAGTTTTCTACCGCTGGTGCCGTTTTTATTTCCAACTTCCCCTGTGGACGCTCTTGGTTCTGTCAGTAGTTTGGCCATTGTTGCCAGACGCTTGGTTTACTTCAGGTTTTATTCAGGGGGTTGATACTTGGTTTCGAGCACATTTTGAGAAACTGGCTGTCGAAGGAGTTGCATATGATACGCTATCCCCGCTTTGGGGAACGAGATATGTATCTTTCGTCGCCATATGCTGGTCATTCGTTGCGCTAACAAATCTTCTTCTAGCTGGCCCGACGATCTGGATGACGTGGAAATTTGGCCACCCATTAAGCCATGATCAGCGCAGCAGCATTTGGAAAGTGCCAGTTTCGCTTGCGATTTGGGGATATTTCATGTTTGGCCAATGGATGGGCCTTAACGACAGCAGCCCCGGGCATTATGCGATCTTTTTGACGCGCTCATGGATCATTTATCCAATGGCTGCAGGCCTTGCGGGTCTTTTCCATTTTTCTTGCGCCGACCCTTTGATTTATGTCACGAAAGTTTTTAGATTTCGAACTAAGTTAATC